>JALEGQ010000162.1 GCA_022763385.1 bacterium
AGGGCACCGTGGAATGACCGATGAATAGCGTAACTCACTAATAATCCAGGACTTTTTACAACACTTTTACCCCAATTCAACTGCGGAATGTGGGCTCAAAGGGTCTTCCTGTAGATAATTTTGACATTATCAATTCTCTCAGTGTAACGCTCCAAGATTCAACAAGTGATGGCGTTGTCCAATTTGCTTCAGGAACGCTCTATGGGACAGGCCTTTTCTCTTATCAATAGTGGTAGATGTTTATGCAAAAGCTTCCATACGTAACAGTACTAGACTCGGAAGAGGGAATTACCCTTGTAGAGGTGCTTGTTGCTACCGTACTTCTTTCTGTCATGGCAGCAGCAGCTATAACAAATTTAACGATGGCGCTTTGGACAGCTCAACTTACCGAAGTAAATTTTGCAGCAAACAGCCTAGCAATTAGTAAAGTTGAGGAGCTATCCGCGGTTGATGTCGATCTTTTAGATGCCTCATACAACTCGACTGAGAATAATGTCCAATGGAGTGACCTTAATATCGCATTTACTCGAACAACAACTGTTACCGTGAATGGTGATAGTTCGAGAACAGTGAATGTTAATGTTGCTACAAGCGGCTCAAAAATACCGACCTCAGTACAATTCAATACAACATTTGCACTGTGGGAGTAGAACTGTCGGAATAAAATGGTATAGAAAAAGATGAACTACTCCCATAAATACAGCAGAGAAGATGGATTTACGCTCTTTGAAGCAATCATTACTCTTCTCCTCACTTCAATTGTGTGTATCGGTGCAATGCAGACCTATACGAGCATAACGGGGATATCTTTTGATCATCATGTGCGAATTGAAACCCACGTTCAAGCTCAAGCAATCATGCAGACCCTTGGGAACGAAGTTCGAATCCTCGGAAATGGTGTTCCTTTTGACCAGCAAAATTTTTCCATCGGAGAAGTGACTCTTTCTGATCCCACAGTAACTGAGCCAATTGATATCTCTGCTACTACAGCTACCTCGATAAGTTTTCGATTGAACGAGACCGGAGAAGTTGCACTTTTAACCGCAGACTTTGATCCTTCGAGTTCTCTCACCCTTGGAGTAACTGATGTCTCTGGTCTCGATGTAAATGATCCGATTTACATTAGCAACAGTGTTATCTCAGGCGATGAGGGGCTCTATGGAGTTATATCCGGAGTGAATGCAGGAAGTAATACGATTACACTAAATGCCGGTTATGTGACGAGTGCCGGAGCTACCTTTGGTATGGGGAGCATCTTAGAAGAAGTTCCCATGATTACCTATGCCTATACTCCGGGAACCGGAATTACAAGAGATTCAGGATTTGGTGCAGTGCTGCTAGGGAGTGATGCCACCATGAACATTGAATACCTGGATATTAATGGAAACTCTCTCGCACTTCCTCTTACAAATACGGTAGTGATGGATCAACTTCGTTCAGTGAGAATTACAATCTCTCTGACAAATGATTCGTTATTGAAGGATGGAACAAGCTATACCTCCACGGTAAGTCAGGTGTTTGGTCTTAGAAATCTGAATTATTTTTTCTAGTTTTTAGCGAGGAAATTATGGATACAAAGACAAAAATAAACAGTGAGGGAGGATATGCATTAATCGCTATCCTACTCCTTCTTTCTCTGGGGCTACTTGTTGGTGCCGGAATGATTGACTCTGCAAGCTCGAATACGAAGACTCGAGCACTCGTAAAGACTCGTTCTGAGTACTACTACGAAGTAGAAGAGACTCTTAACAAGACAGTGTCTTGGCTTCAAGAGAATTCTAAATCTCTTGTTGATGGATTCACAGCAGCCAATTTTAGTAGCAATTTTGATCTCGGTTCGCCTGCTCTAGGAGACAATGAGGGACAAGATTTCGGTGCCTATAGTATGGTAAAAATGAGTGGTACTAATAACTCTGTGCTGCTTACGAACAATGATTTCTTTGGAACATCTGCGTTTCCTGCGGTAAACAATATCGATACTGGAACAGCGTTCGATGCCATAACAAGCTTTCAAAATGCAGATCTCGGTGAAGCGAATGCTCGCGTTCTCGTTATCTGGGCTCGCGAGACCGATGGAAACTACGAGCCAATATTTCGAGTTGACGTGGTAACAGGTAATAACCCAGATCGTGGAGTTCACAGCTTCTCTTATGTGTACTCTAGTCTGGTTACTGCTGGAGGAACTCCATTTGGATTTTATGGAAGAGATTGGCTGCGAACTAAGGGGGGAAATAACACCTGTTGGTCCTATGCATTTGTCCACAACGGAACTTCATGGGAGAAGGGGGCTCAACGTTCCAACTGTGTTGTACAGTCAGATAGTACGCTCACACTAAAAAGTCATATTCATGGAGATGCAGAATCACTCGCGGCCAACCCAAGTGTTGTTCTTCAGAGGCCGACCGGAGCTGTCTCTGGTAATACCTGCGAAGGTGCTGGATGTCATGGAAACAGCTTGCCTGCTCTGTCAATGCAGTGGTCAGATCACTGTGGTTCAGGAAGTGATGTTAATGTGAGTGGAATTCAGACACTTCCAGGAGGATGTTATCGCGATATTACGATTGGAAATGGAGATACCCTAATCCTGAATGATACGAGTACTGATTATAAATTCAGAAGTTTTGATTTTGGAAATAATGCTACTATTCGGTTTCAGCCAGGAACAAATGCGAATGACAAAATTACCATGTATGTAGAAGAGATAGCAGCAAATAATAATAGAAGTCAGCTTAATGCTTCACAGGTGATTAACATCGATAACAAGCCGAGTCAGCTTCTTATTTACTACTACGGGCCTAAAGATCTCAAGATCAATGGGAATTCCGATACGTACGCCTTTATTGTTGCACCAAATGCTGATGTGGAGCTGCTTGGGAATGGAGACTATTACGGTGGCTTGAAAGCCAAAACATTCTACGTAAATGGAAATGGTTCCTTCAACTATGACGAGACTGGTGGGGCCGGGAATCCAGCCGTTTCTGATATGAACTACACCCTCAAGAAAGCAAGCCAACGGTACCGATAAGGGGGCTGAAAGAGAGCAGCCTATGCTGCTCTCTTTCTTCTCTCAAAGTGGTTGCCATCTGGCTCGGTAAGGACGCGATATCCGAGTACGGTGATGGTGCTCGGGTCCTCCTCTAGGGTTCCAAATACCCGAACTCGTTTGGCTGAGAGATGCCTGATATCACCGACTTCTCCTCCGCCCACAAGGAAGAAGGTCTGACCATCTCTTGTGAAGAAGCTGAGGTGGGGAGTCGAAAGAGAGAACCGTTCAGAGATATCCTCAACAGTTCCGGTTACGAGGATCTGGTTGGTTTCCTCGTACCGAACGATTGAGGTCGAATCACCCTGCATCATAGAGCCATTCTCGTGTGACAGGGGCCTTGAGGGCTCTTGTCACTGGGGCTCTCTCGTCGTGAAGCACAAGAGAGCACAGTATTTCCATGTCTATCGGTCTCTTTTTGAAAAAGGTGAGAGAAAAGCGAAAGAAAAGATCTGTTGGCATGCTTTTCTCGTATACTGCCGGGCAAGAGCACCCTCCCCTTCTGGAAGCTCGGAGGGTACAGTACCCTTGTTCAGGGGTGAGGGGGCTTGTGAGATGAGTGCCAAGAAGCAGACATTGGGTGAGGAGCGAATTCGACAGGGGTGGCGTGAGGCAGACAAAAAGCTCTTTGCCTTTGGAAAGAGCCTTGAGATCCTTGATCGAATTCAGTGGCCGAAGGGGGCAAAAACGGCGTTTCGACGTACCCTTCGGGAGAAGAATCCGCAGATTCCAAAGGTCACTCTCGACCGCCCTGATTACCGTGACCAGCATGAAGAGCTCCGGAGGCTCCGGAAGAAGTTAACGGGGGATCACCCCATTCCGATCTTTCTCTCCAAGGTCTGTCGCTCCTATGAGGATGCGCTTTTGATGTTGGAGGGGGTTGGGACCCGTCGATTTACGAATGCCTCAGTGCGGCTGTACGGCTCAACAGTAGAGCAAGATGACCCCTGGGCACGAGATACGGTTCGACTCGCAAAGAGGTTTCTTCGGGCATATAGACGGTTTCATGAGGAGCGTCTCGTTCCTCCCGATTCCTACTGCATCCTTCCTACGAGCGTCGTAAAGACCATCTCAAAGGAAGTAAAGCGGGTCTTTCCAGATGAGAATATCACCGTAAAGCTTTCCGAGAAGATCGCCTCAAAGGCCTCTGCAAATATCAAGGGGGTAAAGATCCGGAAGAGCACCTGCTTCGCACCACACGACGTGAAGCAGCTTCTCAACCATGAGCTCCTCGTTCATACCCTTACCCTTATTAATGGGCGCTCTCAGCCCTACTCTACTTTCGGAGTCTCAAGTCCATATACCACCACGACTCAGGAAGGGCTGGCGACATTTTCTGAGTTCGTAACGAACTCAATTGATATCGGTCGGATGGCACGAATTAGTGCTCGGGTTCGTGCGATTGATATGGCCCTCCAAGGAGCAGACTTTCTGGATGTCTACAAGTATTTTCGCTCCCTGAAGCAGTCCGTAGATGAGAGCTACTTCTCTGCGATGAGGATCTTTCGAGGTGGGCCGGGAACGGGAGGGGTCGTCTTCACAAAGGACCTCGTCTATATCAGAGGGCTTCTTCAGGTACGGAGCTTTCTCCTTCGAGTCCTTGAAGAAGAACAGTTTTCCTATCCTCGAATTCTCTTTAGTGGTCGTATGACGGTCGGTGATGTCGGGGTCCTTGCTCCGATTTTTGAGAGTAAAGAGCTTCATACGCCGAAATATCTTCCGGATTGGGTACAGGACTCCTCTACACTGTTGACCTACCTCCTCTCCTTTTCGGCTTTTAAGGGGCTTGGAGAGAAACAAGGCTTTTCTTAAGAACTGGTGTTCGTCTCTTCTCGCAAGAGTTTCAGATCTAATTTTTTCCCAAAAAAGAGCAAGACATCACCGAGTCCGAGTACCTCCTCTGCATTCGGAAAGGGAATAGTGAGTCCGCTGCGAGAGAGTCGGAGAAGATGAAGACCTCGATCGGCAAAGTGAAGCTCTCTGAGGGAATGGTTCCGAAAGGGAGAGTTCTCTTGGACGGAGACTTCAAGAAGGGCATATCCCTTTCCGACAGAGAGTTGCTCCTTCAGATCCAGCTCCGAGAAGTTTACCTCTTCTTCCAGGTATTCGTAGATCTCTTGGGTAATATCAACTTTCGTTGCCCCTTCAATTCCTTCGAGTCCAGGAGAAGAGTTCAGTTCAATAACAAGAGGTCCGTTGTTGCTCTCTATGAGATCTACTCCGGCAATTCGGAGGCCGACCGCGTGGGCGGCTCGTACGGCGACATTCTTGGTGTGCTCATCAAGCTCTATCGGATGAGCAGTTCCTCCCTTGTGGATATTACTCCGAAAATCATCTCCTTGAGCAACCCGCTTCATTGAGGCGACCACCCTATCTCCCACCACGAAGGCTCGGATATCTTGCCCCGCACTCTCTTTGATGAACTTCTGGAGTAGGACGGCGTGTCCAGCAAGTTGTAATGCTTCAATCATCGCCTTGGCAACTTTCTCTGACTCCGCAAGCATTACTCCAGCTCCCTGGCTTCCGCTGAGGACCTTGATAACGATCGGTGTTCCCCCGAGTTTTTCAATCACCTTGGGTATCTCTGAGTCATTCATGACCCAGGCTGACTCCGGTGTTGGAATGCGATGTCGAGTCAGTACCTGAGCGGTACGGAGTTTGTCGTGAGCGATGGAGATGGCGTGTGACGGATTAAGAGAGAAGGACCCGAGCTGTTCGAACTGACGAACAACCGCAAGTTTTAGAGGATTAGACCCGGACTCCACTCGGGGAATGACGGCATCTATCTGTCTTGGGCGTACATTCTTTACAAAAAGGTCAGAGTGTTCGGGCCGAAGGAATATAGAGACCCGCCCAGGATGCACAAAGCGAATATCATGGCCCCGTGCCTTCCCTGTTTCAATAAATCTTTTTGTACTGTAGCTCGACCGAGCAGAAGAGATGATTCCTATTCTCACAAAGTTGTCCCTTAGATCTCAATAAGCTCGATATACTGCCGAAGCTGGCCTGCAGTTTTGAATTTCTTCAAAATGAGAGAACGCTTCAGTCCACAGCATATCATCTTTACAAATTCTGGCTGGTACTTATACCGGGGCGAACCACCGATGATATCATAAAAAATGCGAATAAGATCACAAACATCATCCTGAATATTCTCCGTCTTTGGAGCTGACCAGTGATAGAGATCGAGCAACTTCAGATCGAAGGCAATGCCCTGGCGACACACGATTATATTCCCAGGATGAAGATCTCCGTGGTAATCCCGGAGGTGATGGATTGATTCCATGCCCTTTGCAAGAGCGTAGAGCAGGTGAAGACCGGCATACGGAGTGAGTCGCTTGCCGGGTTGCTGAGAGAGGAAGTCTTTGAGGAGTGGACCTTCGACAAATTCAGAGACAAGAAATGGAAGCTCTTCTCCCTCAAAAAGCAGGGTGTCCTGAGTCTGGTACTGAATCACCATCGGACAGCTTCTTAATTTGTGAAGTTTCTGGGCGTACCACTTCAAGACATTCTTTCTCTTCATTCGGTGAGGAAAAAATATCTTGACTGCCCGATCAATCGCCGTTGCGATCTCTCGGACCTGGTATACTTCCCCTTCCCACCCAGAGCCGAGCAGATCGAGCACCTCGTATTTTCCTGCCAGAACGTCACCAGCTTGAAAGCCGAAGGCCGTCCTCTCTCTCTTATTCACAGATCGCTCCTTCTTGCACGATGTACTGGTACGGTAGCGGAGACCTTTTGGAAAAGCATCCCCCTATAGCCCGAAAATTCGGTAATCATCGGAGCTCTCCTCCCTCTACGGTTCGGTATTGCATGGTTTTCCGAGGAGGGTTGATTACCGCGCTACATCATTCATCATGAGGTGTGGTAATTTTTATTGCTGGCCAGTACGGCAGCGGATGGCGATGGAGTTTGAGCAACAATCACGAGAGGAAAGGGGGCCGGGAGAGGCCTTGGATGAGCGTTCCCCCGCTGGCTCTTATCACAATCCCTTTGGATCTCTGCTTGCAACAGGTTTCTGTACCGCTGAAGAGCTACGGCAGATTCAAGAAGACTATCGAGATTGTACAGAAGCACACTTCCTTCTCATAGATATCTGCACGAAACAAAGAGGACGCTTTCCTCTCTGTGCACCGTGTCCTCAAGAGGTCATGACCGCACCGAAAGAGGGACGAAGGGAATCTGTCGTTGCAGCACTTCAGGCAACCGTCTCACTCGATCCACAGGTCTTTGATTTTTGTTGGAGCCTCTTTCGATCTGAGGGGCGTAAGGGACATGAGTATGGGAAGAGTGCCCAACATACGGTCGATCGCGTTGTTCAACTTTTTGAGCGGCTTCGAGGCTGTGGAGAGCATTGGTCTCCCTCTGAATCGAATTACGAGCTTGTTGAGATCGTTCTTACTGAGTCCCGGGAACCGACGACGGACCTTCACATCATTAGGAACCGTGATCCGGATCGATGTCATCTGACCCCCCATCAGCTTCGCCAATACTATAGAGAGGGGCATCGGTTTATCCCCTCGTACGATTTTTTTGACCGTAAGCTCCCTCCTGTTGGGGAGGGGAGTGGGCACAGCTCCTCCGATCTCCTCTCTCGAAAGTTTGCCCAGATGGATTCGTATCCCTCGCTTGAGCAGCAAGATGATTTTGTTCGGCGGATAGGAGCCATGCCGGAGGAGATCGAGAGCGCTCTGAGCGCTCTTTTTCCTCGTTTCGAGGAGATTGAAGATGAGTGGCACTCTGCCGAAGCAGTTCTTTCTCTTGTTGAGAAGTGTGGCCTAGATATCTCAATGATTGTTCAGATTCTCTCTGCTCTTGAGCACTCCTCTCCGGAGAATTTCGGTTTTGGAGTGGCACTTCTTCGTCGAATTGCGGGGAGGGACTCAGTGAATCTCGGAGGTTATGGTGAGCTGCTTGCTGAAGGAGACTATTCCGGTGTTGAACAGAGACAGTATCGCCAGTGTCTCGAAGAGCATCAGGCTCGTTTCCCAGAGAAGCCTCTCGACAAGGTGCAGAGAGATTTTCAGCTGAAGATGGGGTCGGATGGTGAGCCAGTACCTGCACCTCTCCTTGAGCGGACGATCAATCAGTATAAGAGGATAACGGCCATTGGAGAGCCGCTCGTATCTCTCTCTCCTGAGGAGATCATCGAGAGTATTGAGCGGCTCAGTGAGGTGAGAGAGAGGCTTGAAGCTGAAGAGGTACGTTTACAGTTCTTCGCTCATATTCGAGAGCTCTTTAAGAGAGAGTTTGGGGTGTATGCCCATAACACCCAGATGATCGCTGTTGAGTTGCTGACTGATCCCGAAAGTCTTCTCCTCTCGGATGGAGAGGTGGCGAGAGGAGTCTACGAGCAGGTCAAGACCGGGGAGGGGAAATCTATTATCGTCGCGCTCGCTGCAGCCTACTATGGTTTTGTCGGAAGGACCGTACATGTTGCAACGATTGATAGCTCTCTCGCTGTTCGTGACATGAAGAAGTTTGAATCCTTCTTTGCCAAGATAGGTCTCGACACCGCTCTCTATGATTCCGTTGATGGCGAAGAGCCAGAGAGGGCTACAATTCTCTTTGCTTCCCTAGAGAGTCTGATATTCGGTTTTCTTCATGCTGGCCTCGATGGCAAGGAATTTCTCGGTGGAGATTTCGATGTCATTCTTGTTGATGAGGCAGATAGGCTCTGTCTTGAAATGAAGATGGAGCCGTGTCGCATCTGTCGACCAGGAGCTCGACCGTTTTCTGATGGTGAAATGACGAGCATTCTCGAGCTGACCACCTCTTTCTCCGCCGATGCTATCCGTGAGGATCTTCCTTCTGTCATTGCGGAGATGAAAGTGCAGAATTCAGGCTTTCGAGAGAGGGATCCGCTTCTTCTTGGGCTGTATATTCGCTCGGCAGCTCTCGCGCGCACTCTCGAAGAGGGGGTGGACTATGTGATCGAGGACAATGCGGTTGTGATTATTGACCGGAATAGCACCGAACGACTGAGAAGAGAGAGTGTTTGGGATAACGGTCTGCATGAGTTCGTTGCGCTTCGCCATCACCTCCCACTTCCGCAATACTATGCCGTTGCAGCTCAAATGAGTCCTCCCACGTTTCTCGGGAAGTATGCAACTCTCCACTGTCTCTCCGGCACCATTGGAGATGGCGCCGATCGCCAAGAGCTTCGTGCAAGGTACGGATTAGTCGGATTTGATATTCCTTCTCATGCGCTCTCTCGTCGTATTGATCTCCCCTTTTCCGTTATAGATGCTCGGAGTGATTGGGAAGCACTTTTGCTTCATCGAATTCAACAGGTTGCTGGTAGCGATCTCCCCCAGCCAGTTCTATTGGTCATGGATACGGTTGCGGAAAGTAAGCATTGGGATTCTCTTCTTCGGCGTGCGGGATTAAGTTGTCAGCTTCTCAACGATTATGAGAATCGCGGTTTGAACGGTGATCCTAAAGAATCGGAGGGGGGTATCCTCGCTGAGGCAGGACGGCCTGGAGTCGTTACGATATCTACCCAGATGGTGGGGAGAGGTGCCGACATTCTCCTTGATCAGGAGGTGCAGCGGAACGGGGGACTTCACGTTATCGGAACCTTTGTTCCGGCAAACCTCTCATTGGAGAGACAGATTCGGGGTCGCAGCGGACGGCAAGGGGACTCTGGAAGTTCGGAATTTATCATCTGTGCAGAAACAGACCGGTATCTTGCTTCCCTTCAGGAGGAGATATGCGCTGCCCTTCTTAATATTTACCGAGCTTTTGGCCATGGAAGTAGTGAGTTCGAGCGAACGATAAACTTTGTACGGAAGGGGACCCATCTCTGGAATGTCGTAAGCCAGAGAGCTGTTCTTGAGCAAGAAGAACTCGTCCTGGAGATCCTTGAGCGCTACTTTGATGTTCTCCGAATTGCAACCAGTGAGAGTGCTCAGGGGGAAGGAGAAGGCACCCAATCTCTTGGCGTTGATCTCGTGCAGGCCTTTCTTTACGAAGAGTGGGCTGGTGCCTATGAAGATATTGGTCGAATTGTCGAACATGGAGATCTTCTTTTTACTGGGACATGGGAGGATCTTATTTTGCGTGATAGTCTGCCGAGTTCCGCAGAGGAGTTGGCAGACGCGTTTCGGAAGGAAGTAGAAATTCACCTCGAAGAGGCTCGCTTTGGAGAAGATCAATTTCGAGAAATGGTTGAGCCGATCTTTCGTGGTCTACTTTCAGATATCCTTTACCTCGAAGCAAGACTCGCATCTCTTGATAAAAAAGCTCTTGATCAGCTCCTTGTAGCGCTCAAGACAAGGGTCGATTCTCTTGTAGGGGAATGTTTTACGGGATTCGGAGGAGTGGATGTCAGGAAAATCCAGGGATACCGATCAGAAGACGATTCGTCCCATTAGAATTTTTGACCAAAATCTTTCAGTGCTGCAGAGAGCTCGGGAGAAATCGTTCTGCCACGGATCGGTTGTCCTGGAAGCCTTCGTTGACTGGCATAGTGCTCCAAACTTTCGCGATACTCTGCAAAAGACCCTACCGGAAGTTGGTGTGCCGCGAGGAGGGTTTCAATGAGGAGCCTGTCGCGATCAATATCTGCCTCTTCCGGCAAAAGGGTTGCAGCAACCGCAGTTTTCAGCAGCGTTCGAGTATTTTCTATCGCCTGTGTATCAGACGGATCTGAGTGAAGCCCAAAGTGTGCCTGCAGCCCCCACAGGAGGAGTGCTTTTGGGGTAATGTCCTGTCGTGGATAGCGGTCTTGATCGAGGAGTCTCTCGATCTCTGTTGCTACCTCCTCGGTGGTCAGATTCGTAAAATGATCTTCAGAGAACTCTTTTTCGGTAAGAGCTTGAGTAAGGAGTTCGGCAAGCTGGATATTTCGTTGTTGTTCAAATTCATTGGCTGGCCGTTCGATTTCATCTCGTTCAAACGGAGGAAGCTCTTCGTGTATGGTCATCGCGAGGAGTGGATAGCGCTGATTGAGCCGAAAAGAAACGAGATCAAGAAGGGTCTTCTCCACGACATGAATATCTCCAAGAGACTCCCCGAGCGCCGCTCTCTTGAGGTCGTAAGCGAGTATTCCCGGAGCAACACCCGCCAGCTCAATCTGAGCTCTGCCAGAGGGATCCTGTTCGACCTGGAAAAGATCGGCAAGCTCTCGACCTGGGATCTGATTGATCTGACGCAAAAGCTCTCCGTACTTCTCATGTTGGAGCTGTGCTTGCTGGTCAAGAGGAAAGGGCTCAGTATCGCTGAGCGTTCTGGTCGACGGCTCTGGTACTGTTGTGCACGTAGGCATAGTGAGTGCCGTAAACAGAAGTGCGGCGCGGGCGGACTGCTGAGAAGGATTCATATGGTACTCCAAAACTCTCTACTTGTAGGATAGGAGAAGTCCCGAGGCTAAGCAATTTTCATGGCGACGACGGACTAAAACCGTCGGTTGAATCGTCCTCGCTGATTTCCTCGTCGACTGTCTATGCGTCGTTGGTAGTTTCTTCTTTGATTCATCTGATTCCGATTGTATCGGGTGATTCCTCGGCGATCATTGCGGAAGTTCCTCTGAGGGCCTGGGGCTGCTCTTCGAGATTTTTCCTGTATTTGTCGTGCTCTCCGAAGCCAATCGGCATACTTCCTCCAACGCCGCCGAGTGTGCAGTCTTTGATAGTTTTTTTCTATAAACTTTTCCCCAGGATCATAACCCAAAAAGTTATTGAAGAAATTTTGTAAAAATTCACCACACCCCGCAGTGTCATGTCCAAGGAGAGGGAGGAGGAAGTCAAAATAGGTGATCGCTGCCGCTGTTCGCCCGAGGATACCAAGACCAATACGGCCGAAAAAAGCACCAATGGCGAAAAAAGGAATCCTTCCATCGGGATCAATATAGGTAATGGGATTCCCATAGGCGTAGAGATATCGGTGCATTCCTCCCTCAAGACCGATTGGATCCGGCTGAAGGTACCGCCCAAGGGAGGGATCGTAGTGTCGATTCCAGTTGTAGTGAAGGCCCGTTTCTGCCTGATACCGCTGACCGGGAAGCCGTAGGTCAAGTTCTATCTGAGCGATGACGGGTGTTGCTTCTCCCCATGGAGAATAGATCGCATACCAAACGACCTGTCCCTGAGTATCGGTAACCTGAACAGGGCGATTGAGAAAGTCCGTCTGTATGAAATACAGGGTATACGCACAGGGGGCGGTGAGGGCGCAGCTCGTATTTCGCTCAAAGAAAGCGACGGGCTTCTCTTCCAACCAGACATACTCCCTTTTCGCTTCTCCATGAGGAGAAATAACTGCGAGAAGGAGGCCATCGAGATCGTAGATATAGTGCTCGGTTGTTCCGAGGGTGATACGGGTAACGAGTTGGCGTTGATCGTTATATTGGTACTGGGCAATGATCTGGTTGTTCTTGGTAACCTCTTCAATCTGTCCTCGTGAGGTATACCGATAGGCATACGTACTCCCGTTCTTCTTCTCTTCAACAACATACCCCCCTTGGTCGTAACGAAAGGAGCGCTCACTATTGTTCTGGGTAATAGAGAGAAGGCGATGAGAGTCCTCTTCGTAGAAGTAGTTTTCTTCTTCAATACTCCCGTTTGGAGCGATACTCAGCAGCTGCTTTCGATCTCCAGAGCTATCTTGATCGAGTAGGAACGCTCCATATGCTCCAATTGCTGAGCGTAAACGACCGTCAGCAGAGTAGGTATAGTTCTCGCTTGTGCTCGGGAGCGCGAGATTTTCTATCTCTGTCAGGTGAAAGGCAAGATCGTAGTGGTACCGCTGATCTATCACATTCGCGCCTTGGGCCGAGCTCACGGTGAGGCGTTCGAGTAACCCATCCTGACTGTATTCTCTGTTCTCGCTCAAGATCGGATTCTGAGGAGTTCCTCCGGAGTAGAGGGTGCTGAGGAGACCCAGAGGTGCCCATTCCATCTGTGATATGACATTTTGCCAGTTCCCCCTATTCCATCGGGTCTCAATGCGTGAAGGGAGTCCGTCGCTGCCACGGAGAAGGTTCACCTCTCTCCCAGATGGATAAACAATGGTCTGAATCTCTTCGGCAGCGGTATAGCGGTACGATACTTCTGCTTGGAACTGGGCAAATTGTTTCCGCTCAGAGGTTATTTGTCCCTGATAATTGTACCGTATCTGGGTATCACCTGATGGATCTTGTATTCGAGTGAGTCGTCCGACACCAAAATTTTGTCCGGCCGTATCGTCGTAGTGGTAGGAGAGGTTCTCTCGGGGAGAGGCTGGAAATACTTCGGTTGTTATCCGGCCACTGTGGTCATAGGTGAAGCCGGTGATAACTCCCCGTCCATCTACCTCTTTCTCAATAAGTCCGAGAGGAGTTCGACTCAGTTGGAGGGAGCCGCTGTCCGGGGATACTTCGTAAAGGAGATCTCCCCACCCATCTCCACCGAGGCTGGTCGTCACGTGACGAGCATCAGAGATATGGTGGAGGAGGTTCGTACCACGTTCATACTGAAAGCGAACCGTTTCGCCCAGGACATCTTTCTCACGGACTACTCTCCCGAGATGATCGTAAGCAAAGCGTGCGGTATTTCCGAGCGGTTCTTCCAGGGCGGTGATCAAGCCACGGCCATCTCGAAGCGCTTTCCAGGCCTGTCCAGCACTGCCATTGAGGGCAATGATCTCGCCGAGTTCATCTGAATCTTGCCATGCACCAGCAAAGATCTGGCCCGTTGAATCGGTCACGGTGATCTTCGTAATCGTGCCGTAAGAATTGCGGAGAAATGATACCGTGTGTCCGGAAGGATCTGTTACAGAGCGAAGCCACGAGTTCTCATCGTATAAAAACACCGTATTGGTTCCATCGGGAGCGTGTATCTCGCGTAGAGTACCGTTGGGGAAATAGCGAATTCGCCAGATATCTGCCTGCCCTTGCGGATCAAGGGTCATCTCGATCAATCGACCACGATGGTCAAACTGATGTCGGGTAACAACGCCGTTCTCATCAACGAAACGGAGAGGATTTCCACGACCATCGTTGGTGAACTGCTGAACGTGCCCGAGCTCGTTCGTGATGCGGTTCAGATATCCGTTTGAGTCGTATCCGTAGCGAACTTCGTCAACAGCTCCTGGAAGTGGTCCATCGATAGCACTGAGTCGTCCTTGAGGGGTATAGCGGAGGTCCCAGGAACGGATCTCTCCATGATTACTATCCCGTTCTTCTACGCGACGAATCTGGCCACGAGTGGAGTACGAATACGTAGTTTCTAAGTTCCCTCGCTTTGTACGAGTGGGAAGTCTCCATCTCGGATGCCACGCATATTCCGTGATATGTTCACCACCACTTCCAACACCTTCAACGATTCTCTCCAGTCGACTTTCCCGATCGTAGAAGCGCTCTTCTCGAGTACCGCTTGCATCAATCTTGGCAGAGATAAGGCCCTCTGAGTTGTACTCCCAGTGGCGGGTGCTACCAACACAGTTCTTGCTCTCTTCTCCAGTCACCTTGGTGAGGCGCGAAGCCTCATATCTCCCGGGTTTCTGGAACTCATACTCGGTAACTTTGCCGAGTGGATTCACCACTGTCCGTAATGGCCGAGTGGAATTCCCTCCATACGTGATGTCAAAACGTCGTTGCTGGCCCGCACCACGACTCGATGTTGCTCGACCGAACTCATCATAGGTCCATGAGGCGATCTCAATTCCGCGCTCATCCACTCTGCTCGTCATCGCAAAGGGAAATCTGGAATCTCCATATCGGTACTGAACGAGATCTGCGCTCTGCCCCTGCGCATCGAAGTATTCTGCAGAGATGAGGCGTTCTAGGAATGTAAAATTGGGATCAGGGGTTGAATCAGGGCTATCATATCCGTAGCGAATTGAGCTCCCGTCTGGAAACCCAACTTCGGCAACCGTCTGAAGAAGGTGGCCGCTAAGAGGAGGGTGCGGATTAAGGTCAAGAAGATTCCAGCGGAAGGTCATTGCCTTCCCGAACGAATCGGTGACCTGCTGAAGCTCCTGGAGGTTTCCATAGGTAAAAGACAGAGCGTATCCATCTCGGTATTCGATACGATGGGGCTTTCCAACAGAATACTTCCCGCTCGTTCCGCTTGGGGCCGTCTGCACGGTGATATCTCGATCGGGAAAAGTTATTGTCCACGAAGAAGAAGAGTCCGGTACCGTATTCAGGTCTGTCGGCCAGACTCCATTGAAGTGGAGCTCAGGGAGGATATTCGCTGCGTCACTACCAACCGGTGCCATCCTGCCGTCACTTTGGCGAACAAAATCGTAGGAACTTCCATCTGGTAAGTAGAGAGTTGCTTGGGGGTATAGAGCAAATTGACGGTCCTGGAGGTGCAAGCTGTAGTCAAAGTGAAAACGCCACCGAGATCCGAGCCGCCGGGTCTCAGTGTTATAAACCCTTGGCTGCGCACTTTCAGAACTCCGATACATTCGAATAAGAGAGAACCGTGGATCCGTACTCTGAAAGTCTGCTACCTGCTCAATCTTTGCTCCGGTGCTGAGAATAATGGGGTTTGTGCCCCCGGTAGGATTTGATCCGTCTCCGCACTGTGGACGTTCAGCAGCCCCCTCTCCCCATGGAACACATCTTCCAACACCGGCTTTGTCATAACCAAAATCGCAAAGAAAAAGGACAACGGTTGGATGAATAGTTGCACCACTCGTGTCCCACTGGCACTTACGAGAGTACTGGCTAAAGCCAGTATACCCGAAGAAGTTCTTCTGTGGTGCATAGGATGCGTGCTGTGCCCGGCAGGCGCTCATCGGATCTGGAAAGCAGGTGAAACCGGAAACACCCCCCTGAACGGTGCACCAACCGCGAACTTGGGCATGAGCATTCGTCAAAAGAAAAATGGAAGCGAGAGGTATAAAAAGTAGGAGGAAGAAAGAACTCTTCTTTCTGCTAAAAATGGCTTCGGATGTCATGCTCACTCCGCGGTATTGTTTTGATTCAGCATACAGAAAAATATACTCTTATTCATCTTTACCTCTCTTCGCCTAATGTACAGATCCCAATATGTCGTCAGAACCTCTTCATATTCCGAGAAACCCCCTCCTCTTTACCTGGTGGTCGACCGGTGGGTATCGGCGCCTCGTAGCGCTCTGTTGGCTTGCCGTGTTGGCAGGAGTGGTTGCGAATCGGTACGGGTTTTATGTGGTTTCTCAGGTCGTAGACAGTGCCACCGCCTTTTCGGAGGACGGTGGTTCGATTTCTTCCGTCTGGAACTGGGTCTTTCTCTTGGTATTTGTCTACCTGGTCGGTGAGGTCTTCTGGCGAACCAGTGGTTTTACCGCGCAACGGTGGATGACAGAGAGTGTGGTGGCCGTGTATGACCGTCTCTTCCGTTATCTGACGGGTCACAGTGCGCGATATTTTGAAGATCGGTTTGCGGGAGCGTTGACGAATAAGATCTCGAATGCAGCAAATGGAGTGCTCGGGTTGCTCCAGATAACAACGTGGCAGTTTCTTGTCCTTGGGTTCGGATTACTGGGAGATGCGTTTCTCCTCTATTCTGCTGCTCCCCTTTTCCTCCTCATTCTGGGACTTTGGTTTTTCGTATTTTTTTTCGTTGATCTCTTTCTTGTATTCCGACTCCGGAAACTCTCTTTTCAACACGCTGAAGCTTCCTCGAGTCTTCGGGGGAAGATGGTGGATAGTGCAACAAATATCGCAACGGTTCATCAGCAGGCCCGTGAGCCCTTTGAGCACCGATATGTAGGCAAGTATATCGTTGCTGCACAGCAGGCCCACCGAAAAAGTTGGTATACTTTTGAGTGGATACTCGTTGCGAATGGAGTGATGCTTTTTCTCCTCATCCTCCTGATGTGCTCTGTCAGTATTTCTCTCTTTGATCGCGGAGAGATCTCTCTCGGGGCGGTGGTGATGGTTATTACGATTATACTTCACCTGGAGAGAAGCCTCTTTTTCCTTGGTGAGCAGATGAGTCGGGCGATGCAGCACTATGGAGAGATTGATGAGGGGCTGGAAGAGCTCCTGCGACCTCATGAGATCGTCACCTCTTCAACGGCCCCCTCTCTTCGTGTTTCGAACGGAAAGATCATGGTTTCACGGGTGAGTTTTTCCTATCCTGAGCAGCCAGTATTTACTGATATCAATCTTGAGATCCGTGCCGGGGAGAAAGTTGGATTGGTGGGTTCCAGTGGTGCTGGAAAATCTACCTTTGTAAATCTCCTGCTTCGGCAGTACGACCTGAATGAGGGAAGCATTACTATTGATGAACAGGATATTTCAACGGTCAATCTCGCCTCGCTCCGAAGTCAGATCGCACTTGTGCCGCAATCTACGACCCTGTTTCACCGTACGATCGAGGAGAATATCCGGTACGGTCGGCTCAACGCCTCTCGAGAAGAGGTAGAGGAGGCCTCACAGCTGGCACAAGCAGACTCCTTTATTCGAGAGCTTCCGGAGGGGTATGAAACCTATGTCGGAGAACGAGGGGTAAAGCTCTCCGGAGGTCAACGACAACGGATCTCTATCGCCCGAGCAATCCTGAAAGACGCCCCCATCTTGATCCTCGATGAGGCCACCAGCGCACTTGATAGTGAGAGTGAGCACGCCATTCAGACCGGGCTTGAGAAATTGATGGAGGGAAGAACCGTGATCGCCATCGCCCACCGACTCTCAACCCTCCTCCATATGGACCGCATCCTCGTCATGGAAAAGGGCAAGATCGTAGAAGATGGTACCCACCACGAGCTCCTCCAACACAATGGCCGGTACGCAAAGCTGTGGAGTCAGCAGGTGGGGGGATTTATTGGAGAGACATGAACTCTGCTTACAGACACCCAATCGGAATCTGCACCACTCTTTCTGCGAGCTGCTGTACCTCTTGTCCATTATTGACGAGAAAGCCGTAGGGAAGATGGTGTTCTTCTACAAATTTTTTGAGGGTCGAAAAGTCTTTTTGGCGGACTTGAGAGCCGTGTTTTATTTCGATTGGAACAACTCCAAAGGAGCCGTGGAGGATGAGGTCGATCTCAGATCGTGCTCGGGTTCGGTAGTAGTGAGCAGTCCAGCCAACACTGTCAGTCGCTTGCATCCCTCTTATAATTTCCTCGATAGCAAAAGATTCAAAGGATCGTCCAAGGACTGGATGAGATTCTAGGTCTTCCAGTTCTCGAAATTTGAGGAGGTAATGGAGGAGGCCACTATCTCGAAGGTGTCCTCGTGGCATCTTAAACACCTCTTTCTTGATATTATGTTCAAAGCTGGGAAGGTTTCGCCACACAAAGGTTCCGTGAGCGATCTCAATATAATCTTTGATCGTTGACTCGCTGACTTCGATACTCTGTGATAGATCCCTTTTTACGGCGATTTGGCCTGAAACATTTGAAAGCATCTGGATAAAGCGCCGAAACCGAACCGTATCAAGGCGAGGAAAGTTCCTCCTCAGATCTCTATTAATGTAAGTATCAAAGTACGCCTGCATCCAATTCGCCCAGTACAATGGATCCTTGCTCAGGGTTGGCTCTGGAT
>JALEGQ010000163.1 GCA_022763385.1 bacterium
AGGGAATATTCCGAAAATAAGGGTGAACAAAAACGGAGAAAAAAGAGCAAAAACTGAAACTGAAGGAAAAGCACGTCGGGCTTTTCCGGTCGGGGTACGTTTTCGATTCATAGTTATCAATCCTCCGATACGTATTACAGCCACCAAGTCTGCCATGCGTTGGATTCACTCGCCAGCCCTCTCCTGAAAAAGAGGGCTTTGATTTCCACATTTTACCCTATTTCCCTCTTCTGATGAGATCAGGCTATACTCGGCCAAGAGGCCAATATGTTGGTTTTTAACGATGTTAAGGAGTGTATCCACATGAAAAAAACAAGTTATATCTCTCTTCTTCGGAGAGCTGGAACGGTCAGTGTTATGGCGGCGAGCCTTATTCTTGCTCCGCTCAGCGCATCGGCAGAAGTCTCCTCAGAAGAGTTTCAAAAGCTCATGGACGGGTATCTGAAGAGCAAGGAAGGTAAGAAAGCTCTCGGGACAACTGTTGAAAACTATTTCAAAAATCGGCAGGCAGAAGCACGCAGGGAACGCGAAGCGCAGCAAAAAGCCGAAATGGAAAAGCAGTTTGAGAACCCGGTAAAGATCCCCGTCGGCTCAAGCCCAGTGAAGGGGCCAAAGGACGCGCCGATCACCATCGTTGAGTTCTCTGACTTCCAGTGTCCGTACTGCTCTCGTGCGAACGAGACTGTCGAACAGATCGTCAAGAACTACAAGGGAAAGGTTCGAGTTGCCTTTAAAAACCTTCCACTCCCCTTTCACCAAGAAGCAAAGCCTGCTGCGGCAGCGGCGCTTGCTGCGGGGGAGCAGGGAAAGTTTTGGGAGATGCATGATGCCCTTTTTGAGAACCAGCAGAAGTTAAGTGGCGAGTTCTATACCGCACAGGCGAAAGAACTTGGGCTAGATGTCAAAAAGTTCGAAAAAGACATGAAGTCTGAAAAGATCATGAAACAGATCGAAGAGGACACGAAACTCGCGCGGGAGAATGGAATTAGTGGAACTCCGGGCTTTTTCGTGAACGGTGTTGCCGTGAAGGGTGCCCAACCATTTCCGGTCTTCAAGCAGGTCATCGATCGCTGGCTTCAGAAGGGATAGTTCTCCTCTCACCAACCAGAAGAACCACGACTTCACAACGAAGAAGCCGTGGTTCTTCTGGTGACCTATGTCCCTCTCAAAAGAAGCTCATCTCTCCCGAGCTCCTCAACGACGTGATTTACCACCTGGACGTCGTCATCCAATCCTGAGGCGAAAGCCGTTTCGGATACCGCATCATCTGTGCTGGCAAAATACCGCACCGCTCCAACGATGAGACGCCGCTCCTTCGGTGAACACTCTGGATAGAGACGCAAGAGTTCCCGACAGACATCCGCGAGCCGTTCCACCGTATTGAGATTCAACAGCGGCGCTCCTTCGGCAAGCGCGCGAAAGTGCTCTACGCACCGGTCCAGCTCTGGGAAAAATTCCGCGACCCGCTCTTCCGGAAGCTCCTCACAAAAAGAACGAAACTCCGGGATTATCGTCTGGGGAAATCGTGGCAGGGGGTATCGGCGTCGTCGAAAGATCACAGGGGTATACCGGCGTATGGGTGAAACACTTTTCCACCCGCAGTCTAGCCAACTCTGGCAAGCCAAAACAAGAACTCGACGAAACGAGAGGACAAAATCTCTTCGTTCTGATATCTTCTGGGGCGTTATGAAATACGGAGCACTCGTATGAGCAAGAAAATTCTCGTGACTACCGACCTTTCCGAAGACTCGAAGAAGGCCTTTCCCCTTGCGGAGGAGCTCGCCAAGGCACTTGGAGCGTCCGTAGAGCTCCTGAGTGTTGTAGAAGATCCGACTCAAGCCGCCCTCCTGTACGCCATGGATTTCCCGGTTCTTCCGGGGAAGGAAGTTCTGGAACAGCTCCGCGAGAAGGTAGCGGGAGAGGTACAGACCCTCGCCAAGGAACACTTCTCGGAGGTCTCCGTGACACCGCGAGTGATCGAATCGGTCGGGGCCATTCACGATGCAATCATCAACCACGCGAGGGACACGGACGCCTCGTTTCTCATCATGGCGACTCACGGAAGGACTGGACTTTCCCGCCTACTGATCGGAAGCACCGCCGAGAGAGTGGTCAGAGAGTGCCCGCTCCCGGTGCTCACCGTTCCCTCCTCATCTCACTCAAAGCAGGCCTCTCGATAATCAGGGTAAGGTTGGCACTATGAACGGCACCAAAAAGATCGCCATTATCGTCAGTGGTGGCCCCGCTCCGGGGATCAATGCCGTGATCGGAGCGGCAGCTATTGAGGCCACCAACCGGGGCATTCAGATCGTTGGCCTCCAAGGGGGAATGAAAGCTGCCATTCAAGAACGAGAAAAGGCCTTCATGCCACTCGATATCGATGCGGTCTCTCGAATTTATAACGTGGGTGGGTCTATTCTTGGGACCTCTCGATTCAACCCACTTGCGATTCCAGAAAACGAGACCAAGTTCATTCAGCTCCTCAAGGATCAAGAGATCGACGGAATCGTCATGATCGGAGGAGAAGGCTCCGCCAACCTCAGTCATCTCATCAGCACTCGGATTCCGGAACTTCGGGTTGCACACGTTCCAAAAACCATTGACAACGATATCCCCCTTCCGAGCGGCGAAAAGACCTTCGGATTTGAGACGGCGCGAACGGTCGGGACTCAGGTGGTCGATACCCTGGTCATCGATGCAAAGACCTGTCGACGGTGGTACCTCGTCGAAACGATGGGCCGTCAGGCAGGCTTCCTGACCATCGGTATGAGCCTCGCATCGGGAGCCTCCCTCGCCCTCATCCCGGAGGAGTATCAAGATCGCTTGTACGATCCACAGGAGTTCGCTGAGCGAATCGTTACTTCCATTAAGCTCCGGTACCATATCGGAAAGCACTACGGTGTCGTCCTCCTCGCAGAGGGATTGCTCGACCGGTTGAGGCCCCAGAGCTCGGACCTCCTCGACGAAACGCTGCGTGACGAGCTTGGACGCCTTACCTACTCCGAGATCGAACTCGGTGATGTGATCATGCCTCACATTTACGAGCGTCTTCGGGACGAAGGAATTACGGATCTTGAACTCAAACACAAAAATGTCGGATACGAACTCCGGTGTGCCTCCCCTATCGGGGCTGATATCGAGTACGCTCGAGTGCTCGGCTTTGGAGCAGTAGAGTCAATCACATCGCGCCAAGGTGCTCACATGATTACCCGCGAAAACGAACAGCTCCACTTTATCCCGCTCGATCAATTTCTCGCCTACGGAAAGGTGCGAGGCCGAACAGTGCGTCTTGACTCAGATGTCTACAAACTCGCCTGCCGCTACATGGTGCGGTGATATGGAAGGGGCTACGACTCCTGACCTTCGCCCTCTCCCTTCTTCATTCCTCTCTGGATGCTCTCAAGAAGCTGCTGACGCTTTTTCTTTCGTCGCTCGAGCTTTCGCTTCCGCCCAATAAGAGCGTGGCGCTTTTCTCGGCTTCCTTTTCCGCCGACAGAGAGAGGAATCGAAAGTGGCGTTTCCGTAATATGCTTTACGAGTCTTATCATGTGAACGTGAACTGGTGTCTGTGACATCTCTCTACCTCCCAACAGTCTCGCTTCTCCGAGGGAAAACCCCCGAAAGGGGGAGGGATGTTGTTCACATCCTTCCCCCCTGAGGGCCGTGCATCTGTCTGTGTCTAAAGCTCTCCCTCTAGGCGAGAACAACCCTTCCAAGATGTGGGCCAAGTACTCCGAACGACAAATTTTGTCACTCAAAAGGATGAAAACACGGGGAAAATCCCAAATGAAGGACATCGAGTGACCATTTCTGTCACCCGCCTCCTGTACGGATCTGAAGGAAACGGAACGAAAGAGGGGAAATCAGATACTGTGGGTCTGCAGCAGGTTGCGGTGTTGTTTACCTCTGCGGTGCCGCTTACCACTTAGGGAGCTGTGTGTCCTCGAATCCTCTTCCTGGATCTGTCCGCTCCCAGGCGTGAGAACGAAGCGAAGGCTCATCGGAGGAACGGTGGGCAGAACGGATGATGAGGGGGCTCGGGCGGTACGGAGCACGCTTCTGTGGCAGCGCTGCCTCGTACTCTCGCTGAGAGATAAGCGCTGAGGCTCGCTCCTGCATGCTCCTTGCCTGGAACATCACCGTTTCCCGTTCAGCACTCGCCTCACGGTGGACCAACGGGTTGAGGTGACGCTGGCTCCCGCCATACCCGTAGAACCTCCCCCTCAGCCGAGCAAATACGGCTATCAATCGATGAAGAGAAGAACACACTCCCCTCATCTGAGACCGTTCTCTTCCTGCAGCTCGTGAACCCTTCACGGCCTGCTCCTCTGCATCCGCGAAATTCTTTTCTGTCCCCACGTCTCCTCACCTGTGTCGGAGTTGTTGCTTTCCTTGGGTACAACAGCCCGTCTCCCTGACGGCTCAGAGAGCCCTGCCCGACTCTTCTGTCCCACACGTCAGATGAGATGAAATGAAAGAAAGATGCGATCCGCACTCCAATAAGGAACATTTTTTCGCCCTTGGGACGATATGGAGGTACTACGAAAATAAGGAGGAGTCATGGATACTCAATTTATATCAAACACTGTTCTAGCAAGGGGGATTTCTGCGCCGCTCTCCGCCGGCCGAGGGCACGGCGCGTTTCAAGAGGCCCTCGCCTTTACCCTCTACAGCGAGGGAGGAGTCTCTCGGGACGAACTAGATCCCGGGAATGCTGGAGGAACCGTCACGGTCGAGGGGGTTACCCAAACCACGTACAACCACTGGAGGGCCGAACAGGGACTCCCCGAGCGATCCGTTCTCTTGAGCACCCAAGCAGAGCGGAGCGGGCTCTACCACGAGAAGTATTACACCCCCCTGCAGGGTGACCGACTTCCAAGAGAGATAGCGATCGCGGTCTTTGATGCGGCAGTAAACCTGGGACCACAGAGAAGTGCCATCCTTCTCCAGCGCACCCTTCAGCACCACGGGGCAGAGCTCGCCCTCGACGGCATCATCGGAGAAGAAACGATCTCGGCAACCTGGGAAACGAGGGAAGCAAAAGGAGAAGGCCCCCTGCTCTCCGATCTCCTCACCGCTCGCAAGGTATTCTACCGAGAACTGGCCCAGCGGCCGCCGTACGAACGCTACCGTCAGGGATGGATAAACCGAGTCAACGCACTCCACCAGTTCCTCACGCGATGAGCTCTTGCTCCTCCTCCAAGAATACGGTGAAGTGAGGGGATGAATTACCGACCTCCGCATGACCCAAACCACCGTCCTTCTCTGTTGCCGGAGAAGCCTCCTACAACTTTCGCTGGTGGAGTCTTTATCGCGCTCCAACTCTTCGCGATCTTTCTGCTCGTGCGATTGGTAATGCTCGAGACGGGAGTCAAGTTTATCTCCATCCCGGTGGTCGATCCCCTCGTCCTAGAGATCATCACCTTCTTCAAACGATACTTCACTGAGTTTGGGCTAATGTAGCACCCTATACCACCGCGACTTCAACAAGGGTAGCGATGAGAAAGAGCATGCTTGCACATCCATTTGCCGTAAAAAACGCCGCATCTATGCGGGAGAGGTCAGCCGGAGAGAGAAGCCGGTGTTGCCACACAAGCAGGAGAGCAAAAAGAGCAACGAACACGTAGTAAAACGCCGAAACTCCCCACGCCACACCAAAAAGGACGAGAAAAAAAACGGCACAGAGGTGAAGTATACGGGAGAAAAGAAAGGCTCTCTTCACTCCATACCGAGCTGGAATAGAAAACAATCCGTGGTCTCGATCAAACGTTTCATCTTGGCAGGAATAGAGGATATCGAAACCAGCAACCCACGCCATCACCGCAACCATCAGCGGAATCGGAAGCCAAGACCACTCGGCAGTAATCGCATACCATACTCCCCCCGGTGCGAGCGCCAGCGCAAATCCAAGCAGAAGGTGTACCTGCGACGTAAACCGCTTTGCAAAGGAGTAGAGACAGAGCACTGCCAACACTGGACCCGCAAAGAGCGTACAGTGCCATCCAATAATGGTAGAAAAGAGGAAGAAAACGACGCTCGAGCAGAGAAAAAGGATGACCGCCTCAGAGAGCGAAATCTCACCAGCGGGGAGCTCTCGTTGCTTCGTCCGGGTATTCTTCGCATCGATCTCTCGATCCACAATCCGATTGCACGACATCGCTGCCGAACGAGCTGAGATAACGCAAACAACTATAGCCACGAAGTCGGTGAGAGAAACGGCGAACCTCTCCGAGCAGAGCACCAACATCCCGAGGCCAAAAGGAAGGGCGAAAACGGTATGCGGAAGAGCGAGAAAACGAGACCAGAGCGACAACCTTCCCCTTATCCCCTCAAGCACCGCATCACTTCCCATAAACATCCTTACCGCTCTTCATCTTCCTCTCGCATCGGAAGGCCAAACACGGTCGCCACTCTCCCCTGAGAAAGGTGCTGCGAAGCCTTTTCGACCTGATGCTCTCCGCCGGAGGGACGATCTGCCCCCCACCGGGGAACGAGCTCACGGTGTATCCCCATCTGGTCAAGTATTTTCATCACCATCATATCAACGAGATCATCTATCGTCTCCGGATTCTGATAAAAACCGGGCATCGCTGGGACGATTCGAGCCTGATTGCGGGCAAGAGTAAGCATGTTCTCAAGATGAATGCTCGACAGAGGGGTCTCTCGCGGAACGAGCACGAGCCTCCTTCCCTCCTTTATCACCACATCAGCAGCACGATGGATCAGATTCGAGCACAAGCCGTTGGCGACCGCTCCAAGTGTCCCCATGGAGAGCGGAGCGATCACCATCCCGTCAGTGAGAAACGAACCCGACGCGATCGCCGCGCCAATATCTCGATTGCTGTAAAAGTATACGGAACGGCTTTTCCGCCCGATCAGGGCTTCACAATCCATCCGAGCGGGACGAAGCTTCACCCCCTGCTCTTCCTGGAGCACGCGAAGAGCGGCCTCAGAGAAGACGACGTGAACCTCTTCACAGCACTGCTCCAGCAGGTCGAGGAGCCGAATGACATACGGCATCCCACTGGCCCCCGTCACCCCCAATATCCAGATCGGTCGACGTCCATTCGTTGAGCCAAAAGTACCGTCATGTGAAGTATTCATTCTGTTCTTCCCTGCCCGAGCCCTATCCCACTAGTCTCCACTCGCCTGGAAAAGCTTACACCTTTCCAGGCCTCTTTGCTCGGTAGAGGTACGCAATCCCCCCAGAAAGAGAGGAGTAGTGCACGTCACCGAATCCAGCTCGCTGCAAGATCGTCACAAAATCACCTCCACACGGGAAAAGGCGACTTGTTTCAGGAAGATACTCGTAGGCGGCTCGATTGCCGGTCAGAACTCCACCGAGGAGGGGCATCACGTACTGGCTGTACCAATTGAAGAGGGCTCTCCAGAGCACGTTCTTCGGCTGACCGAACTCGAGAATAAGCACTCTCCCCTCCGGCTCCAAGACTCGATATATCTCTGATAGGCCCCGCTCGAGAGACTCCACATTCCGTATCCCAAAAGAAACCGTCACCAGCTGAAATGAGGCCGACTGAAATGGAAGCTGGAGGGCATCTGCTTGCAGAAAGTGCGATGACGGTCGGCGCTCTCTTCCTCGCTGAAGCATAGGAAGACAGAAATCCGCTCCGAGTGCACTGTCGAAGTGTTTCTCCAGGTCAAAGAGCACATCTCCGGTACCAGAGCAGAGATCGAGGACAGGACGGTCGCGGGGAAGATCTCGCCAGTGGGACGCCAAAACCCTCCGCCACCACTTATGAATCCCCATACTCAAGAAAGAGTTCGCGACATCGTACCTGCCAGCGATTGAACCAAACATCGCCCGAACCTCTGGACCGACGACCCTCGGAGACACTCCCCCCTGCTCCGAGCACGTGCGGGTATGTTCAACGCTCTCTCTCATGACAGACGAAAGCTACAGGGGGAAGAGAAAATGAGCAAGGTGCGCCGTTTCCCGCGCTTGAGTTCTCAGATATCCCGATATAGCCTACTTATGACCGCCATCGAGCTATTCAGAGGAGATCCAGATGAGGCGTATACACACTTCGATACCGAGTGGACTGAACCGTTCTTTCGCCCTGTCAAGTATCGTGTTCGTGGCAGCCCTCCTCCCGACGGTTCTCCTTTCAACTCGAAGCTACGCCGTACCCCAGGAGGCTCCCCGTTCGAGCGCGTCGCAAAAATCATTTGCGATGAATGAGGAGGGAGCTGCCTTTGCCCACCAGGCCAAGTTTAAGGAGGCGGAAGAAGCCCTCCGAGAAGCGGTTTCCCTTGATTCCAAGAATCTCTCCGCTATTTTTAATCTCGCCAGCGTTCTCATCCAACGGGGGAAGCTCGAAGAAGCGACTCGCCTTCTCAAGAAACACGCCGCTGCGGCCAAAACTGATGCAGGATTGTACGCCAGGCTCGGAGATGCCTACTTCTCATCACAAAAACTCCCCGAAGCTCGCGAAGCCTACGAGCGAGCGCTAGAGCTGAACCCAAACCTTCCGAAAGTCCCTGCTCGGCTCGGGACCGTTTTGTCGCTTAGCGATACCGTCCCAAATCACCTTTCACAAGCGATCGCTCACTACCTCCACGCGGTAGATCAAGAACCGAATAACGCCGATTATCTCTCGAACCTGGTAAATCTCTACCTCGTGACGAATGCGCCAGAGAAGGCCGTCAGTACCGCGAAGAGAGCCCTTCAACTCAATCCCTCACCAGAGCTCTATGCGAGCCTCGGCGCAGCCTATGAACTCCAAAAAGAGTGGAAAAATTCTCTCATCGCCTACCAACGATCGAAAGACCTGGGAAACTCCAATGATGAATTGGAAGAAAAGATAGAAGCGCTTCGGAAACGGGCGAGGAAGTAAGCGTTCACCATGAATATTGAACAGATAAAGACCAAAATCCTCCAGAAAAACGAACGTCTTTCAGCAGAAGAGGGACTCTGGCTCTATGAAGAAGCGGAGCTCCTTGAGCTTGGAGCGCTGGCAAATGCTGCGCGGGAACGGCTTCACGGGGATACTACCTACTACAACTGGAACCTCCACCTGAACTCCACCAACGTCTGTAAAGCCGACTGCCTCTTTTGCTCCTTCGCCCGACTCAAGACCGGGATGCCGGAAGCGTATACGATGGACCTGGATCAGGCGCGGAGCTGGATCTCGGAACGGTATCGGCCGGGGATGACGGAGATTCATATCGTCAACGGCAATAACCCGGACCTTCCCTTTTCGTACTATCTCGATCTCCTTCGAATGATACGAGCGGAGTTTCCCGACCTCCACATCAAGGCCTTTACTGCCGTGGAGATCCACCATTTTCATGAAGAGTTCGGGCTGTCCTATGAGGAGATCCTCTTGCAACTCCAAGAGGCGGGACTCGGGTCACTTCCCGGCGGAGGAGCCGAGATCTTTGCACACCGAGTCAGGAAGAAGATCTGCCGAGATAAAGCGAATGCAGAACAGTGGCTCGAAGTACACCGAGTAGCCCACCGCCTCGGCCTCCGCTCAAACTGCACCATGCTCTATGGAACGGTTGAGCGTCCCGAGGAGATCATCGACCACCTCGTACGACTGCGAACACTTCAGGATGAAACCGGAGGGTTTCAGGTCTTCATTCCCCTCGCATTTCACAACGAGGGCAACCGCATGGAACGGCTCCCCTCCCCGACAGGCGTAGATGACCTCCGCATTATCGCCGTGAGTAGGCTGATGCTCGACAACATCCCACACCTGAAGGCCTACTGGGTCATGCTCGGGATGAAAACCGCTCAGATAGCCCAACTTTTTGGCGCAAATGACTTTGACGGCACAGTGACCGAGGAGAAGATCTATCACATGGCGGGCTCAGACTCTCCCCAGGGGCTCACGATAGACGATATCAAACGGCTTATTACCAGGGCCGGGCGGACACCGGTAGAACGAGATACCCTCTACAACGAGGTTCAAACGATCGCCAACGCGACAGACGGAACGAAGGAGCACCCTCCAGAATCGCCTTTCCCCTTGTACCCCTAGGAGAAGAGCGCTACGCTCACCTGTCTCAAAGTCGGTGTCAGAGTGTTTTTTCGTAAGGACCAGAAACGGTGTCAGACGACCATCTCCAAAAAGTAGTCTCGCTTGCCAAACGACGAGGATTCATCTTTCAGAGCAGCGAGATCTATGGCGGGCTCAAAAGCGCCTACGACTACGGCCCTCTTGGGGTTGAACTGAAGCGGAATATCTCAAACGCCTGGTGGAGCTCGATGGTGCACGCCCGCGAAGATGTGGTTGGCCTTGATGCCGCCATCTTTATGCACCCGAAGGTATGGAAGGCGAGTGGGCATCTCGCCGAATTCTCTGATCCTCTTGTGGACTGCCTCAATTGTGGAGGCCGGTTTCGCGCCGATAAGGCTCCTCAAATTGAAGCAGGAACCGAGGTGACCTTCCGAGCGGGAGGACGATCAGATGGAGAAGAACGGAGCGGAAAAGTCGGAGAACGGGGCTATGTGTGCCCGCTGTGTAACGCACCGGATCTCTCGAAAGAGCGACAGTTCAACCTTATGTTCCGGACATCAATCGGTCCAATTGACCCGCTCGAAAAAGCCATTCACGAGATAGCCCGCGCACAGATGGGAGCGGGAGAGATCCGGAGAAAGATCGAAGAAGCACTAAAACCGAGTTCAATTTATCTCCGCCCGGAAACAGCACAGGCCATCTTTGTGCAGTACCAAAATGTACAACAGAGCCTGGGAATGAAGGTCCCATTCGGCATCGCGCAGATTGGGAAAGCCTTTCGGAATGAGATTATCACCGAGAAGTTTATCTTCCGCACCTGCGAATTTGAGCAGATGGAACTGGAATTCTTCGTTGAGCCGGGAAGCCATGAAAAATGGCTCGAATATTGGGCTGAACAACGGATGTCATGGTGGAAGAACTTTGCAAACTCCCCAGAGAAGTTCCGGCTTCGTCCCCATGAAGCGGACGAGCTCGCACACTATGCGAGTGCCTGCTACGACATCGAGTACGCCTATCCGTGGGGATGGGATGAACTTGAGGGCGTTGCCTCTCGGACCGACTATGATCTGAAAAAGCACTCCGAAGAGTCCGGCGCCAAGCTCCACTTCTTTGATCAGCAGAAGACTGATCCCGCCACCGGAAAAGCTGGAGTGCGGTTTACACCGTACGTCATTGAACCATCTGCCGGGCTTACGAGAGGTCTTCTCGTCTACCTACTCGACGCCTACGCCGAGGAAGAAGGGCAAGATGCCGATGGAAAAGCAAAAGTTCGAAAAGTCCTCAAGCTTCACCCGACCCTCTCACCGATCAAGGCGGCGATTCTCCCGCTCGTCAAGAAGGACGGCCTCCCTGAATACGCAAGAAAGATCTCAAAGGAGTTCTTCGATGCCGGAATAAACAGCCGGTTTGACGAACAGCAATCCATCGGAAAGCGGTATGCGAAACACGACGAGATCGGAACTCCCTACTGCATCACCATCGATCACCAGAGCAAGGAGGACGACACCGTCACCATCCGCGATCGAGACACCACCGAACAACGCCGCATTCCCGCATCAACGGCGGTAGAGTTTGTCACCGGAGCCCTCAGTAGCACCTCTGCTGGGGCTACTTCTGTGGGGTGATCGGTTGAGAGTTCGTTTGAAACCAGATCGTTAAGGTTGCTTCATCGACACTCCCATCAGCCACTCCATTGATGACGACAACGGCCTCCTCCTCAGGAGCAGTCAGTTCAACGCCGTTTAAGGAGAGAAACGAATAACTACACAACAGCCCCACGCGTTTATTCCCATCAACAAAGGGGTGATTTTTTACGAGATCAAAAGTGTACGATGCTGCCAGCTGAAAAATGCTCGCTTCTTGGTGGTAGTACAGATTCTTCGGACGATCTAACGCCGACTCCAGCAGCCCCTTATCTCGCAACCCAGTCTGGCCACCGAACTCTCTCAGGAGCCCCGCGTGCATTACCATCACCGCGGGCAAGGGAACAAACCGCATTACTTTGCCAATTCCTTCAGCGCATTCCGATATCTCCTCATTCCCACCTTGGCTGCCTCAACAGAGGCCTCAAAGTCAGGGTCATAAGGAGTAAGTTTTATACCATCTGAATCAATGCTAATGAGGAGTTCGTCACCCTCTTCCAACTGATGACTGTTCAAAGACTCCGCCGGAAGTATGGCCCCCAACGAGTTCCCAATTTTTCTGATTTTTACTTTTAACACGACAAGCTCCAGTTAATACACATGTTATAACATCCTACAGAAGGACGCAAATCAACGTGGAGCGTTGGGAGAAGGCTCAGGAGGCACTCCGCAGGCAAGCCGAAACATGGCGCCCCCATTCACCTCATCCTCTTGCCGAGGACGCCGGAGGAGCCTTCTCCCAACGCTCCACTCACATCAGCTCCACTCACATCAGCTCCACTCAATAATTTCAAGTAGTTAGAGTTTTTCTCACCGCTTCGAGTAAGCATTCACGTACTTTCGAAAAATGAAATAACTCGATGTAAGCGCTCAGATTTTTGTTGCTGTCGAGGAAGCGGGTACGGGGACGAGCGGAGGCGTACGTATGGTACACTGAGCACGACCCCGTGCCCGCTGACGAAGCTCTCTGCGTAGCTTTTCCTCTGGAAAAGCGTCGAGCAGAGAGTTGGCCAAGCTGCCTTGGCAGCGAAGGACAAACAGCGGCAAAAAGCTGAACGCTTGCCGCTTCGAGGAGGAGGATAAAAAAGTCGCTTTTGGGTGAAGCAACAGGGCGATGAGGTCGGATCTCTTTATGAGGTTCTATGGGGTTTTTATTCCGATTTTGTGTTGTGGTTTCGGTAGCAGTCCTGGTCGGGGGGAACTTTGCTTCGGCGGAGTCCCTCTGCCCAGAGACGCTCCAACGCTCGCGGAGTGGGAAGCGGCTCGTGACCCTTCCTGGTTTGGCAGTATACGGGAGCTCCACCGAGATCGGGATGCAGATGACCGGTGCACTTGAGGAGAAGGCCATCCAACGGGTGCAGAATGATGGCTCAGGGGTGGTACGACTCTCTGCTTACGAGTCCATAAGCAAAGCGGCAAAGCGTCTGCGAGCAACCTCCTACCTCCTCCCGGACGGCACCTGGTTTCTCGTGTACCACAGTAACTCCGAAGAAGAGAGCTTCTCCCTTATCGTGGACAAGGACGGCTCAAGCACCTGCCAACCCTACGTCCCAAGACACACCCAGCTGCTTGATGAGCTCTTTGCCAACAAGGGACTTCCCGTGATTCAGTCGGAACAGATCACCATCCCGAGCCGCGAACGACTTTCTCACCACCTCTTCGGCGACTATCACTAGGCTTTGTCGGAAAAGGAGTCCGTCGCCAGGTTTTTCAGGTGTTCGAAGATGCGAGAAGTCCGTTGGAGGTCGGCCCCTGAACACCACCGAAAAACTGCTGCACCATCCCAAGGAGAGCACGGGCTCCAAAGATCTCGGCGAAGCGCTCGAACTGATCATCTTTGTAGCGAAGCGTTGGAGCTTTCCCCTCTTCAAGCTCGGCTCCACTCAGGGCATACACCTCCCGTGCGGCATCATACACCGTCCCATAGCCATCAATAAGCCCGTACTCCAGCGCCTCTGAACCAAGCAGCACTCGCCCATCAGAAAAGGCATCAACCGTTTCGCGATCAAGCCCTCTTCCTTCTACTACGGCGGTAACAAAGTCTTCCCGAACCTTGTTTACCGAGGCCTGCAGAAAGTCACGATCCGTCTCGGTCATCGGACGAAATGAATTTCCAACATCCTTTAACGCACCACTCTTGATCGTGATCATCTGAAAACCATACTCTTCAGTGATCTGCGAAAAATTTGGCAACTGGAGGATCACTCCGATAGAGCCGGTGAGCGTTCCCGGCTGACTGAAAATTTTCTGCGCCCCCAGCGCCGCGTACAATCCACCCGAGGCAGCAACCGAACCCATTGCGGCGACAATTGGCTTCTGCTCGGTAAGCTGCTTGACCGTTGAGTAGATCGCCTGTGACGGACCAACCGCGCCCCCAGGCGAGTTAATGTCAAGAACAATGCCGACGACGTTTTCGTCTTCAACCTGCGTATACAGCTCTTCGAGCACCTCCTTCGACTCAACGATCATTCCGTTCAACTCAACCACAGCAACCACTTTTTCTTGCTCGATCACTGGTGGCGAGATGAGAGAAGAGCTCGCAGCGATAATGATCCCAAAAAGAACCGGGACACAGATGCACAACACCATGAGCGCCGTAATGAACTTCGCAAGCCAGATAAAATATGACTTCATGAAAGACCTCTTCCAAAATAGGTAATAAGGAGCACGCAGAGCGTCAGGGCACTCGTTGCTCCGTGAATAAGTGCAAGCTTCTTCCGCTCGAGCGCTTCACCCCGCGCCAACTTCGTCATCTGAAGACCTGCAAAAGCAGTCACTCCAAACAGCAGCATAACGGCGGTAAGTTTCATATGAAACCACCCTTCTCTCATGTAGTATCCAACCCCGATCACCGAGAGATTGATGAGACCGGTCACCAGCACGAGAACAACTCCAGCAAGCACAAAGCCAAACCAGATCATCCGCACCGCCTCATAGAGATCTTCTCGGTGAGTAAGCACTGAGCTCTCGTCAGGAGCTCCCTCTTCACGGACAGCGGTGAACACTCGAAGCACTCGACTGAGGGCGATCAGTCCACCGAGCCAGAAAAGCAAGCCGAGGATATGAAAGGCATAAGAGCCGAGCATGAGATAGTACGACATACCGTATTCCGTCAGGTCTCCAATATTCGCCTCACCGTCTCATAAATATCGAGAAAGAACAAAGACTTAAGGAGATTTCGCTTCATTTTCGGGCCGAACGTGTCGATACCTTTTCCAGGACGGATGAACGGTGGAACTTTTTACGAATACAACTCCCAACGGGCTCAGAGAGCCATTCGGGCTCTCTCGAGCAGAGACCTTTCGACCTCCCGATCTCTCTTTCCGAGAGGATTCGCGAATCTTGCTGGAGTATACACCGAGGAACTTCCCAGAGAGCTCGCTGACGCTCCAGAACGCCATGAAACTTCTTCAACGAGCCGCTGGTGAAGAAATCCCCGCGGTGCTCTCTCGAGATGCTTACGGCAACGCAACGATCTCCCTTGCTGGTCACTCGATGCCGCTCTCCTCCGAGGCGCTGACGGCTATCGAGCACTCCCTGCAACGCACGCTCCCCCGAAACACGAAAGTTCCCTTGAGCGTTCGCCTACTTCCTACCTCGAACGGGCTTTCATTTGAAATTTCGGTGGGCAAGAGCCTTCAACCGGGATCACTCTTCTTTCCACTTTCGTCTTCCGTACCCACTTCACCACCATCACTCGTACCACACCTCTTCCAAGAGCTCCTTAGGGCGACGCCGCATCTCTCCCTTCCGGCTCTTCGGAGCAGTCTCACCGCTCAGGGAGGGCTTCCCTCCTCCGCCGCTCCGAGCCCAGTATACGTTCCCGTTACATCTTCGAACTCTGCTCCGCCTCTTGCAACGAACTCCCCGTTCACCCAACTCGCCAAACAACTTCTCGTGACGGAAGAGATCTTCCGCTCGCCGAAGCAGCTTGCCGAGCTCCTTCAACGGGCTGCATCACCATCTCCCACACCGAGGGGCCCTCAGAAAACCGAGATCCCTCCAACGAACACTGCTCGAACTCGCAGCTCGTCCATCGAGCAGCTCCTCCAGAAAGCAATGATTTCCCTCGAAAAAATGATAAGTACCGGCACCGAACGGGGAACCTCCATATCACCCCGTCCATCTCCGACCCTCCCCCTCCCCTCGAACCACACACCTCACCAGAGGACAACAGAGAGTGAGAGCACTCCCCCCGAACATCTTCCAACCATCTCGAGAGAACTGACACCACTTCTCCACACGCTCCGTGAGGTACACACCATTCTCTCGCACTTCCCTTCATCCACTTTACCGAAAGAAAATGACCCCTCCTTCCCCCTTCCTTCTTCGACATTCTCGTTCCTGGAAAAAACACTGCGGCTTTTCGCCAATGAGCACACGCTCCGTTCACTCATAGAGCAAAGAGCCCCCTCATCATCACTTCAAGCTCTCGCCAAAGATCTGAAGTCACTTCGAACACAGCTCCAGAACGCACTGGCCAACCCGAAAGAGAGTACTCAATCCCCCGCAGAAGCAAACGCACTCGCCGCCTCCAATGGCGAACAGCTCTCTGCTCCCGAACCCCAAGCACCAAAGCCCCCTCACCTCACCGAGGCAGATCTGAAGAGACTCGCTGGTATGGCAGAAAATTTCGTGCAGGGACAGGAATCACTCCGCCGGCTCAATCCTCTGATGCAACAGATCGGAGAGCCAATATTCCTCCTCCTCCCCGGCCTCCTCCAAGGGTTTCTCAGTCGACTCGAAGTCTCGATGTCACCATTAGGCCGCAAACAGAGCCATCAGAAAACGAAGTCCAAAAAGGACTTTGATCGTATTCGCTCCACCTTCACCTTTCCCAATATCGGAGCGATCCAGGTCAACGCCTCCTTCTCAGACACCCACCTCCTCCTCAGCCTCACCTCAGAAGATGAGGAGATCACCGAACTCCTCGATGCCCAGCTCCACCGACTCCACCGTCGGCTCAGAACACTCGGGTTCCACCGTCTTGAGCTGATCACCCGAACAACACCCA
>JALEGQ010000164.1 GCA_022763385.1 bacterium
GGCTTCGAGTACGGAGTTTGAGCGACCTTCGTGTTGAGAGGCGGAGAGGTAGAGGGTGGAGCGGTGGTAGAGCGCTCCGATCTCTGCGGGAGAGAGTGAGCCGGTCAGGTGGAGTTGTGATCCGATGCCGAGGGCGTGTGCTTTTTCTTGCAGTTCGGTTCGGTATTCGTCGGTAACTCGACCAGCAAGGAAGAGGTGTGGAGTGAGGTCACTCTGTTGTGAGAGTTCGGAGATTATTTCAATGAGGACTTCTGGTTGTTTGAGTGGAACGACTCTTCCGACGTAGGAGAAGATCAGTTCTTGGGTGTCCGGTGTGCTCTGTTCGTGCTCAAAGCGGGTGACTCCATTTGGAATACACTGAACTTTCTCTGAGAGCCCGGGATAGTATCCCTTCAGCTCTTCTTCAAAATCATGACTGACGGTGGTAATCGCACCCGCTTTTGAGAGAAGGATGCCGAAAAGGGCACGGAGCGGGGTTCTCAGAAGTTTGACGTCCTCACCCCGAATGGTAATGAGGTACGGTTTTCCGGTGAGCAGGTGAAGAAAGAAGAGGGGAAGAGCGGTCACCACCCAGTGTCCGTGAAGGAGGTTCCATTCCTTTCGGTGACGAAATGGGGCGGCAAAGAGTTGAAAGAGGAGCGGGATAATCTGAAGGGCTAGCCACCGATTTCGCCGTAAGTTCGGGAGGATTCCTTGGCCAAAGGCGAGTTGCCCACGACGAAAGATTCCGTAACGGACTCGGTGGATAGAGCCGTGTGCTCCCAGCGACTCGTATTCTTGTTCGGTTCGGTCATACGGGACGTAGATATGAGTTTGCACTCCTGTTTTTTGTATGGCATCGACGGAACGTTTCAGAAAGAGACTCGCTTCATCTCCCGAATATCTTGGAAATGAAGTCGTGATGACGGCAACCGTAAGGGAGGTAGGCTCTGATCGTTGTTCGTTCATGGGGCCTTTACCGTTGCAAGCAGGTACGGAGGAGCTTCAATGATAGGGGAGAGAGATTCTGTAACAAAGGTGTTCCACCGTTTGAGATCTTCTTCGGTAAGAAATTTCTCTTTTCGATACTGTTCAAAGCTCTCTTCGTATCTTCGTCGGTGGATGGCGATGTGGGTAATTCCTTCTCTTTGAAATCTTTCTCGGAGTGAGATGCCACTGCGGTCTTTTATCCATTTGAGGAGGAGCTTGTCGGAGTAATAGCCGCTGTTGATAACTTCTCGGTCGTAGAGGGCGTAGCGGTTTCCGGTGTGAAGGAGATAGATCTTTGCGTCTGTGGGGGTCTCTTTGCTGACCAGTTCAGCGAGGTGAGACTCTGTGACCCGTTGAGAGAGGAAGCTCTGCGCGCTCTCTGAAGAGAAGAGAAAGGTAAGACGCTCTCCTCCGAGTGAGTACCGGTATAAGAAGAGGTATCCGAAAGAGATCTGGAATATCATGGCGAAAAGTATCACTGCTTCTCTTTTTCGTGAGAGCCGTTCGGTAATACCACAGATGCCAACCACGGCAAGGATGCCACCAACTCCGAGCACTGGGGCCAGGTATCGGACTCGAGCGCCACTTAATTCGAGGGCGAGGTAGCAGTAGCCAAAAAAGAGGAGCAGGCCGATCGGTATGGCTCCTGTCTTTCTTTCCCGGTGCCACCCGACGAGTGGGCTACAGAGCAGAAAGAGGAGCAGGGGAGAGACGACTCCATCAAAGCCGCTCGCGGTGTGATCTCTTCCGAAGATCATCATCTGAAAGGGAAGGGAGAGAAAGGAGAGCGGGGCTGAGAAGAGATCAATGGGAGTGTTCGAGGGGGCGCTTGAGGCGGGAAGTCGGGGAAGCTCTCGGTATGGTGAGGGAAGTTCGTGAAAGAAGGAGCTGAACAGGGGGTAGATCGGGTTCCCGGTGAGCCACCAGTTCTTGAGGTACCAGGAGGAGGCGATCAGGAGGAATGCTCCAATGGTGATGAGGAGGGAAGAGAGCAGGGCGTCTCGTCCTTTTGGTTCTGCGGAGTGCTCTCTCGCGCGGAAGTGGGCTCCGATGGCGAAGAGGCCGAGGGCGACTCCGGCGAAGAGGAGTCCGTTGTATTTCATTCCGGCAGAGAGCCCGAGGAATGCTCCGAGGAGTAGCGCCGAGATATGATTTCTCGCTCTCGGTTCGGAGAGAATCTGTGTGATGAGGTGCAGTGCGGCGACTCCGTAGGCAACGAGGGGGAGATCGACGTACGGAGCGCTTCCCAGACGGAGAAAGAGGGGGGTGCTGAGGAAGAGGATGACGGTGAATTGCTCTGCTGATGGCGGAAGTTTCCACGGTGCTCGCTGTGAGGCGACGAGGCCGCGTGCGAGTCCGGCGGCGAGGATGAGGTAGCTGCCGTGGTAGAGGCTGGCGAGCAACGGGGTGTCGAGCTTTAAGAATCCGAGAAAGCCGAGTTGGAGGAGCATTGGGTAGTACGACCACTCATGCCAGGGGACTTCAATCATGTGTCCGGCGCGGAGCCAGAGTTTCGGTATGGCGAGGTGGTGAATAAGGGCATCCCGGGCTGTTACGGGGGTGAGTCCGAGCAGAACGAGTAGGGTGAGTGGAACGAGAACTCCAAAGAGCCAGAGCGCTCTCTCCGCGGGTTTGCCCGAGAATGGGGCCGAGAGGGCTCTCAGTGAGAGGCCGACGGCGATGAGGTGAGTGGCGAGGTGCAGGGAAAAGAGGAGGAGGAAGGGAAGGCCTGTGGAGAGAGCGGCTGCCGGATATAAGAGCAGTAGAGAAATACCGGAGAGTGCCGCTGCGATGAGATTCACCATAAGAAGTATGGTACCCTCATCCCAGCCTTTCGTGGAACAGGAGAACTATGAGCGAGAAATACCGAGAGCCCGCGATACGTATGGTGATGATGCCACGAGATACCAATCACCTCGGGAGTATCTTTGGGGGGCATATCCTGAGCCTGATTGACCAAGCAGCAGGGTACGAGGCGCGGCGCAATGCGGCAAAGAAGTTTGTCACGAAGGTGCTTCGTGAAGTGGAGTTTATCGCTCCGGTACACGTCGGAGATCTCGTGAGTTTCTATACCGAGACGAAAAAGGTCGGAAGGACGTCGGTTCAGATCTCGGTAGAGGTGGTGGCCCTTCGGGGAGAGGATTGTCTTACAGAACAAAAGGTGACCTCTGCTGATGTCGTGATGGTGGCGGTGGATGAAATGGGAAATCCCGTCCCTATTTCGTAGAAGATCCTCGCCCTGATTCTGGAGGTGGTACCCCGTTTGTTTCCCTGAGGTCCCTGTGTTGTTTCGTTGTATTGTATTCTTCTCTCTTCTCTTTCTCTTCTCTTCGCCTCTCTCCGCCCAGCAGTGGAGGAACTCAGGTGCTGATTTTTACCGGCCGGACTATCCCGTTGCATTTGTGGCGACAAAGAAGCGCTATGAACCGAACTCTCGGGGAGAGCTCATCGGGGAGTATCGCTTTGGGCTTGATGTGCTCGATGCAAATATCCCGAGCCCGGGAAACGAGCTCTGGATTACCCTCCCGGGTGGTGCGGTTCGAAAGCTCTTTCCCCGGCCACGTCACGCGACGATCGCTGGTCTGATCGATACGCCCAACGGGGAGCTTGAGCGGGGATCGGTGGTTGAGCCGAACGTATCAGAGGATGGAACGAAGCTGTACTTCTCCTATTTTCATGATGCGTCTCATCGCACCCGGCGAACCTACCAGATCGTTGGTGGGGCAGATCTCTACGTGCTCGACCTGAAGCCGTTGCTCCAAGAGCCCACGATGAATGTCGATCTCCTTCCGGTTCGGCGCCTCACCTTTCGAGAACTCCGCTCTGATGGGAGCCAGGGAGAGCTCGATCGCTTTCGAGATGCGCAGAATGCTCATATCGCAAGTACGGTTCCTTTCAATGATTGGGGAACGATCTTTATGCACGCTGAGGAGATGCGGACTCACAGTGGTCTTAAGCTTGTGTACGTGAGCAATAAGAATCGACTCGGGAACTCAAACCAAACTCAGGCGGGGTATACGAATCATAACTTCAACCTCTACGTTGCTGATGTTCAGCCTGATGGATCGATTGCGAATGAGAGGCAGCTCCTCTACTACACGACGACTTCAGCGTTTAGCCCCTCTCGGCTCCGGAACGGGATCGCCTTTTCGTATCAGGCTACCACTGAAGACCCTCGAAATTGGCATATCCAGGGGATGGATTCCGAGGGGAAGTGGTTCCCATTGATCGGGTACGGCATGAGCCCTGGGTTGATGCACCTTGGGAGTTTCTGTGTAAAGACAGAGGGAGATGATCCCGGTGATTACTATATCGCCACTCGCTACTACAATCAGAACAATCGAGGTTTCGGTTCACTCTGGACGATCCCGATGGATACGGTTGGACTGAATTCCTATGATGCGAAGTTTGGTCCGGTGAATATCCCAACACAGGTCGGAGCACAGCAGATTACCCTTGGGATACGGAATGACGATGATCTTTCCCGAAAGATAAATGGCCGGTTTATCGGAAAGGCATCCTCCCCGCGGTGTGGACGACCTGATGAGGCGTTCTTTGCGTATGCCTTCTCCAGCGCCAATGGCCGGGTGCTAGATGATACGAACCGCCGACATGTCTATGATTCGTTTATTGCGTACCGTCCAAACCTTGAGACGTTTCACCCTCTCGATCCGGTCGACCTCGGACGACAATCTGGTGTCTTTAAGGTGATAGAGGATGCGTCAGAGGAGTATGCTCTATCGTGGCCCTCTCCGGTTTTGAGCTGGAAAGAGCGAAGTGGTGATGTCGAGCAAGAGTTTTCGAATTCCTTAGTGGAGAGAAATCGAGAAATTCTTCCAGGGGTGCCGGCAGCGGTTGTTGGAACTTCATCGCTCTGGAATACGGATCGTCGTCCCTTTGACTGTTGGCTCGGAGGACGACCTGGAAATCCTTACAGCCCGAATGCGGCCTATCAGAATCCGAATGCGGAACGAGAGCTGCTCTACTCCAATCAGGACGGCCTCACCTACGTTCAGAATCAGAATAACTTCTGTGAGTATCTCCGTCCGGAGACGGTGCTCGGTGTTGCTATTCAGATGACGAGTAATCGGGTTAATTCGTACCATCCAGATTATGAAAATCGGGGAAGTCAGACCCGTACCGCGCGGGAGACTGCCCGGCTGCTCGGGGTATACGATGTGCGAGAGCAGAGCGATCAGTCGTTTCGGGCTCTTATTCCGTCGAATGTGCCTTTTGAGTTTCACCTTCTGGACCGACGCTACGGGATGCGACTCCTCGATGTGCGGAGCTGGCACAGCTTAAAGCCGCAAGAGGTCCGCACCGATTGTGGTGGGTGTCACCAGCACGAACCGGGAAGGGCGATTCCATTTCAGGGAACCTTAGCGGAGGCCCTTCCGCCGAAGAATATGCTGACGGAGACCTCGTTCATTCAGTACGATCGGGAGTGTCAGCCACTCGTTCAGAAGAGCGTTCAACCCACCCGGGAGCTTCCGGAGTGGAAGGCCGATATCTGGCCTGGATTTGATGATAACTGTGGCCGGTGTCACAACGAGAATCGTTCGCAGAATAACCGAGCTCGAGCTGCCCTGAGTTATGGCGATGAGAAATCTCTCTACGATCAACTTCATGACCGAAACTTTATCGATACCAAGTCTGGAGCTCTTGGAAGCCCCGCGTTTTGGGCGGCAAGAGGGGAGAGAACCGATGGAAGGAATAACAATCTTGCTCGCTATGCCCCGGATTACCCGAACGGTCAGTGGGGATATCGGTACAGCGCCGTGCACCACCGGCAGAATGACCTCTGTGATGGAACGAACCAGGAGGCGGCAGAGTGGGTGTATCGCTTCGGTCAGTGGATCGATAACCATACTCCGCGAGATAAGGACCCGCAGTTTTCAACGAAGTTCGATCGGTTTCATCCGACGGTAGATGTCGCCGTCTCCTCTCAGCAGTGTACTCCGGGCACTCTTCGGATCGGGTATTGGGATGATTCCGATGAGCTTGCGGCCGTAGAGCTCTATCGAAACGGCGAGCTAGAGGTAACGCTCACCGAGAAGCGTTCAGGGATTCACGATGTGGTCCTGCCAGGGGCACGGCTCACTGATAGTATTCGAGTGGTCGGAACAGACCCCGCCGGAAATCAGCAAGCGGTTACGAAATCCCTCCGAGAGCTTCAGCTTGAGTGCCTTCTCGGAGCTGGATTGCCGACGCCAACCCCGACGCCATCTCCGAGTCCCAGTCCGACTCCTGGTGACGGGGGCGGGGGGAGTAATGGCTCCGGGGGAGGAGATGTTTCTTCTGGCGCTACCGGAGAAGATACGTTTGTTGTTTCGATGAGGAGAAATGTTCTTCGTTCAGGCAAGCGATTCTCGTTCTCTCTTTCGGCGCAGAGAGAGCTGAACGAGGAGCTCCGCTTTCAGCTCTCGTGCGATCTCGTTCCGAAAAAGAGAATGCGTGCAGCCAGGGCAGCTCGGCTTGAACGACGGCTTGATAAGAACCTTCGACGTTCGATCTTTTCTCTTTCTGATGGGGAGCATCGGTGGCGAGCATTCCTCCCCGCAACCTCTCGACTCTCTGGCCAGTCGTTGCAGTGCACCATCGTGCAGGAGGGTGATGAAACGCCGCTCGCCCGATCGTTCGTGCTGCGGTACGCCCGGGGGGGGAGAAGCACCCGTTCAACTGCTCGAATTGCGAAAGAACAGCGGAGGCTTACTCAACTCCGGAAGCTCTGCCGCCGCTCACGAAAGAAGTCGAAGCCGTGTCGGAAGGCTCGTGCCCTCCGACTTCAGTTGAAGAACGGGAAGGTGTTTCGGTAGGCGTAGGCATTCTGGTTGAGGGACTTCCTCGGGTAGACGGTTTCTCGTTCGCGGCCTATCGTGTTTGGTATGACTTCTATTCCAGAGGGCTCTCCTTCTTCTCCGTTTGTGACCCGAGAGCGGGATCTGCTCTTTCTCATGTTGGCAGCGATCTTTATTGCTTCTTTGGTGAGCTGTAACCTTATATTTCAGAAGTTTTTCTTCTGGGATCCCTTTGGATGGTACCGATTTGAGCTCTCTGTTGGTCTTCTTCCCTATCCCATAACCTTTCTCGTGACAGATCTGCTCTGTGAGCTCTACGGCAAGAAGGCGGCACAAGATGTCGTACTCTCCGGATTTGTGGCGTCTATTTTTATCTCGTTTGTTATTTCTGTTGCCCTCGTGCTTCCGGCGACCGAGTGGTCTCCGGTGAGTGAAGCGCTCTTTGCTCAGGTGTTTCAGCTTAATGGTCCTGCTGTTTTTGCCTCGATGACGGCATACCTGTTGGCGCAGTCGCTCGATGTGCGGTTATTTCACTTTTGGAAGCGGATAACGAAGGGAAAACACCTCTGGATTCGGAACAATTTTTCGACTATTGCCTCTCAGCTCGTTGATACCTCAGCGGTGCTCCTCCTGCTCTGCATGACCGGAACCTTGGAATGGAACAGTTTTTTTCCGCTTCTTGGCTCTGGATATCTCTTTAAAGTGCTTGTCGCGGTCGTTGATACCCCATTTCTGTATCTTTTCGTGTTCTTTTTCAGAAAGAAGCCGTCGTCAGGGGCATCTTAATGGGGAGGGAGCCGAGTTCCTCCCCTGGCCGTGCAGACTTTTTTCGGGAGGGCCATTATACTCTATGCCATCAGTATACTGTACGAACAGCATTTCGGAGCGTAAGGCATGAACAGTAAAGAGATACGCGAAGCTTTCTTATCGTTTTTTGAAGAGCGTCACCACACCCGTGTTCAGAGCGCCTCCCTGAATGTGACGGATGATCCCACCCTCCTCTTCCCGAATGCGGGCATGACTCAGTTTAAGAGCTGCTTTCTCGGCGTCGAAAAACGAGAGTATGTGCGGGCCTGTTCGAGTCAGAAGTGCATGCGGATCTCTGGAAAGCATAACGACTTCGAGAATGTCGGGGTAACTCCGCGGCACCATACTTTTTTCGAAATGCTTGGGAACTTTAGCTTCGGAGATTACTTTAAGAAGGATGCCATTGAGTTCTCGTGGACATTCCTTCTGGAGGAGATGAAGCTTCCAAAGGATCGGCTGTGGGTGACGATCTTCGAGGACGATGATGAGGCAGAAGAGCTCTGGAAGGAGCATACGACGGTTCCTCACGAACGGATTGTACGACTCGGAGAAGCCGACAACTTCTGGGCCATGGGCGATACCGGCCCGTGTGGTCCGTGTTCCGAGATTCACTATTGCCTCCTCGATGATCCTTCGCAGGCGACGGCAAAGGGGCTCGCTGAAGATGACGGTTCCTTTATTGAGATCTGGAACCTCGTTTTCATGCAGTTTAACCGCTCTGAAAACGGTGAACTTGCTCCGCTTCCGAAGCCCTCTATTGATACGGGAATGGGGCTGGAACGGATTACCGCGGTAAAGCAGGGGCTTTCTTCTACCTACGATACGGATCTCCTTCGGGGAGTTATTGGGCTCTGCGAAGAGTTGACGGGCCATACCTACGACGGAACTTCGTATGAGGTGAAAGATCTCCGAACGGACCTCTCCTATGCGCGCGATGTGGCGATGCGAGTTATTGCTGATCACTCTCGTGCTATTGCATTTCTGATCGCTGACGGCATTCACCCTTCAAGTGATGGGCGGGGATATGTTTTGCGCCGAATTCTTCGCCGAGCGGTGCGGCATGGCCGGGTATTAGAGTTTAAAGAGCCGTTTCTGAAGAAAACGACGGCAAAGATCGTGGAGATGCTCGGGGACGTGTATCCGGAGCTTCGAGAACAGGCCGAAGCGATTGCGCAGGTTTCTGAGGCAGAAGAGGTTCGATTCTATGAGACCTTGGATGGAGGACTCGCTCTTTTGAAGAAAGAGGTGGAGTCTCACTCTGGGAGCACTGTTTTTTCCGGAAAGACCGCTTTTCAACTCTATGACACGTATGGATTCCCGATAGATCTCACTGAAGATGCGTTGAAGGCGTACGGCATGACCGTGGATAGAGAGGTGTACGATCGTGAGCTCGAACAGCAGCGAGATCGCTCACGGAGTGAACGCGCCTCGAAGAAGCTCTCATTTCAGACTCTTGAATATTCCGGTGATCCAACAACATTTATCGGATACAGAGAGCTCTCTTCACAGCAAGAGCTCCTTCACCTTGAAGCTGAAGAGCGTACGAAGGATGTACTTACCGCTGGAGACCTTGTCCGACTTGTTTTTGCAGAGACGCCGTTTTACGCAGAGTCGGGGGGACAGGTGGGAGACCGAGGAAGTATTGAGCTTCCCGGAGTCTCTCTTGAGGTGTGTGATGTGCAGAAAACACCGGCGGGTCACATCGTGCACACGGCGCGAGTGAGTGCCGGAGAGCTCACCTCAGAGAGCATTGGCCAAGGGGCAGCACTTCAGGTTGATGAAGAGCTTCGGAAAGCAACCGCGAGAAATCACTCCGCAACACACCTCGTACATGCAGCGTTGCAGGAGGTGCTCGGTGATCATGTAAAACAGGCGGGTTCTCGTGTTGATGAGAACTCGCTTCGATTTGATTACTCTCATTTTCGTGGTGTCTCTCCGGAGGAGCTTCGAGATATTTCTCAGTTTGTAAATGAAGAGATTCGACGGAACTACGAGGCCAAGACCGAGGTGATGAAGCTTGATGAGGCGAAGTCACGCGGTGCGATGGCGCTGTTCGGTGAAAAGTATGGGGATGAGGTTCGGGTAGTAGAGATAGGCCCGAATTCTTTGGAGCTGTGTGGTGGAACGCACGTTCAGCGGAGTGGAGATATCGGCTTTCTTGCACTGAGTACGGAAGGGGGGATCTCTGCTGGGGTAAGGCGGATTGAGTGTGTCACTGGTGCCACCTTTGAGCAGCTTTATCTTGAGCAAAGCGAGGAGCTCTCAGCGCTTATGCACCTCCTGAAGGGAGAGCGACGAGACCTCGGTTCGAAAGTAGAGCGGCTTCTTGCGAGGCTCAAGGAAACGGAAGCAGAGCTTGAGGCGGCAAAGTCTCAGGTTGCTCAGGCCTCAACCGGAAGTTTTATCGCAAAGAAGAAAGAGAGTTCGAGCGGTGTTTCCTTTATTGCTGAGTCTGTTGCTGAGCTCGATGCTGAAGGGTTGAAGAGAATGGTCGACAAGCTCCGGGTTGAATTGGGTTCGGGGGTAGTAGCACTCGGCTCGACCGCGGGCGGAAAAACGACGGTTGTTGCGGGAGTAACAAAGGATCTCGCGGGAAAGATACACGCGGGAAAGCTCATACAGGAAGCGGTAAAAGAGAGCGGAGGAAAAGGGGGAGGGCGCCCAGACTTTGCACAGGCTGGTGGACTCACCCCTCCGGCGCTCCCCGTCACCCTTGCTGCTATCTCTCGCTTGCTTGAGGAAGCTCAATAGGAACAGTGTATCTGTCGGAGAAGAAGGAGACTGAGTGACCGAGAAAACAGGTGGAAAAGGACGAAACGGAGAGCCGAGCGGCTCTCATAAGGAGACGCTCGTTGAGGTCACGAACCCTGATGTTGTTCTTGCTATTGCCGGCGAGCGGAATGCTCAGCTCAAGGAGATTGAAGAGACACTTGATCTCTCCGTCTCAGTTGTCCCCGAAGGGTTCTTCCTTTCGGGGCAAGACAGTGAGGTGAATCTTGCTGAAGAGCTTATTCGACAGCTTACTCAACTTATTGAGCGGGGGGAGCGAATCTTTCCCGGGGATGTAGAGCGGGCGGTAAAGATGCTCGCTTCGAATCGGAACCTTCAGCTCGCTGAACTCTTTCGGGACCAGGTAAAGATCGCTGGACGGAAGCGGGTCATTGTTCCCAAGACCTTTCGACAGAAGGAGTACATCGAAGCGATTAAGGCGAATGACGTGGTTTTTGGCTTAGGACCTGCGGGAACGGGAAAGACCTATCTCGCAATGGCGATGGCGGTTTCTGCCCTTCTCCACCGCGAGGTAAAGCGGGTCGTCCTCTGTCGACCTGCTGTTGAGGCGGGGGAGAAGCTCGGCTTTCTTCCGGGAGATATGGCAGAAAAGGTCAACCCATACCTTCGCCCGCTTTATGACGCTCTGCACGATATGGTTGACTACGAGAAGGCAGAGGAGATGGTAGAGAAGGGGCAGGTAGAGGTAGCGCCGCTCGCATTCATGCGAGGTCGGACCCTCTCAAACGCCTTCGTGGTGCTAGATGAGGCTCAGAATACAACATCAGTTCAGATGAAAATGTTGCTCACCCGGCTGGGTCGGCGCTCTAAGTGCTTGATAACAGGAGATATTACTCAAATTGACCTCCCAAGGGGGGTTCGTTCTGGGCTCTCAGAAGCAACTCGACTCCTCAAGGGCATCCCTGGCATCTATATGGTACACTTTGGTGAAGAGGATGTGATTCGACACCCCCTTGTATCTCGAATTATTCAGGCCTATGAGAAGAAAGACTCAGGAGAGGAACACTTCGCACCAAAACCACCAAAGCTCACACAAGAGTGAGCAGCGCTCACCGATCTGTGCCGTGAGTGCCGTCGCCTGGTAATTGCACACTCTAATTTCATATCTGCTCTATGGACGTCCAACCGACCCCCAGTACTGTGCCGCCAATATCGCGCCTGAAGGCTCTCGTCGGAATTTTGCTGGCGCTTGCTTGTTCCAGTTTTGCGGAAGCGGTGCTTGGCCCACTTCTCAGTGAAGGTGATGCGCCGTTTACTGCAGCAGGTCGGATGGCGCTTACCTTTCTCACGGTATACACGCTCCACCGTTTTGCCCTGACGAGTTTCAGTCGGTATTCGCCGAAGATTCGAGATCTTCTCACCTTGCTTCTGGTCCTTATCTTTTCACTTGGCTTTGTGTGGATCGGAAGAATCCTCTCGATCGCCGCTTTCCAGTATCTTCAGAGTAATGGATACACCATCGCGTTGGGAGCAGGTGCCTTTGAGTTTGCGATTCCGTTCGCAGCGGGAGCTCTCCTTCTTCAAGCGGTATTAGGCCTTCATTTTGGGATGTTTTATGCCGTGGCGCTCTCGATCATCATGGGAGTGTATACCCCGGACTTTCTTGTAGAAGTTCCGTACGTACTCTCCACCTCTTTAATGGCATGTCTGAGCCTCTCTCGTTTTCGTTCTCGCTCTGCGTACATCCGAGCCGGATTGAACATCTCGTTCGTAAGCCTTCCCTTTGCTTTTTGTGCGGTCATCCTCAGTGGAGCTCAAGCTCCAACGGATCTCCTGATCCCTGTGCTCTCTGCTATCGCTGGAGGAATTCTCTGTTCCTTTGTTGCTGCCGGCATCACGCCAATTCTCGAAGGATTAGGCGGGTACGTCACTGATATGCGGCTCTTGGAGATGGCGACTCTTGATCATCCACTCCTGAAGGAGCTGAGTATCCAGGCACCGGGGACGTGGAATCACTCGATGGTGATGGGGATGATGGTGGACGCTGCTGCTGATGCTGTTGGGGCGAACGCAGTTCTGGCGCGGGTGGGAGCGTACTTTCACGACATCGGAAAGATGAAGAAACCGCTCTACTTTGTAGAGAACCAGGGAGGTCACGAAAACAGGCACGACAAGTTGAGCTGCTCAATGTCAGCCTTGATCATCCGATCTCATGTGAAGGACGGGATTGAGCTCGCAAAGATGCATAAATTGCCAGCAGCGATAGTCGACATGATACCACAACACCACGGCACCTCCGTTATCGAATACTTCTATCAGAAAGCGAAAAAGGAAGCGGAGGAGAGTGGGGATAACGCACCTCCAGTGGATAGAAGTCTCTACTCATATCCAGGGCCAAAGCCGCAAACCCGGGAAGCCGGCATTCTCATGTTGGCCGATGGTATTGAGGCGGCAGCTCGGACGATCAAAGAACCCACCCCGGATCGTATTCAGGGCATGGTTCAGAAGATGATTAACAAGGTCTTTGCGAGTGGACAGCTCAATGAGTGTGACCTTACCCTGCAAGACCTTCACCTCATTGCAAAAAACTTTGTTCGAATTCTCTCGAGTATCTATCACCAGCGAATCGCCTACGCGGAGCCGGCTGAAAAGACCGTGGCTGAAAAGATCGGTTCCAAGAAGAATCAAGCCGAGAAGCCTTCATCACCTCCGTCAAAAGAAACCGGAAAAGCGGGGAAGGGAAAAAGCGAAGTGAGTCCTCCTCCTCGTCCTCCTGCTGAGGAAACTGGAGCATCCGCAGGTGAAAAAGAATCTTCTACATCTGTCAGCGTAGCGTCTTCATCGTCGCCACCTCTTGAGACTCAGAATGGAAGTGAAAGTGAAGAAGCTTCTGCTGAAGGCTCTTCTGAGCCGAAAGAGAAGAAGGAAGAAGATCTCAAACGTCTCGGAATTTCTTAGCGAGTGTTGGGGTTCACGTGAACGCAGAACGAAAATGGCAGATTGAGGTCACCCTTGATGAGGTCACTCAGGTTGAGTGGGGAGAAAAGGTGCCGCTATTTCTTGAGCGGTGCTTGGGAGAGCTTCGAGATATTGCTATACCGAAAGAGCTCTCGCACCTCAGCGTCCTTCTGACGAGAGACGAATCTATTCGGCAAATGAATCGGAGCTATCGCGGAAAAGATAGGCCTACAGATGTGCTCTCTTTTCCGCAGCAGGAAAACATTCGGAAGGGCCGCTTCTCGGAGATGGCATTTGAAGGAGTGAGTGGAGAGGGAGAACCGTTTCTCTCACTTGGGGATATCGTTATCTCGGTAGATACCGCCATTCAACAGGCCGAGCAAGCGGGGCGTCCACTCTCTGAAGAGATCGCGCAGCTTCTCGTGCACGGCCTCCTCCACCTCTACGGATATGATCACGAAGGAGTCCCCGAGCAAGAAGCCGAAGAGATGTTTCGTCGACAAGATGAGATCTCTTCTCGTCACCACACTCTCCTTACGCCATAGGGTTTCGTCTTCAGAAGTTCTCCCCAATGCTTGTCAAAGAGCGTTCTCAGCAGATATGGTATTAGGATGAATTCAGTAGCGGACCGAACCGAAATCAGATCCGAGCTTCCCTCGCTCAAAAAGCGCATAGACGCTTTGAAGGGGTTTCTTTGACTCCCCTTCAAAAGAGCGTCGTTTAGAAGAACTAGAGCTTCAGTCACAGCAACCAGACTTCTGGGATGAGCCAGAGAGGGCTCAGAATGCACTCCAGGAGCGGGCGAGCTGTCAGAAAGCGATAGAGACGGTTCAAAAACTCGTTGCTCTCTACGACGACATCGAAACAGCCCTTGAACTCTCAGATGATGAGCCGGAGCTCCTCGAAGAGGCGCACACCCACCTTGAACAGCTCCAGCAGCGGCTTCAGGAAGAAGAGTTCTACTGTAAGATGAGCGGTGAGTTCGACCAAAATAATGCCATCGTTGAATTTAATGGGGGCGCAGGTGGTACCGAATCGATGGATTGGGCGAATATGTTGCTCCGCATGTACCTGAGATGGGCAGAGAAAAAGGGATTTGCCGCAGAGGAACTCGAGTACAGCCCCGGTGAGGAAGCTGGAATCAAGAGTGCTACCATTCTCATAAAGGGGGAGTACGCCTATGGGCATCTCCGATCTGAGCAAGGGGTGCACCGACTCGTTCGGATCTCTCCCTTTGATTCGAACGCGAGAAGACACACCTCTTTTGCCTCAGTCGCGGTTACGCCCGATATTGATCAAGATGTAGAAGTTGAGATTGACGAGAAAGACCTGCGAATCGACACCTATCGTTCTTCTGGAGCTGGCGGTCAGCATGTTAATAAGACTGACTCTGCAGTGCGATTGACACACCTTCCAACGGGACTTGTTGTTGCCTGTCAGAATGAGCGCTCTCAACATAAGAATAAAGATCGAGCGATGAAGATGCTCCGTTCGAAGTTGTACGAGCTTAAAACCCGTGAGCAAGCAGAGAAGATGGATGGCATTAAAGGCGAGAGAAAGTCCGTGGACTTCGGCTCACAGATCCGTTCCTACGTCATGCAGCCGTACCAGATGGTAAAAGACCTCCGAACGAACTTTGAATCCTCCAACGTCGACGGAATCCTCGACGGTGACATAGATCCCTTTATCGAGTCTTACCTTCTCAGTGAGCAGTAAAGTGAGGAAAATTTAGCGCTTACACCGAGTTGTCTCATTTTCCAAGGCACCAGGTGAGAGAAATTCTCCATAACCTCTTGGAGAACACCTAGGGAGGCTTGAGAAATGCCGGGTCCGTCCAGCAACCGCAGGAAAGAAGAGAGAAGACGGTCTTCTGACCCTGCACCTCCCTCACCAGAAACTCCGTTGCCCTCACCAGAAACTTCGTTGGAGGAACTCCGTACTCCAGAGAAAGCAGAGTCCCGAGGAGAAAGAGAGGGAGAATCTGCGAAGAAAGAGACGGAGGCGCAACAAGGATACTCTAAACTCGCCATCAGACATGTTGCTCATATGATTGGCCCGGGAAGAGGAGAGCCCCTCAGTTCTCACTGTGCGTATGAACCCGAAGGAGGAGATCCTGGTCCGTTATCTCTCCGAGAGAAAGCAAGAATGGCAGCGGTAATGGCGGGTGTAACAACAGCAGGGGTCTATAGTTTTTCTGGCATGCTCTCTCTCACATCGGTAGGGAGTCTCGGCCATTTTGCCTGCATCGCCAGTTCCGCTGTTCTTTCTGTGGTGCTCTCGAAAATATTGTTTAAGGCTGAGGAAGAAGATCGAATACAGCGGCCTGAAAAAAGAGCGTCTTTTCGCGAAGAGTGCGGTCTCCCTGACGACAGAGACAAAGGGCTTCAGGTATTTGAAGAGAGTCAGGCAGAGGCAGCAAAACTCTTCGAAGAAGTGATTGAGTGTATGTCGAAAAACGTCATGTGGAACGATGCCTATTACGGGAGACATAGGATGCGCGTTGAGCAGACAAGAGATGCTCTTATCCCCCCTGAAAATGCTCCACCCGGCCTTCAGGAAACTCGTCGTCGATTGATTCCTCACGCGAAAGAGGCGCTTGAGAAAATACTTTCAAGAAATGATTAGCAAGCGACGGGTGCCCGGTAGCAGAGGTTAGCTGCGGATCTGTTTTAGGAAGCTTTCTACTTCGCTTTCGAGTCTGGTTCCCTCTTGAGAGAGTTGTGCGGCAGAGGCCTTTACTTGGTGTGCTGCGTTGCTGGCATCGGTCGTCGCGTGGCTTGCTTTCTCCATACTCTCTGTTACCTGCTGCGTTCCTTTTGCTGCCTCTTGGACATTCTGACTGATCTCGTATGTGGCTTGTCGTTGTCCAACAACGGAATCGGTGATGACGCTACTCGTTTCACTTACCCCACTTATGGTGTCGCCTATATTGTGTATGGCTTCTACCGCGTGTTTGGTGTTTTCCTGAATTCTCACGATCTGTGCGGTGATTTCCTCTGTTGCTGAGGCAGTTTGTTGCGCAAGATTTTTTACCTCTGACGCAACAACTGCAAATCCCTTTCCCGCTTCGCCGGCTCTTGCTGCTTCGATGGTTGCGTTGAGAGCAAGGAGATTTGTCTGTTCCGCAACCTGCTGGATGAGCTTTACAATTCCTCCAATATTTGAAGAATCGTCTTTCAGGCTAGCGATGATTTCTGAGGTCGTATCTGCCTGTTCTACTGCTTTCGCTGCGACCGAAGCTGATTGTTGGACCTGATTTTCGATCTCACTCATACTTGCTGTAAGCTCTTCCGTTGCACTGGCTACTGATTGCACGTTATCTGATGTGCTCTCTGCGGCCTGTTGTACCCCCTCAACCTTGGTCGCAGTGGTTTGGGTGCTTTCTGCGAGGATCTCAGCAGAGCTTCGGAGATCTGCTGAAGATTCGGCTACTTTTTTTACGATGTCCATCACCTGATCTTCGAACTGTTGTGCAAGTTCTATGCGTTGTTGGGCGGCTGTTTCGATCTGACTTGCTTGCTCCGCCATTCTCTTCGTTGCGTGATTGATTCTCTTTGCCGATTGACGGTAGGTTCCCGGCATTCCTCGCAGGAGTACCCGTCGAAAAAACTTTCCCTCGGCTGCGTAATCAAGAGATGCTCGAGACTCTCGCACGAATGCATCTGCAATATCGAGAGTATCATTGGTACGGTTCAGGACCTCTCTGAGAGCTCCTGTTGCGGTAATCTGGGTGATCCTCGCCTCTAAGTCACCTTGAGCGGCTCTTTCAAGAACCTCGAGCAGTTTTGGGATCCAGAATCGATATTCTGCGAGCTCTCTCTCCTCGCTCTCTTCTTCTTTGTGGAGTTCGTGAAGGGATGTTTCGGGAGCTGTTATCTGTTTCATAGGTTTGATGAGAGTGAGAATACAAATTGGTCATACGAGATTTTCTTTTCTTCAAGGAGATCAAGGAAGGCTTGGTAACTCTTCTGGAGGCCCTTGCGAGGATCTTTTTCAGCGAGCTCTAGAGCTCGAAGTTCTCGGTAGATTTCGCTCGCGATCTTTACCGCGTCTCGATCGGGAAATCTCCGATTGGAGTGGTATCCAGTAATCTCTCCGGTACTATCAAAAGATGGAGTCACATGAGCAAAAACCCAGTAGTGGTCTCCGTTCTTGCACTGATTTACCACGTAGGCAAAGATCTCTCGCCCTTCTTCAAGCACATCCCACATATAGCGGAAGACACATCGGGGCATATCAGGATGTCGGATGATATTGTGCTGTTGACCTAAAACTTCTGATTCTTGAAAGCCAGCAACTCTCAGAAAGACCTCATTGGCATACACCACTCTTCCGGAACGGTCAGTCTTGCTGACGATGATCTCCTCTTCCCCGAAGAGCCGTTCGCGTCCGGTGGGGGGGATACTCTGTTCTTTCATGACAAGCGCTCTCCCGTTAGTGCTCTGTTGGAGTATCGACGAGCTTTTGGAACTCCTGAAGAATAACTGAGAGAGATGTCGTTATCGCCGCAATTTCAAAACAGTATTTGTCCTCGTGGGAGAGGCGTCTCTTTTGCACGACAGGATGAGAGCGTTTGAGTGGTGAAGTGGCGGACCGGGTACCAATGGGCTGGTACCCGGTAATCAATAGAGGGGCTCAGTGGTGGCTGCGGCGTTTTTCTATGGTGTCTCTGATGACTCGCTCTGCTTTCGTGAGGGCTCCCTGGAAGGACTCTTTCACGGTTTCTGCCTTGTGAGTTACCGCAGAGGGAGATTCTCCTTCGAGGCGGAGCTCTATAGAGCAGTGCTTGTCGAACTCTCCTCCTTTGGTGGAGTTCTCATCTCTGAGGTGTATCTCAACGGTGGTGATCGATGAGCTGAACTTTCCAAGCTTCTTTCTTGTGGTTGCTGAGAGGGTCTCTTCCAGATCCGCTGAACCCTTGATGTGGTTGTCGGTGTTTACTCGGATGTCCATAGTCTCCTCCTCTTTGATTCATAACCCACTCCACGATACCTCTTTCCCGACGAGACCAAAAGAAGAGAGCCAGAAGTTGTGTTACTCTCTTGCAGCGCTTTCAAAGAGTGTGACTCCTCCGACGAGATAGAGGGTTCCGAGCGCTATTACGAGTGAAAACCAGTTTCCGGCTCCGAGCACCCCGGTGCCGGCGGAGAGAGAGGTGCTGATCTCTGCGACAGCAAAGAAGAGCGGAAAGAGGAGGGGAAGGAACGTAAGGGGAAAGAGGACTGCTCGGTGAGCCTGTTGAATCATCACCCCCCCAATCAGAGCTGCAAGGGCAGAGTAGGCGAATGTTACGACGATGCTCAAGATCAGGTACGACGACATCCACTCCCAGAGGGGGATATCAAGCAGTGCCGCCAGAAAAAGCGTAGAGATCAGGTGGTTCCCGAGGCAGAGGAGGAAGATAAAGGAGACTTTCGCCAGGTAAAACTCGACGAGTGATCGCTGAAAGAGAAAGAGTGCTCGAAGAGTCTGCGCTTCTCGATCACTCTCAAAGGTTCGCATAATGTTTACGGCGCCAGAAACGAGAAAGATTCCCCAGACAAGGGGGTGAAAGAGTGCGATAAGTTGTTCTCGGTCGCCAATAGATTCCGTTACTCCCAAGCCGAGAAAGGTGGAGAGGAGGATACTGAGGGTGAGAAGTGGAAAGATCTGAACGCCACTCCTGAACTCAGATCGGAGATCTTTCTGTAGTATTCCAAAGAAGCAGTTCATTACGCTTTCTCTGCCTCCATTGTTTCCCCATGGTGGTTGAGAAGTATTTTCTGTTGACCTGAAAATGGAAACTCTTCGGGACGGTGGGTAGCGATAATCACGACGCACTGAGCAGCGCTTAGCTGCTCTTCGAGCACTGCAAGGAGGGCGTGTTTTCCAGGGGTATCGAGTCCGTCGAGAGGTTCATCCAAGAGCAGGAGTTGGGGGGAGCGAGCAAATGCCATGGCGAGTCCAAGTTTTGCCCTCCACCCCTTCGAGAGCGTGTGAACTCGCTCTTGGAAGATCGATGGTAGCCCGAAGGAATCAATAGCAGAGCGGTCAAGGGTGGTGTTGGCCATCCTTTCCAGGAAGAAGAGGTGTTCCTGAACCGTGAGAGATGGAAATTGCAAAAAGCGAGGCTCATAGAGAGAGCGCTGCGCTATCGCGGTATACTCGATCTCCTCTACCTCTGCACTGAGCACACCCCCCAGTATTCGGAGCAGCGATGTTTTGCCACTCCCGTTGGTGCCCTGCAGCAGGGTGAGCTCTCCGGCGACGAAAGAGCGGTCATCGAGCTTGACGGCGAGACGAGAGCCAAAGAACTTTCGGACCGTTCCTACATGAACCTTCGGCACAGAATTTTTCTCCTCTTGAGCGATAGCGATTCTCAACAATAATCACACGAAGTGCCGTTGTCTGTGTGCCTGGCATGTTCACAAGCTAGCTGGTGAAAGTCCAGCCATAACCTATTGAGTGTGTGAACCCTCCAGGGCAGGTTGCACTGGGTTGCGCTCACTCTTGAGCATGGAGAAGTGGCCGAGCTGAAGGTGATTCGAGCGCCGAAGGATACGCTTCCTGGAGACCCTGATGGAGCTCTCGGCGTGAGTTGGCAGATCCCCGACGTTCCGGACCTGATTTCTTCAGCCAACGACGTGGCTTCGAGAACGATTCACGGCCCCCTCTGGTTTAATAAAACTTTCTGGAAATGGCACTCGGTGTGCATATTCAGAGAAAATCTGCCAGCATCAGCTTATGAAAATACTGAAGAGGCTCTCTACTGAAGCGGAAGTAGCGGGAGTAGAATTTCTGGTCATTGGTGGTCACGCCATTAATGCATACGGCTATCCTCGCCAAACAGGAGACTTGGATATCCTATCAACTGCTGATTCTCGAAAGTTTTGGACCACTACACTTGAGAGACTTGGATATGAAATTATTCAGGACCATGAGGTATTTAGCCGGTTTAAACCACCATCTCTTAGCTTTTGGCCGATAGATCTGATGTACGTCGACGCTGAAGTTTTCAAAACCATGAAAGCGGCAGGAAAAGATTTTGACTTTGGAGATATCTACGCCTCTTGTCCCAGCATTCCGCACCTCATTGCACTAAAGCTTCACGCGATGAAGCAGCAAAGCGAGTACCGAGAAGCTAAAGATTTTTTGGATATTTCCGAACTGTATAAACGCTCGGACTTGAATGATTCCGAACTGTTATCTCTCTGCGAAAGATATGGTAGAATAGATGTCTATGAAAGGATCAAACGAAAAAGCTAGCGATTCCAAAGAGATTCGAGAAGAAGGGGACTATTTTCTCGACCTTCCCGATACCTCAGATTTTAAACCGTTGCTGGTTGATATCTCGCTCGCTGCAAATATAAAGCTCTGCGAAGAGATGTTGCACATCTGGAATGCCCGCGGGTGCGAACCTGATAACCCCTACGCGGTTCCTTTCAAGTTGGAAGAGGTTACTCGTGAGTAATATGCTGGGCACAAATGAAAATGCCCGGTGGACTTCCTATAGCTCCGTCAAAAACACCCGATACGGCAATATCAAAATACCATCTTCCGTCTGTCTGGGGCGATCTTCATGACATACGACAATGCGCATCTTGAGCTTGGGTTGATCATTTATGATCGCTCTCAGCCCTTAGTCCCTATGGTGAGATTTCAATAACTCAGATCAAAGAAGAGCTCACTGTATTCTCGCACTTACCTCTTCTCAAAAAAGAGCGGGAAGAGGAGGAAGGCGACGCTTCCGACGGCGAGTATGGCAGAGCAGATTATTTCTAGGTTCATGGGTGTACTCCCGCTTTTTCTGGTTGGGTACGCTCGTGAGCTCCTGATGCTGATATTCGATTGGTTCCACCGATAAGAAGAAGGCTCCCGAACGCCATGATCGCTACACCTAACCACAACCAACCCTGAAGAGGGTTGATATACACCTTGAAAGTCGCCTTTGTTCGGTCTCCGTTCAGTCCCGCCAGGACGATGTAGAGATCTTCTCGGAGTCCTTTGCGGAGCGCCACTTCGGTGGTGGTTTCGCTATTCTTCTTGTAAAAGCGAAGTTCTGGAAAGAGATCGGTCACCGGTGTCTCGTCCTTTCTCTCCAAAACTCGTACATGAGCATAGAGTGACTCATAGTTCGAGGTGTTGCGTGTGGTTACCTGCGCGAGCTCAAGTCGGTATCTTCCGATATCGACGTGCTCCTGCGGACCGAGGGCGAATTCACGTTCTGTTTTGTGTGCCATTGAAGCGGTGATGCCGATCGTGGCGATGAGAACTCCGAGGTGAACGAGAAATCCCGCACCTCTTCGTTGATGCTTCTTCCACGTCTTTGTGATGACCTCTCTCGTGCTCTGACTTGCTGCTGAGTTCCGTTGGGTTCGAGCGGCTCTATAGCTCTCTGTGATGAGTGTTCCGAGGACAAACATCGTCAGGGAGTACGAGGTAACGGCAGAGAAGCTTTCTACTCCTGCCCACAGCACCGCAAGCCCACAGATAAGTCCGAAGATCATGGGGAAGAGGAACGATCTGCGGAGACTCTTCAGGGAGGTTTCTCGCCAAGAGATGAGAGGGCCGACTCCCATGAGAAAGAGCATGATAAGAAAGAGCGGAACGTTGATGGCGTTAAAGAACGGAATGCCCACGGCCTGTTTCTCTCCGGTAAGGGCCTCTGAAAAGACCGGAAACATCACCCCCCAGAATGTTCCAAAGAGTATGCTGAGAAAGATGAGGTTGTTCATGAGAAAAGCAGTTTCTTTCGAGAAGATGCTTTGGATCTTTCTGGGGGAACGGAGGATTTCTCGTCGAGATATCGTCAGCACGAGACAGCTTGCGAAGACGATTCCCATATAGATCAGAAAGACCTCCCCGATATCGGTCGATGCAAAAGCGTGTACACTCTGTACAATTCCGGAGCGGGTCAGAAACGTGCCGAAGACCGTGAGGAGGTAGGAGAGAACGATCAGCCAGATATTCCAGGTCTTGAGCATCTCCTTTCGCTCCTGAACCATCACGGAGTGCAGAAATGCGGTGGCGGTGAGCCACGGCATGAGTGAGGCGTTTTCTACTGGATCCCACGCCCAAAATCCTCCCCAGCCAAGTTCAATGTAGGCCCAGTATCCGCCGAGACAGATACCGAGGGTCAGAAAGGTCCATGCGGTCAGGGTCCACCTCCGGGTGATACGGATCCACTCATACCCAGTTTCTTTCGCAACGAGCGCTCCCATACAGAAGGCATACGGAATAGCGAGGGTGGTGAATCCGAGGTAGAGCATCGGTGGATGAATGGCCATGTACGGATTTTGGAGGAGTGGGTTCAGTCCATTTCCATCCGGGGGGATGAAGGGAGATTGAATACTCCGAAAGGGGTTGGTCAGGAGAAAAACAAGGGTGAGGAAGAAGAAGAGGGAGAAGTGGAGCCACGAGAGCATCCACGGAGCAATCTTCTCTGGAAAATGTCGGTGGCTGAGACTCAGGATGCCCGCTCCGGCGGCGTGAAAGAAGCACCAGAGCAGCATCGAGCCATCCATCCCACCCCATATCGCTGAGACGCGATAGATGCTCGGCATATCCCGGTTTGAAAACTGCCAGATATACTGGTTCGAAAAATCAGCGGTGAAGAATCCATACCCGAGGGCCAAGAGGGAGAGCGTGGTGGTGATCGTTACGAGTTGGAGGGAGCGAAGCGAGAGTTTCGTAAACCGGTGCGATATCTGGGGTGCGAACCTGTTCCGTACCGCATCGGAACCTCCTGCTATCCCAGAGAGTATTCCGATCAGTGCGGCGATCCACGCGAGCGCGAGTGAGAAGTTGCCGAAGTTATTCATGAGATATTACTTTCTGTTGAGGCTGGCGCTGCGTCGGTTTTGGTGGGAGTCGGTGGCTCGTACTTGGAGGGACACTGTGTCATGAGGTGTGTGGCATAGAGCGTTCCATCTCGGAAGGCTCCGTCGATGATGACGGAGCGCCCGGGAGCAAACATATCTGGCATCAGCTTGTCATAATGGACCGCAATTCGCTCTTCGGCTGTTCCTTCAGGATCTCGAATCTGAAAGGAGAGTTTGATCGTTGGTTCTGTCTCATAGATAAGTTTTTCCGGTGCCACCATGCCAACGACACGAGCTCTCGGAACATGAAAACTCTCGGCTTTTGCCGCGAGCTCTGAGGGGGTAAAGACCCGAGCGGTGTTGGTCTTCATCGCTTGAACAACGAGGATCGTGCCCCCACCAAAGAAGAGAATGATAAGAACGATAAAAACTCTGCTCACAATGCTTTTGTTCCTCAGACAATTGGTAGTCAGTGATCGAGATCTCAAAAGGTGCGTGTCGGCACAATACCGAGCTTCCTCTTGACTCCCTCTATCTTCCGATCAACGTGCTCATTATACCAGCGCTGGCTCAGCCACTCTGTCGGATCTACGGGAATCCCCTGAAGTCGGACCTGAAAGAGGACCCCACGTTCACAGGTGAGGCCTGTTTTTCCTATTTTCCCGATCGGCTCTCCGATCTTGACTGATTCTCCTCGCCGTACCTGTACCTGAGAGAGATGGGTGTATACCGAAGTAAGGCCGAGGCCGTGGTCGACGCCGACCGATTTTCCAAAGGTGTCGAGCTCTTCAACAAAGGAAACCACACCATTATTTGCTGCCAATACATCTTCGTGGGACGAACGGAAAAAATAGCCCTCATGAATCCGAGAAGAGAGTATCTCTTTTCCGGAAAAAAAGGCGAGTTGCTCTGCCATCCCGTATCGTACAACCCCAGATTGTTTCAAAAACGACTGATTCCAGTATCGCTTGAAACGAGAATCTCGTGTCAGCGATCTGAGGTGAGCGCGATCCAGCGGTCGAAGATACCGTTCTAGTGCGATAAATTCTTCTTCGTAGCGTCCTTTTGAGCCAGGACGGGTAAGAAAGGGTTGCTCCAGCAGTCGGCTTAACTTCTCTTGATGTCGTTCTGCCAAGGGATGGATCTCTGAGCGAAGGCAGTTTGAGGAGATCTCCTGCTTGCGAGGGCGAATCTGTCTTCTGGCTTCCTTTGAGTAGAAGGGCTCACGGGTCGCATTTCCCGCAGTATCCTCTGCAAATAGGCTCAGCTCAATCTGAGGAGCCTTCTTTCCAGGTCGGCTGGCGAGCTCAAGGGGGAGGGCATAGAGTACGGCAAAGAGGTCCTGCTTCTCAAAGCTCGGGTCGAGGAGTCTCGCCGGAAACCCGATGAACACCTGATTATTTACCTTCACTCCTGAGACCGTGAGTGATTCGTCAACGGCACGGTACACGAGAAGTTGGGAGCCCCCGATTCGAGCATTATGCTGAGTGCTTACGACTTCAATCGAAGGAGCACCATAGTCAACGGGAAGCGTGAAGGTGTGTTCGCTCCGATTGCTCCACATGCTTCGGTCGAAAGCCCGAATCTCGAGATCGATACTCCCTTCCTGGAAGCCACTTTTTCGCCCAGGAAAGTTGAGGGTGACGGTTTGTGTGTTGACGCCGTTGAGGGAGCGACGCTCTAGTTCTCGTGTCTCTCCGTGTTGAACTGCTCGGATGACGATCTCATCGATTCCAGATTCGAGATCTTCAAACTCTACAACGAGTCGGGTCGGCACTTCTCCAATCCCTCGGGGGAGCTCTCTTACGAAGATAGAGGGGCCGTTCGCTTCAAAGAATATGTTATAGAGCTCTTTCCAGCCGATAACAGCAACGGGTACGAGCAGGGCGAGCATCAGCGAGAGCAGGAGTGCAAAGAGCGATACTTTTCCCTCATGGTTTTTATTCTTCACGATAGATCCAGCTCCTCATTGGCTGCGGCAAGTTTTTCACTGAAAAATTTTTGCAGCTTTTCCTTTGTTCGATTCTCAATCTGTCGAACCCGTTCTCTGCTAATCCCAAGCTCTTCTGAGAGCTCTTGAAGGGTTGCCTTATCTTCCTGCAACATCCGTTTTTCAAAGATATAACGGTCTCTCTCTTTGAGGGTCTCTGCAAATTCATCGAAATTTTTCTGTATGAATTCAGCACGTTGTTTCTTTGCCACGAGCTCTTCACTTGAGAGTCCCCCACTGGAAAGCACGCCGAGCAAGCTTCCTCCGTCTTCTTCTGAGAGCGGAGCATCTACGCTGAGGTCCGGAGAGCCGAGCCGCTGTTGCATCTCAACGACCTCACTCTCTTTTACGTTGAGTTTCTCTGCAAGGAGCTTCGGTCCCGGATAGACTCCCATCCGCTCCAGTTTTTCCTTTTCTTTATGGAGATTGAAGTAAAGTTTTCGCTGGGCCTGAGTGGTGCCAACTTTAACGATGCGAAGATTCGCGATCATGTAGCGAACGATAAAGGCCTTCACCCACCACACCGCATAGGAAGGAAATCGAACTCCTCTATAAGGGTCGTAGTTCTTGACCGCTTCAAGCAGCCCTATATTGCCCTCCTGAATGAGGTCGAGCATGTTTCTTGCAGACCTCTCGTACTCCTTTGCGAGCTTTACCACGAGCCAGAGATTGCTTGAAACGAGAGCATACGCGGCCTCTCTGTCTCCTTTCTCTCGGTAACGAACGGCGAGCTCATGCTCTTCTTCACGAGTGTACTTTGGGTAGCGGCGTATCTCACGCATATAGGCGCTAAAAGCATCACGCGTCTCGAGTGCGGTGCTGCGGGTGGCAGGAAGACTCGACGGGCGCTTAATCGGAACCTCGGCCCGTGGTTTCTGCTCCTGTTTCTCTGCTGGTTGCTCTTTCTCTTTGCTCTTCTTCATAGACAAAAGCAGCCCGCGTTGGCCCTCTTCCCTGGATTACTCTCATCCGATGACTGCTGTGGGATTCCCTATACGATGACAAATTTTGACGGCGAAAAACACAGCTAGCCCCTCGATTTTCCTGACATTTTCCTTTCATAGGGCAAGTTTCGTCACCCCTCTCCGCAGAATTCGTAAAGTTCTCCTCATCATCTGACGAATTCTCTTACGTGGCGGCCGTCAGTACCAAAGCCGTCTCAGATGCGGTTTCGCACAAGGGACACAAAGAGGACTACTGATGACTTCTCGCATAGGAGAACTCCTCATTAAGACGGGGATTATCTCCGAAGATCAGTATCAAAAAGCAGAAGAGGCTCAGGTTGCTGCTGGTGGTGGCTTTATTGGGCGTTTTCTCGTTGAGCTCGGCTTCGTCTCAGAGGCCGATGTCGCTGAGATCATCAGCGACCAGTATGGCGTACCGATCATTGAGCTTGATGATTACTCCATTGAAGATGAGATCCTCAGCCTCATTCCACAGAACCTTGCTGTAAAGCACGGTCTTATTCCACTCGTTCAAGATGGCTCCAGTCTTACCGTGGCGATGGTAGACCCCTCGAACCTCGTGGCCTTGAACGATATCAAGTTCATTACTGGGCTTGATATTCAGGTCGTTCTCACGAAAGAGTCTGAACTGAAATCTCGCCAAGAAAAACTTTTTGAGAAACAGGTTGAATACGACTCGATCCTCGGTGACTACGAAGATGAAGATGTCGAATTGGTCGACTCTGATGACGATGTTGACGTCAACGAGCTTGAAAGGGCAACGGAGGATGCCCCAGTAGTAAAGCTTGTGAATGCGGTTCTTACGGACGCGATTCGGAAGGGAGCTTCTGATATTCACGTTGAGCCGTATGAAAAGAAGTTTCGAGTTCGATTTCGTATCGATGGGGTGCTCTATGAGATCATGAAACCCCCGCTAAAGTTGAAGAACGCTCTGACTTCTCGTATGAAGATCATGGCGGACCTCGATATCGCCGAACGACGACTTCCTCAGGATGGAAGGATTAAGCTGAAGCTCGGTAACAATCGAGAGATGGACTATCGGGTAAACGTTCTCCCGACCCTCTTTGGAGAAAAGGTTGTTCTCCGACTTCTTGATAAATCAAATCTACAACTTGATATGACGAAGCTCGGTTTTGAGCCAAAACAGCTCGAAGAGTTTCAGGAGTCGATCGCAAAGCCATACGGCATGGTGTTGGTTACCGGTCCGACCGGTTCGGGAAAAACGACCACACTGTACTCTGCGCTTGCTGAGCTCAATAAAACGACCACAAACATTAGCACCGCAGAGGACCCTGTCGAGTTTAACCTTGCCGGTATCAACCAGGCCCAGATGCATGATGATATCGGATTTAACTTTGCCTCATCCCTTCGAGCATTTCTTCGCCAAGATCCTGATGTCATTATGGTTGGTGAGATTCGTGACTATGAAACCGCAGAGATCGCGATTAAAGCATCTCTTACTGGTCACCTTGTCCTCTCAACACTTCATACGAATGATGCTCCGTCAACGGTTGGACGATTACTGAATATGGGGGTCGAACCCTTTCTCGTCGCGTCTTCAATAAATTGTATCGTCGCCCAGAGACTTGCTCGGAGAGTCTGCGATAACTGCAAGGAGAAGGTAGAGATAAACCCAGAAGTTCTCGTCAGCATCGGAATACCCGCAGCAGAAGCTGCGCATGTTGAAGTTTTCGAGGGAAAAGGGTGTGAGCGGTGCTCAAATACCGGGTACAAGGGGCGTGTTGCCCTCTATGAGATCATGACGATGTCAGAAGAGCTCAAGGATTTTGTACTCAACGGTGCTTCCACTACAGAGCTGAAACGTGAGGCTGGTCGTCTCGGGATGATCACGCTTCGTGGAGCAGGGGTGCGGCAGCTCCGCGAAGGTGTTACGACCGTTGAAGAGGTACTTCGGGTAACTGCCGCAGATGATTAGTACTCAGAGATGAGTTGATTGGAGAGGAGATTTAGATGCCAGTTTTTGCCTATGAAGGAACAGACGCAGCCGGCAAGCGGGTGAAAGGTGAACTTGAAGCTCGTGATAAGCAGGCGGTGTTCAATGCTCTGAAGCGAAAGCGCATCACTCCGAATGCCAAGCGCATTAAGGAGAAGGGGAAAGGGCTTGATATGGAGATCAAGCTCCCGGGAATGGGTCCCTCGGTAACACCGAAGGATGTCGTGATCTTTACACGGCAGTTTTCTACGATGGTTGATGCCGGACTTCCGCTTGTGCAGGCTCTGGATATCCTCTCTAAGAACGCCGAAAATGGAGCATTTGCAAAGGTTCTCGGTGGAGTGAAGGAGAAGGTAGAAGCTGGTGCTACCCTTGCTGAATCGCTCAGTGAGTTTCCGAAGACCTTTGATCCGCTCTACGTAAACATGGTAACCGCCGGTGAAAGCGGCGGTATTCTTGATATCATCTTAGAACGACTCGCTCAGCAGATGGAAAAAGCGATGAAGCTGAAGCGGGAGGTGAAAACAGCGATGATCTATCCGGCGGTGGTTGTCTCGGCTGCGGTTATCGTTACCTCAGTGCTTCTTCTCTTTGTGATCCCTACTTTCGCAGAGCTCTTTCAGGACTTCGGTGCTGCCCTGCCACTTCCAACGCAGATCGTGATTAATATCTCTAACTTTGTCGTCGCATATTGGTACTTTATCTTCGGAGGGATGGGGCTGGGTCTCTTTGCCTTCTTTCGATTTATGGGTACTGAAAGAGGAAAGGAAGTCCTTCACCCTATTTTCTTAAAGCTGCCCATTTTTGGAAATATCATTAAGAAGGTAGCGGTTGCTCGTTTTACGAGAACGCTCGGAACGATGATCAGTTCTGGGGTTCCGATCCTTGATGCCCTGGCGATCTGCGCAAAAACCGCGGGAAATAAGGTGGTCGAGACCGATGTTCAGCGGTGCCGGGTGGCGATCTCTGAAGGAAAGAGCATCGTAGCACCACTTGAGGAATCAATTGTTTTCCCTCCGATGGTTGTTTCAATGATTGGTGTTGGAGAGTCTACAGGTGCTCTTGATGCGATGCTCCAAAAGATCGCTGACTTCTATGAAGATGAGGTTGATAACGCTGTTGGAGCGATGAAGCAACTGATCGAACCGCTGATGATCCTCTTTCTCGGAGTTATCATCGGAGGGCTTGTGATCTCCATGTATCTTCCAATCTTTAAGATGGGTGCCATTGTTGGATAGGGAAACGTTATCTGAAAGAGAGTTTTTGCGGAGATGGGGCAACCAGTGGAAGAAAAGGGAGAGATTCGACAAGAATTGACATCGCTTCCCCCCTCGGTAGCCTCGACCTGGTTAATCGCCATTCGCACTGCCATGGTGTCGGTGGGATTGCTCTCTTCAACGATTCATACCTTCTTTTTTAAGGGTGGAGAATCATGGGTGTTCCAGGGCTTTGCCTTCCTCTTTCTCGTGAATGCCGTCCTTGCGATCTGGTCGAAGGTCAAGCAGCCCGAGGAGCTTTTCATCGGTATGCAGTTGGTCTTCGACTGCGTGGTCGTCTCGTGTATCCTCTTTATTACTGGAGGACCTCACAGCCCATTCCTCTTTCTCTATCTGCCCTTTCAGTTGATCGGAACGACCTTCCTTCGAGCTTCCTATTCCTTGGTCTTAGCGGGATTGATCAGCAGTCTCTATCTCTGTGTCTGTATAGTGCATGAGTCCCAACCCTCCCCGGAAGCCCTTGATGCGGTTACCAATGGAAGGCTCGTCATGCAGTGGGGAGCCGTTACCATCGCCCTTTTTCTGGTTCATATGGGAACCGCCCGAGTAAGAGTTTCGCTTCTTTCTGCCATGGATCGAGCACAGAGCTCTCTGCGCACGGCCCGCTCTCTGCAAGAGAATTTTGCGCAGTTGGCAGAAGGGATGGGAGAGGCGGTGCTCGTTGTTGATAGTTCGGGTTTTGTAACGTCAGCGAATAGAGCAGCGGAAGAGCTCTTTCGATTTGCCCGCTCCGAGGTTATTGGAGATTCTCTTCGTGATGTGAGTGTGCTGCTTGAAGAGCGATTCTCTCTTGAGAAGAAGCTCTCGGAGTATAAAACGTGGGACGAGTTTACCTTGTTGCCAGAAGGTGATGATGGAGAAGAGCGACGGGTTGTTCTTCATCGGAACGAGCGAAGAACTGGAGATGGTAGCGGATACGTCACTTTCTATCTTTTCCAAGATGTTACCCAGCTTCGGACCGTTGAGGAGCAGTTGGCACTGCAGGAACGGATGGCAAGGTCACTGTCTGAAGACGAGCGAGGAGAAGGAGATCTCTCTGCCGTTAAGATCGCGGGTTTTGTCGGTGAAAGCCCGGTAATGAAGAAGCTTTTTCGGCTGATTGAGCGGGTTTCCACCTCAGATGCCACGGTTCTGGTGGCTGGAGAATCTGGAACGGGAAAAGAGCTCGTCGCCAAGGCGATTCACCTTCAGAGCGCCCGTTCACGAGGTCCATTTATCGCCGTGAACTGCGGAGCAATTCCAGAGCAACTCTTGGAGAGTGAGCTTTTCGGGCATAAAAAGGGCTCATTCACCGGAGCGATCTCAGATCATCCCGGAATGTTTTCACAGGCAATTGGCGGAACGCTCTTCCTTGATGAGATCGGAGAGATGCCACTCCCGATGCAGGCGAAGCTCTTACGGGCGATTCAGGAGAAGGTTATTCGTCCCGTTGGGGCAAAGGATGTAGAGGAGATCGATGTACGTATTATTGCGGCCACCAATCGAGAACTCCGAGAAGAGGTTGCGGAAGGGCGGTTTCGAGAGGATCTCTACTATCGGTTGAATGTCATCCAGATGAAGCTTCCTCCCCTGCGGGAGAGGCGAGAAGATGTCCCGGTGCTGATCCAATCCATTCTCAAGAGGCTGTCTCACGGCTCAGCAATTCCGTTGGTTCCTCCTCAGACGCTCCAGCTTTTAATGGATTATCGATATCCTGGAAATGTCCGCGAGCTCGAGAACGTTCTGGAACGTGCGCTTGTGCTGGGTGGTGAAGCGATTCTTCCGGAGCACCTTCCGGAGAATATCAGAGAGCCGGAAGTGGAGAAGAAGCCACCAACAGAGATTATTGTTCGAGAAGATGTTCTACTCCCGATTGAGCTTGACTCCGTCTTGGCAGATATCGAGCAGCACTACCTTCGTACCGCGCTACAGCAGAGTGACGGGGTGAAGAAAAATGCTGCAAAGCTCCTCGGGATGAATTTTCGCTCCTTTCGCTACCGACTCCAAAAGTTCGGACTCAATGAGAATGAGTCGGAGGCTTCAGAAAAGCGAAACGCTTACGATTAATCGTCTCCGGGTCCCATCCTTTTCAATGTGAGGAGAGAGACCGTGCCGAAGTCTTCCCGATCTTGCAGGATGAGGGGGGTGTGCTCCATCTCAGCAAGTAAACCGGTAATCGAGTTCGTATCGTATCCAGACCGGAGTGAGTAGAGGTCGGTGTTTGCTACAACCAAGAAGATTTTCGGAAAATCTCTCAGGATAGGGAACAGCATTTTCTCCCAATACTCGTGCTCTACCGGAAGGTCTTTGGTTTGTGGAACTGCGAATACTGGCCCGCTCGCTCCATAATACGACGCTGGAGCAGTGATGAGCCCAAAGATCTCCTGGTAATACTCTTTATAACTTTCACACTCGGCGTGGGCGATCCCAGTATAGATAAAAACGGGATGTTGCTCTCGGCTATTTTTTTCTCTGAGCGAAGCAAAGGCTCCTCGCCAGTCTTCTGGAAACACCTCCGTTTGTACGGCTTGGAACGAGGTAATGAAAAGGAGGAAGGAGCAGAAGAACACCTTCTGTTGGCGAAGAGAGAGGAACGAGTCGGCTCCTCGGGCGAGGAGAAGGGTGAGCGCCGGCGTGCTCCATACCATATAGCGGGAGACAAAGAGTGAGAGTGGGGTGGTGGTGCTTACGAGGTAGAGCGTCATGGCGGGGAGGAGGTACCAGAGGAGGAGCGGAATACGTTCGCGGCGCTCTCCTGCGGGAGGAGTAAGACCTTTCTCTTCTCCTCTTCCGAGGGAGCGCGCTATCGCGAGCGCGAGGAGCAGCCCGAGGAGATGTTCGAGCGGAAGCAGTGCATTGAGTAGGTGAATTGGCTGCGGAGGGGGAGCAAAACCGAGTGACCCCCTATCCTGGAAGAGCAAGGAAAACTGGGTCAGTGCTGGAAGGAGGAGGAGCAAGAGGGCGAGTGCCCCGAGCGAGCAATCCTTCGCCGTTGAGCGGTTTGGAGGAGCGCACGATCGATAGTAAGCGAGAAATCCGGGGAGTACGAGCAGGGAGAGAAAGTGGGCGTGTACGGCGAGAGCCATGCTGAGGAGGAAGCAGATGGCGGTTCGTTTCATCGGGTTCTGGCACCATGAGGAGAGCGCCGTGAATGCTGCAACCACCGCGAAGACCGCGAGCCCGTACGGTCTGGCGTAGCTTCCCGCTTGGACGACGGTGAAGATCGAAGAGAAAAAGACGGAAGCAAAGAGGGCGAGGGAGAGTGTGGAGCGGAGGAGCACCAGGCGCCCGATGAGGAAGCTCGCCGAGGTGACCGCCAACACCGACGGAGTACGGAGGCTGAGCTCACTCGTTCCGAACAGGGCGCTCCAAAGTGCAAGAAATTGGTAGTAGAGGGCGCTCGGCCCTCGGGCGGTGGCAACGCGGGAGGGGATGTCCTCACCTTCAAGAATCCAAGCGGTCACTGTCTCGTCGAGCCACAGGCTACTCCCGAGAGCGGGGAGCAGAAAGAAGAGTGCGCACGCGACACTGGTACCGGCGAGCAGGAGGGAGGAGCTTTGTCTTCTAGAATAGGGATTCATTCTTCACTTCTGAAAGGGGCCCATTCCCCGGTTTCTTGCATCAAAAGGGGGCGGAATGGGTGACAAAAATTGTCCATGTGACGGAATTTGTCAGCCATTTTTGCCGAGAGGGCGGCACGAAAAAGTGTCAATATGTTGAAATTATTCATCATTATGTAAGCCGTATGCTTGGCACCAGAGTTGCTCGCCATATTCGTGACACGTTTGGGGCTGATGGCCTGTTACTGCTGGTAACAGGTGAGGTACCAGGCCGTCAATGGGCAGTTGCCTGCCACAGGGGAGAAGTTCTGTCGCAAGATAGGAGTTCGGCTCGGGGGAAGGTGACACATATTTAGGTTTGTATTTAACCAAATATAGGGAACAAGCATGAAGAAGAATGAAATGGGTTTTACCCTTATCGAACTCCTCGTTGTAATTGCGATTATCGGTATTCTCGCCGCAATTGCGATTCCTCAGTTTGCTGAGTATCGAGAGCGTGGATTTGACGCTCGAGCACGAAGCGACATCCGAAACGTTGCAACCGCTGAGGAAGCATACTTTGTGGATAACGAAATCTACAAGGCGTGCGACCAAGATGACTGTGGGACTCTCCTTCCAGGGATCTCTCAGCTTTCTAATGGGGTAACCTTGGCGATTGTAGTTCCTGGAACGGGAACATCGTTTACCGGAACAGCGACTCACACGAACGGAAGTGGAGTTACCTGTAACTGGGATAGTGAAGCGGGTGGTCTCACAAACTGTGAATAATCATTCGTAGGAAGTTTATCTTCGAAAGGAGATAAACTGACCAAAAGGCCGTGCGAAGAAAGTTCTTCGCACGGCCTTTCTTATTACTCCGCTTCCACTCTCCGCTGGTAAGTCACATAGACCCCCTCCTCATACACCTTCTTCCATTCGGTGTCTTTTGCGGCGAGAAGCGATGCTAGCGGACGTGATCGTTCGAGAACGATAAAGTCATAGCGCCATTCGGAGAGAGTTTCCTGCCACCTGCCCCGGAGCATGAAGAGGTCAAAGACCTCTCTGTAGAATGCATTGGGGATCCCCTGTGTGCGGTTATCGACCAGTACTCGAAGATGATCCTTCTTTGCTACCTTATACGCTCCAAAGCTACACCATCCACCGATCGAGAATGGGGTGAGCACGCGTACGGGTCCTTCCTCTTTTCCCCTCATCTGAGCGAGGTGAGCACACGTTCGTACCGGGTAGCTGGCAAGGACCTGGTTGGTAAGGTGTGCATTCTCGGGAAACTTCCGCCAAGTTTTCGGAAGGAGGAAAGACAAGGAGCCGAGGATCACTACGATGGCGATCACCGAAACCAGTTTCCCCCACCGAGAACCGTTTTGCTCTTGTTGGGGAACGATATCTCTCCACACAAAGGCGAGGGCAATGGCGAAGAGTCCGAGGTACTTTGCCGAGTTGAGAGCGAGAAGGGTGGTGATGGCAAGGAAGAAGTATCGCCCGATATTCTCCTGTATGCGTGCTCCTGAGAGACGTCGCGAGAGGAAGACGAGAACGAGGAGCACCAGTGGGCCGATATAACCACCGATCGCAAATGGAGTCCTCATCTCGGCCACCCGTTTCTTGATCTCCGGTTGAAGCGAGAGGTAGTCCCAGAGAAGGGCATAGTTCTGAAGAAAGGAGGTGAGACTGTCTGCCCCCTGGGAAAAGAGCCCGTAGGGAGAGATCAGTGCTGCACCGCAGAGGAGGAGGAATCCATAGAGTGAAGATATTTTTTCCTCACTCGGGAGACCTTTTATAAACCGTATCGACTCGGGGAGAACACGGTAGCCGAGCCAGAGAAGCGGGAGAAAGATCCAGTAGACGTGCATATTTGCGAGAAGAACGGCACTGACGAGCAGGATAAGGAGCGTCCCCCTCTGACGATACTCGAGTGCAAGCTGACAGCAGAAGAGCAGAACGAGGGCAACGGACTGTGGGCGGAGCACCCAGGCGGGTTGGAGGAGGAGGTAGATGAGCGCAAAGCCGATGGTACCGGCTCTCCAGCCAACCTGTCGCATCAGGGTAAGGGCGAGTAATCCAAAGAAGAGCGCCGAGAGTACTCCGAAGCCGATCGCTAATCCGGAGAATGAGCTGTAACGAAAGAGCTCAAAGAGGAGGAGCTGGTAGAGCCAGTGATAGTCGTGCCACGAGCCCCGGAGGAGGTTGATAAAATCTTTTCTCGGAGCTTCTCCGGTGAGAGAGACGTATTCACCACCGAGGAGGTGCCAGCCTAGATCGGGATCGGCCACTGGTACTCCCCAAAACGAGAGCCCGAGGAGAATCGCGGTGAGGAGCGGAAGAGAGATTTTTACAAGATTGGCCAATGGAAGGCTCTCACGACGGTACGTTCGGCGAGTATAGAGACTTATCACCGCTCGTGAAACCTCGTATAGTCTCTCTGGAATGCTGGGGAGAGTCTCGTGGTATGGGAGCAGATGGTGATTCAAAATTGGGGCGATGGGGAGTGCTCCTCGGTGAGTCGTTACTCCTGGTCCTCGTAGCGGTAGTACTGCTCCTTCAGACCAGGGATACGAGTCACTGGCGGGATGCTGCTGAGTTTGTGCTCGCGGGGGTGTACCTTGATGTTGCCCATCCTCCGGGGTTTGCGACGTATGCGGTTTTTTCGAATCTCGCCACCTTTTTCCCATTTGGCCCCCTCACCTGGAGGATTCACCTCTTCAGTGTGGGAGTCACCGTTCTCAGTTTTTTTCTCGCGTACCAGATCTTCCTCCTCCTTCACCCTCAACAAGGAGGGGAGAGTAGCGAGCAGCCTTCGAAGAAGAGCTCGATGAAGAGGGGAGTGACGTTGTTTGCCTTCTGTTTCGGTGCTCTTCCTCTTTTTTTCTCCCCAGCCTTCCTCCGTCAGGCCACAACGGCAGAGGCCTATCAGCTCAACGCCCTCTTTGTGCTCCTCTTGCTTCTCTGTGCCCTCTTCTTTGAGCGGACGCGAGATTTTCGCTTTATCTACGGCGCCGCTTTCTGTTTCGGACTCGGCCTTGGAAACCATCCTGCGTTGCTCTTTATCGGAGTGCCGTGCTTCTTTCTCTATCTTCCAACGCTCGGGATCTCTCGTGCGACTTTTTCGGTTTTCTTTGGGATGCTCGGTTTTGCCATTATTGTCGCCATCCCGATCCGTGCGCAGAGTGCTCCACCTCTGAACACCGGGGAAGCCGTGACGTTCGAGCGTTTTGTTCGCCTGGTCACGGATGCCAGAGATCGTCACCTCCGGCCGGATACCTTACACGCGGTTGGTGGGCTCTCCGAAAAAACAGTGAAGCGACAGATCTCGCTCTCACAGGAGGATGCGCAGAAGATTCTCGATGAGACGGGATGGTTTCTCGCCCCCCTCAGTGTCATTGCGCTCTTGAGTGTGCTCGTATTCGTCTCTTGGCGTGCGGCGCTCCTCTTCTTTGTTTCCCTTGGTGGAACGCTCTTTTTCTTTCGGGGGTGGCAACCCGATCCCTTTATCCCCGTATTCTTCATCTTCTCGGTTCTCGGTGGATTTTCGCTCTCGCTCTTGTTCTCGCGCTCCTCCCTGGTTTCACGGGTCTTTCTCTCCTGTGCGCTTCTCTTTCTCTCTCTTCCGGTAGCGCTCAGAAATTTTCCCGAGCTGAAGAGCCAACGGGGGCACGAATTGCCAGCCCAAACGACAGAACAGCTGCTCACGAGCCTTCCGTATCATGCGGTCTTCGTCACCGAGAGCTCCTGGTACCTCGCTCGCTATCTCCAACGTGTTGAGGGGGTTCGAACCGACCTCGTACTCGGGTATACTCCACAGCTGCTCTTCCCTGACTACTTTCGACCGGCGAGATATCTGATAGAGGGGGTTCCGTACGACTCCTCACATCCTTCCATCCGCGGTCTCAGTGATATTCGAGAGCCGAGCATCGGAGCTTATGTTGAGTTTTTGAACCGGACGTCTCAAGAGATCTCCGTCTTTGTTGAGCCAACGTTGGTGACGAATAGCGTTCTTGCTCGTGCGAGTGCTCTGACCGAAGCGGGAGTGCTTCGGGTCGGGCCGCCCGCTTTAGAACAGGGTTTTCCGGAAGGTGTGCTCACACTTGGAGAAGAGATTCAGCAGCTCCCCCCCTCCTTTCTCCGAAAAGATGCCGCGCACCTCCTTGAGACGAGGGCTCTCCCGCTTGCTGATATCCTTTTTTTGCAGAACGGGAACGGTTTTCAGAGCATCTATGGAATACGGAAGGTGTGCGGGCATCCGCGAACTCGTATCTGTTCGTATGAGACTCATCTCAAAACGGTGCAGTACGCCCTCCAGGATGGAAACCTCCGGCAGGCCCGTTTTCTCCTCGATGAGCTTCGAGAGACGAGGAGAGAAAAGCCGATCGGGAGGAAGGTGCGGCAGATCCTTCGGAGTCAAGAGATCGCCCAGAGAGAAAACGCTTCGTTGGATTAGAGCGTTCACCACAATCAAACACTCGCACGTGTTTGATGTAGAGGATCGCGATAGGTGATATGATACGTTTTGTTTTTCTGCTTACTGCTCTCGTTGGTATTCTCGGGTACTCCCTGGTCGCCGTGGACGAGAAGGCTCAAGCAGTAGAGCAGCAGATCTCGCAGAGTGATGCTCGTGAAGTGCTCTACCTTCCGGATGGAACGGGGCTGGAGCTCCTGAGCTTCGGCTACAAAAATGTCCTCAGCAACTACCTCTGGTTTAAAACGGTAAGCTACTTTGGAAAACACTATCGGTCTGATAGGAATTTTCAGTGGCTCCAGCACATGTGCAACCTCATCACCGATCTGAATCCGTACGCAGAACATGTCTTTACCTTCTGCGGTACGATGCTTGCTTGGGAAGTGGAAGCCCCGCAGGCAGCCTATGATATCTATACGAAGGCGATCGAGAGCTCTCCGGAACAGTGGAACTACTATTACCTGCGAGGGTTTACCTCGATGTACTTTTTGGAAGACTCGATCTCTGCAGAGAGAGATCTTCAAAAAGCGTCTGAGTTTCCCGATGTTCCGGCCTTTGTCGTCCGTCTTGCGGCCTCAAAGATGTTGCTCTCAGATCCTCGACAAGCTCAGGTATTTCTCTCTGAGATGATTCGCGAGACCCGTGATGAGCATCAGCGGGCGGCGCTGATTGATAAGCTCAAGGAAGTAACCCTTGAAGTTCAGTTCCAAGAGATAGAGCGGCGTATCGAGTTCTTTGCGGAACAGCAGGGACGTCCTCCGAGCGGGATCGATGAGCTTCAGGAGTATGGCCTGATTTCGAATCAGAGAGAGGTCACCGATCCGTACGGGGGAAGATTCTATATTGACCAAGAGAGTGGGGAGGTTCGAACCACCTCAAAAAAGAAGCGGAAGAAGAAAGATGAGCGAACACAATAGGAATGCCCTTGAGGTATCAGGCCTCTCCTATCGATATCGTGGGAATTGGCTTCAGGATAGTGGTCTTATCTTGAATGATGTCTCGTTCTCTGTGCGGGAGGGAGAGTCCTTCGGCTTTCTTGGGCACAACGGAGCTGGAAAAACCACCACGATAAAGGCGATTCTCGGCCTCACACGCCCAACGACAGGTTCTATCACCCTTTTCGGACGGGATAATCGAGACCCCGATGTTCGAAAGCTTATCGGGTATGTTCCAGAGCAGCCCTATTTTTATGATCACCTCACGGTTCGCGAAACGGTGACCCTTTTTGCTCATCTCGCTGGCGTTCCTCAGGACCAGGTGAGCTCGTCGGTTACTACGGCACTGGATGCCGTACACCTTCTTCCCCGTGGGAAATCACCCCTTCGCTCTCTCTCGAAAGGACTTACCCAGCGTGTTGCGATGGCACAAGCGATCGTTGGTGATCCCAAGCTCCTTATTCTCGATGAGCCCTTCTCTGGGCTAGACCCTCTCGGGCGAAAAGAGTTTAAAGACCTCTTCTTTGAGCTCCGACAACGAGAGAAAACCCTCGTGATCTCGTCACACATCCTAGAGGATATTGAGTTTCTCTGTTCTCGAGCCTCCATCATGGTGAGAGGGGAGATTCGTGCCCTCCTCGACCTCTCTCAGCTCCACGATAATGTTGATCGATGCTATGAGATTACGGTTGAGCAGAGTTCTGGAGATGAAGCATTTCGTCGTCTCTGTGAGCAACGGTTTGGTGGAGTAGGTGAGAGCACCTTTCGGTGTTCAACGCAGGGAAGTTCGTGTCGGTATGAATTCTCGGAGAGATCGCATGCAGAAGAGGCACTGGCACTTGCCCTTCAGGAGCAGATCTCCATCTCGCTGTACCGGGCCTCCCACGGCAGTCTGGAAGATCTTTTTGTAAAACTCGTACAGGAGAAAGCATCATGACTGAGAGTTTTCGGCGGGTAAGAGCCATCTCCAAGTCGACGTTTCGAGAATCCATCAGGAGCAAGGTTCTCTATGCGGTTGTCCTCTTTGCCGTCCTTGTTATCGCGGTTTCTGGAATATTTGGGAGCGTAACGATCGGTGATCAGGTGCGGGTGATGAAGGATTTTGGACTCTTCTCACTTTCGCTTTTCTCCGTGCTCTACTGCGTTATTAGTGGTTCGACCCTGCTCCATAAAGAGCTTGCAAAGAAGACGATTCTCACCATCCTTGCTCGACCAGTGCGTCGGTGGGAGTTTCTGGCCGGGAAGTTCTTCGGCATGTTCTTTACGGCAGTGGTGCTCCTTCTCCTGATGGCAACCGGATTGAGCATATTTTTGTATCTCTTTGAAGGAAGCTTCGATCAACGAATGTTGCTTGCCTACTATCATATCGGATTGGAGCTCCTTATCGTCTGTGCCGCGGTGATCTTTTTCTCTTCGATCGTGGTAACCCCGATGTTGATCGGACTTTTTTCGTTTGGGATTTTTCTGGCGGGTCGATCACTTGATCTCCTGCTCTACTTCCTTGATGAGGAGATCGTCGTTGGCTTCGGTGCCACGGTGATTCAAGCGATGTACTGGTCTCTTCCCCACCTGAACTCTATTCATGTGAGCGACGCTCTTGTCTATGATGTTCCGCTCTCAGAGCTTCATACGGTGTGGGGGACGGTCTATTCGGTAACGTATTCTCTTTTTCTCTTCCTCATAGCGCAGAAGTTATTTCAACGAAGGGAGGTCTCGTAGGGAGAGTTTTCTCCTTTGCTTCTCTTCAAAAGAGGGGCTATTCTTGCTCGTACATCGTTCTATGACAAAGGTTCATCTGTGAATAAATCTTCGAGAGATTTCCTCAATAAGCTTCTCAAAACACCATCTCCAACCGGGTTCGAAGTGCCGATCCAGCGGGTGGTGAGGAACTATATGAAGGATTACGCCGATACCATCGAGAGTGATGTTCACGGGAACCTTATCGTTGGTATCAATACGAAGGCGAAGCGTCGCCTGATGTATGCGGGACACTGTGACCAGATCGGTTTCATGGTGCGACACATTGATAGTCACGGCTGTGTTTATGTGGATCCACTGGGAGGGATAGATGCCACCGTTGTCCCGGGGAGTCGAGCAACCATACACACCGACAAGGGACCAATTCACGGCGTTTTCGGTCGCAAGCCCATCCACCTTCAGAGTGCAGAAGAGCGCTCTCGTCCAAAGTACGAACTTCAGAAGTGTTGGATCGATATCGGTGCAAAAGATGAGGCGGAGGCCAAGAAGCTCGTCAAGATCGGTGCTCCGGTGACCTATGCCCTTGATGTCCTTGAGCTTCAGAACGGGATGATCTCTGCCCCCGGTCTTGATGACAAGGTGGGGCTCTTTATCGTGATGGAGGCGCTCCGCCTCTGTGCGCGGTCAAAGCTCTCTGTTGCCGTGTACTCGGTGAGCACTGTCCAGGAAGAGGTTGGCCTGCGTGGGGCGACCACTGCGGCCTACGGGGTTGACCCTGATGTGGGTATCGCCGTGGATGTGACCTTTTCTTCTGATAACCCAGGGGCGAGCTCGACGAAATCGTCCCCGTGTGAACTTGGAAAGGGACCTGGGCTGTACAGTGGCCCGAATATCAACCCGAAGGTAGAGCAGATGCTTCAAAAAGTGGCCAAGGGAAAGAAGATACCAACCCAGCCCCTTCCCTCGTCTCGACTCCTTGGGAACGACACGAGAGCCCTTCAGGCCACTCGCGCAGGGGTGGCTGCTGGCTGCCTCGGAATTCCGAACCGATACATGCATACGCCGGTAGAAGTGTGTAGTCTAAAAGACCTGGAGAACTCAGCAAAGTTGCTCGCTGAGTTCGCAAAGCAGCTTGGAGAGAGAACGAGCTTTATTTCAAAGTAGCGGTTAGATATCGAGAAGAGAGAGTTTCTCATGAGAGAACGGTTTCGCCTGTTGCCTTCCAAAGAGGAGAGAGAGGAGAAGGATGCCTCCAGAAGGTGTGCTGGCGCGAATCTGGTGGAGTACTCACTGCTGGCTCTTCTCATTGCGGTCGCATGTATTATTGGGGTTCAGGTGTTGGGAGAGCAGGTCTCTGTTCGATTTTCCACGATCGCAAGTGGCTTCCAGGATTCTTAATGGAGCTCCCCCCTTCCTATGACACGGTGTATCTCTCAACTGAAGCTTTCCTGTTCTAGTCTCAGTTTTCGCTCCCTTCTCGCTACACAGTTTCTCGGTGCGTTTAACGATAATCTCTTTAAGACGATCGTCTCACTCCTCGTTCTGAATAAGCTCGTGCAGGGAGATGCCGGGATTATCTATCTCAGCCTTACCGCAGCGCTCTTCTTTCTTCCGTATATCCTTTTCTCTGCGATCGCCGGATGGCTCTCTGACCGATTTTCCAAGTCCGACATGGTCCGGTGGACAAAGGAGCTTGAGTTCTTTGTGATGGCGATCGGATTTATCGCCTTTGTCCAGGATAGTCCAGCGGGGCTCTTGGTGTGTGTGTTTCTCATGGGAACTCAGAGTGCGCTCTTTAGTCCTTCCAAGCTCGGAATGCTTCCCGAGATGTTGCGGCTCGAAGAGCTCTCTCGAGCAAATGGATATCTTGAGTTCGTGATCTTTACCGCGATCATTTTTGGGACGGCCATGGCTGGGTTTGCGACCTCGGGAAGCTTTGGAAATCCGGGATATCTCTGCGTTGCGGTCGCGCTCCTCGGTGTGGTAGCAAGCTTTTTTGTGGCTCCACTGCGCGCCGTTGGACGCCGTTCTGCGCCACCGCTTGATCCGTTTGGACCAAATATCCGTAATCTTCGCGAGATCTACCGTGACACCCCGCTCTGGCTCTCAGTGTTGGGGATAGCATTTTTCTGGTCAATCGGTGCGCTTTTTCAGCTCAATATCTTGCTGTATGCCAAAGCGTCACTTCACTTTAATGATCTCCAAACGAGTCTCTTGCTCGCTTCAATGGGAATAGGAATTGGATGCGGCAGTATCTTTGCGGGGAAAACCTCAGAGGGAAAGGTAGAGCTCGGTCTCATTCCGATCGGCTCGTTCGGAATCATCCTCTTTACTACCCTGCTCGGATTTTTCGCGCAGTATGAAGCCGTTGCATATGTCTCAGTATTTGGGCTTGGAGTAAGCTCTGGCTTCTTTATCGTCCCACTGAATGCATACCTTCAGGAGTTCAGTCCCACAGAGAAGCGCGGTTCGTATATTGCCGCTTCAAACTTTCTCTCAAATTTCGGGATGCTCTTTTTTAGTTTCCTCTTCTGGTTCTTTACCGATTACTGCGCGTTTCATTCCAGCACCCTCTTTCTTTTTATGGCAGCCGGAGCGCTGGGGGTGACGGTGTATCTCGTGCGGTTGATGCCAGAGACACTTGCCCGGTGTATCAACTGGATTGTCCTTCATTTTCTCTATCGCATGCGTCGTGAAGGGACACACCACGTTCCCAAAGAGGGCGGCGCGCTTCTGGTCTGTAACCATGTGACCTATGTTGATGCGATGTTGCTGCTCGCCGCCCTCCCTCGCCCGGTTCGCTTCATCATGTATCGTCCGATCTACGAGAGCTTTTTTGTGGCTCCGATTGCTCGGTTAATGAAGGCAGTGCCGATCTCCTCAAAAGATGGACGAGAGAAGCTTCAAGAGACACTTTTGCAGTGCGGTGAGCAGATCGAAGAGGGCGAGCTCGTTGGAATCTTTGCTGAGGGAGGGCTCTCACGAACTGGAGAGATGCAGCCCTTTAAATCAGGACTTGAGACGATCATGAGAGATCGCTCTCAACCGATTATCCCGGTTTACCTGGCTGGGCTGTGGGGGAGTATCTTTAGTCACCACGGAGGGACCGTTTTCTGGAAAGTGCCACGAAAAATACCGTATCCAGTACAGATCCTTTTTGGAGAGCCACTCCCACCAGAGAGCACCGCTGCTGAAGTGGAAGAAGCCGTCCGGCTCCTCGGAGAGCGTGCTACAAAGCGGGATGGAGATCCTCAACAGAAGGCCGCTCTACCCACAGAAAGCTCGTAAAGTTCTCTTGAAGGTCTTGCAGCCCCTCCTCCACGACATCCAGTCCGTAGATCTCGGCGATGACCCTACTCCCCATCACTGCGTGGTGAGGGTCGACCGCCCCCTCGGCGAGGGCTTTTGCTGCTGTTGCTGAGTCAATGAGTTCGCCCTCTCCGCTGGTAAGTTTCAGGCGAGGATACTTCTCAGAGAGATTCTTCTGGCACTGTTTGAGTACCTGAGGATGGGTCATGATCGTGGTGACTTCGCCGAGCGGGGTATCTCTCCGCTTCATAAGGGTGTGGGCGATGGTGATCGAAAACTGCTCTTTTATGGCGAAGCGGTGTTTTGCCATGGCGAGTAACGACTCCTCTACTACTCCACCAATACTGTTATGAGCCGCAAACTGACCACAATCGACATCGCCCCGGTAAAGCGCGTCGAGTACATTTTCTGTCGTATAGAGGTATCGAATCTCAAAATCGGTTATCTGTGAGCGAGCGAGATAGTAGCGTGCAGCCTCTTCGTTGAAGCTTCCTGGTCCTCCTTGAATGCCGACGGTCAGGAGATCTGGATCTCGTTGCTTTGGGAGGAGTCGTCCGTAGATAGTGTCGAGCGCTCGCCCAAGCTCTAACCTCATCTCGACGGTATAGGGATTCTTCGTTTGAAGACCGGAGAAGAGCTCCCAAGAGTCGTTGCAGGTCTGCTCCTTCAACGAAAAGAGTTGTTCTGCTCCGAGGGTGTCGATAGCTGTTGGTTGAAGATTGAACTCATCAAGTACTCTCCCGACAAAATGCGTGAGCCCCTGGCTCCTGGCAGCGAGTCGATCGTGCTCTTCTGCTGAGAGAGACACCACATGGAGGGAGTGCTCTTCAAAGAAGGTTTTCCAGTAGGCATGTTCGTCATGAGCTGTGGGCTCGCAAGCTGCTTCCGGTGGACAGAGCACGAGTCGTTGTCCCGCAATTCCCGCTTTCCGGACGCTATCGGGGCCAAACATCGGGTGTGTCAGGAGAAAGTGGTGATGTGGGGCAAGATGCTCCGCAAAGATCTGTTGTGCGAGCGTCTTGATCGAGAGCAGATCGATAAACACCCGTGCTCCTTCTTGATCAATCTTTTGTAGCAGATGGGTGTGTCGTTCAATCACCTCCTCAAAGACCGGAATTGGGACGGCATAGAAGAGCGTTTTCCGTTGTAGGGCTTCTTCTTCTGAAACAAATTGAATAGCAGGGCTCTCTGTCTCGGCGGACACATTCGGATCGCAGACAACGATATCAAGGCTCTCTCCAAACAGCTCGCAGAA
>JALEGQ010000165.1 GCA_022763385.1 bacterium
AGTGCTGTATATTAAAGGACGTGGGTGCCAGCATGCTGAGCCGGAGGAGCTCCTGTACCTCGCTCTCTGGGATCGTGTAGTTCGGGTCAAAGTGTTTTACGGCTCGTCGTTCTTCGATAGCGCTCTTCAGTTCCATCGCTTACTCCTCACCCTCTTTCCGAGAGGTTCGTACGGGGATCGAGTGTTGGGCAGCTTGAATCCCTCCGGCGAGACTCTTTACATTTGAGAACCCTCGCTCCTGAAGGATCTCGGCTCCCTTCAGGCTTCGCTTTCCCGCTGCGCAGTAGAGCACATACTGTTCTTTTTCCGGAATGGGGGCCTCCTCGAGGGTATCAAGGGGAATATGAACGGCACCTTCGAGAAAACCTTCTTCCCACTCTTCGTCCCGACGGACATCGATCAGAACGGTCTCGCTGTTTTTTACGTACTTCTCGGGATCGAGTTCCTCAATCTGTTCGTTCATTCCTTTCCCCACAGAATTCCGGCAAAAATCTCTCCCCATACCCTAGCGTGTTCTGGAGAAGAGTGCGAGTCGAGGACACCTCTTATGAGACAAGAGAGATTATGGCTTTATCCCCGTAAAAACCTGATAGGGAAAGAGAAAATCAACCGACTCAATCGAACTTCCCCCACAGAGGGGATAGGAGCGTTTTCGAGCCTCCACGAACTCGCCAATTCTGGTCCTTGCTCCGGTTTCTTCGCAGTAGAGGTGCTTTCGGGTGAACTGTTCGAGGAGTTGAAACCGACGACCATCACGCTCTCCCTGCGTGAGACACTCTCGCGCTGCAGATCGTATGGAACGCCCCACTAAATCTCCTGTCCCGGGCCACTGCTCTCCGGGATGAGAGCGGACCTGTGCAAAACCAATCTCCTGAAGATACTGCCGAATTTCGCCTCGAGAGATGCGATGGTTTGGTATGAGTTCATCCTCTCTGCCTCCAGAGAGGATATCGGAGAGTCTCGCCCAGGAGTACAAGAACTGAGCAACACCGCTTCGATGAGGAGAAAAGGTCAGCTCGGAGAATTGGTCTGCCGTCACGCAGGACGCCGGTTTCGAAAAAAAGTTGCTCTCGTTCGACGACCTGATCATAACCGAATCAAACCTGCCGTAGAACCGTCCTCCGCTTTCAAGCGCTTGAAAGGCCGCCTGAAGCAGGGCCGGATGTTCTCGCGCCGGTAGACTTCGCAACGCTTCCTGTACCAGCACGACGTTCATTCCGTGTTGAAATTCTACTGGCGGATCGTCGAGCACTCCCTTGAGCAAAAAGACCTTCTCCGCTACGCCCAGACGTCTCACGCATTCTCCAGTACGCACCAGCGCCGTGCTGTCCGGGGTGATGCCATACACACGGCCGATCTGCTCTTTCCCGGCGAGATTCGCGAGCAGGGTGCCCGTTCTGCTCCCGAGTTCGAGAGCTTTTGCTTCCGAGGGGGCGTGCTCTGCAATAGCATCAATCAAGAGACCTTCAACCCGTTCGTCTTCTCTACTGCTCTCGAATAGAGGCGCCTCGATGTCATGAGAGGGCCACGGCGAGGGCGCTGCGAGCTCTGCTGACCACCTCCCCTGATCGCTCGCCGTTCTTGCTGTCTCGATAGAGTGGTCTACGCCCATATGTTTCTCCTCCTTCTCTTAAATCGCGGTGAGCATACCACTGTTCTGTTCACTTCGGGGGAGAAATTCCATCACTTTGAGCTGCTGATTGCATCTTCCGTGCTGGAGTCGGTACACTGCGAGGAGAGTGCCCTAATTTGATTGCGAGGACATATGGATATCTCTTCAGTTACCTATTTCACGATCTATCTCGATGATAGAAGCGGTCAACTCGCTTCTATCAGCGCCTCCTTGCTCGAGAACGATGTCTCGCTTCGTGGTATCTGGGGATTCGGAACCTCCTTCGGTTCGGCTCAAGTCATGTGTGTGCCGGTTGACGGCTCTCAGTTTCAGAATGTGGCGAGGAACAAGCGGTGGAACATCAAGGAGGGGAGCTGCTTTTATCTGTCCGGGAAGGACAAGACGGGAGCGCTCGTCGATGTGCTCAACAAGATCGCCGAAAAAGATATCTTTATTATCGGTCTCGATGCGCTTGCGGTCGAGGGACAGTTCGGGTGTTACCTCTGGGCCTCTGATGAAGACCACGTGGAGCTGTCCCAGGTACTCGGACTCCGTTCTGCGCTGATGTAGGGGTATGAGGCAGGGGAGCCGAAGCGTTAGCGAGAGAAGGAGTCGGTGGAGAGTTGCTCCCCTCCTGTTCTGTGTTATTTACGCGACCTTCTGTTTCTCCCCAGTTATTCACTCCACGGATTCGGTATGGGTGCTTCCTACAGCGGTGAGCATTGTTCGGGATGGTGATTTTTACCTGCCGGAATTCAGAGAGCTTATTCGGCACAAGAAACGATACGGCATTCAACGGGTAACGAAGAAGCGTCGTCCGGTGAATCTCTTCCCCTATGGAACATCTCTTCTCATCCTTCCGATCGTTGCCACTGTTGAGTGGGTACCTCAAACGTTGCCGTACCTGCTCTGGAATACTGCAGAAGCACTTCCAGAGGGGAAAGAGCCTGATCTCCTCGATGTACGGCTCCGCGCAGAGCGAGCCCTCGGAGCGCTGTGCACGACTGGAGCGCTCCTCTTCCTCTTTTTTATCGGGTGTGAATTCCTTTCTGTTTCGAGCAGTGCTCTGCTCGTGCTTGCCTTCGCCTTTGGAACTCCAGCCTGGTCTACGGCGAGCCGCGGACTGTGGCAACACGGTCCGGTGATGTTGCTCTTTTCTTCAGCGCTCTTTCTCTTCCTGAAGGGCACGGTTTTTCGAGGATTGGCAGGGCTGCCCCTTGCGTTCGGGTATCTCGTTCGTCCGACAACCCTGCTCGTTTGGGGGTGGGGTGGGCTTCTCGTCTCCGCTCTTCGAGGAGCAAAGAGCCGGTGGTGGAGAATCTCGTGGGGATCACTCCTTATCTACCTTCTCTGTTCTCTCCTCGTAGCGCTGCTCTTTCTTTCTCTGAACGAGAGCATCTATCACGCTCCTCTGAACAAGAAGTACTACCAACCTGGGCGACTCGCCTATCACCCCGATTTTTGGCAAGCGCTCTGTGCGAGTCTTCTGAGTCCTAATAGGGGGCTCCTCTTCCAGAGCCCCTTTCTCTTCCTGAGTTTCTGCTCGATTCCGTTGGCACTATCTTCTTCTGTGGCACGAGATGAGCGAATTCTCCTCCTCTTCTGTTGGGGGAGTATCGTCTCTCATCTCGTTGCAACTTCACTCTTCCCGAATTGGTGGCACGGACACTGCTTCGGCTCGCGGTATATGACCGACATTCTTCCCTTCTTTTTTGTACTGCTCTGCTCTGTTTTTTCACGGATGCGCTCAAAGTTGTTGTTGGGAGTGATGATGCTCACCGTACTGATCGCCCTTCCGATTCACTACCGGGGAGCCCACGCCCGCTCTGTATTCGGGTGGAATACCACTCCGGTAAATGTCGATCATGCCCCTGAGCGGGTGTGGAGTCTTAGGGATTGGCAGGTTCTTCGATGATATGTTTCTTCCACCGTTCTCTCCAGCTGAGGAACTGGAGGATGGTCCAGAGCGGGTAGTGTGCATCGATCTTTTTCTCCTGGTGGTGCCGCCACCGGGTGCAGATCATCTCTCGATTGAGGTAGCCACCTTCTGGAAGGTGTTCCGGAGACAATAGAGTCTCTCCCCATTCGCGGAGTTCTCCCCGGAGCCAGTGGGGCAGGGGAATACCGAATCCGCTCTTTGGTCGTTCAAAGAGCGAATTTGGGACATACTTTTTTAAGATATCCCGCAAGATCACTTTCTGAACCCCATCTCGGATACACCACGTTGCCGGTATCTGACGGGCAAACTCAACCACCCGGTGATCAAGGAGCGGAACTCTCATTTCAAGGGAGCAGCTCATACTCGCCCGGTCACACTTCGTGAGGATATCATCTGGTAACTCGAGACACATATCGAGGTGGCTCAGGAAGTCATAAGGGTTGTGAAAATGCTCGGGAAGCGCTTCATCGCTGAGCACCGTTTTTCCTGGATAGTACGTCATCGGGTGGAGGGGCGGCTGCCAGTGAGTGTTGACGGTGCTATACAGCTCGCGAAGCGACCTCACATGCATCACCTCACCGAGTCGGTGTGCCTTAAGACCGATATACCGCATGCCGCGAAAAGAGCGGGGAAGGATGGATTCAATCGCACCGTAGAGATCATCCCACCGTCGCATCGGCACCCGGTGGACGACCGCCGTAAAGAGCGAGCGTAACGGCCGTGGGAGCCTCCGGAGTTTCTGCCAGATCTCTTCCATCAGGAGGTAACGAGGGTACCCACGGAAGAGCTCATCGCCACCGTCACCAGAGAGGGCCACCGTTACTTCCTGTCGAGCGAGCCGAGAAACGAGGAGGGTCGGAATCTGTGAAGAATCAGCAAACGGTTCATCGTAGAGATCGGGGAGCTCAGGAACGACTTCAAGCGCATCACGCTCAGGAAGGTACAGTTCGGTGTGATCCGTTCCGAGGTGTTCAGCGATCTGCTTGGCGTACGGAGCCTCGTTAAACTCTTCCTCAGAGAATCCGATAGAGAAGGTCTTCACCTTGTTGCCACCGCTGGCGCTGAGCAGGGCAACCACGGCGGAAGAGTCGATTCCTCCTGAGAGAAATGCTCCGACGGGAACATCCGAGATCATCCGGAGCTGAAGAGATGAGCGGAGGAGTTCTTCGAGGTGCTCGACTCCCTCTTCGTACGAGATCGCAGGAGGCGAGGAGTCTGGAAAGGGCACCTTCCAGAATGAAACGGGAGAGCACTGAGTTTCAGCCGCATAGGGTGAGAAATTATCGGGCCTCTGTTCGAGTTGCTTTCGGGTGAGGAGAAGCGTTGTTCCGGGAAGGAGCTTTGAGATGCCAGAGAAGATCGAGTACGGCGCTGGAACGGTGCCGTGCTCGAGAAAGAGCGAGAGCGCCTCATAGTTCAGCGGCATCCGAAACCCTTCAACGGCGGAAAAAGCTTTCAGCTCTGAGCCGAAGAGAAACCCCTCGGGAGTCCACCCGTAGTAGAGCGGCTTAATCCCCACGCGGTCGCGTGCGATCTGGAGCACCTGTACCTTCGGCTGCCAGACACCGAGCGCGAACATCCCGTTACACTTCGGGAGCGTTCGTTCGAGCCCCCAGTGGTCGATCGCCTTGAGGAGGACCTCCGTATCCCCACTGCTCTGAAAAGAGATCCCCTCGTGTTCGAGTTCGGAGCGAATCTCTCGAAAATTGTAGATCTCTCCGTTGTAGACGAGCACGTTCCCCGTCTCTGGTGAGACCATTGGTTGGTGACCGAGCGGGGAGAGATCGAGGATTGCAAGCCTCCGGTGACCGAGGGCGATGCCGTGTTCCCCCGCCCACACCCCGCGATCGTCTGGCCCCCGACTCGAGAGGGCGTCAGCACCAGCGCCCACCGCATACTGACGCCGCTCATGGGCCCACCCGGGAAAAAAGAGTCCGACAATACCGCACATACCGGCCGACTATACTGTTCGCGGGGGGAATTGCCTATTCCTCACTTTCTTGGGATCCTTCTGAAAGTGCCGATCTCCTGCTATGCTGACCGGATTCGCGTAAGGAAAAGATAGAAATGAAAAATCAGTGGTCTCACCGGTGTGTCGCATTCCTGAGTGGGTTGGTGGTTGCCTGGTCAGTGTGTGCTCCCCATGCGATGGCACAAGACACCGTTACAGAAGACACCGTCCGGTTGGTGAAAAAGCTCTCGCTCGGGCGGCTTGGGAGCCAAGTGCTCCGGTTCGGAGACCTGAATGGTGACGGGAAGGGAGACCTCCTCTCGATCCAGAGTCGGAAGCGAAAGATAACGGCCCTCATCGCGGTGACACTCGAGGGGGAGGTGCTCTGGACCCGTGGTCGCGTCAACGAGCGAAACTTTAGTACGAGTTCTGATCTTCCGGTCCAACTCTTCGATACCGATCGAGATGGCAAGGACGAGGTGGTGCTCGTTCGGGGTGGCAAGTTGCAGATACTGGATGGGACCACCGGACAGGTCCGGCGTTCGGTAAAAGCTCCAGGAAAGCGAACCTCCTCTCCCGCGGATGATGCGATCTACATTAACTGGTTCGGTCCGGGAGGAGAGCTCCGAATCCTCGTCAAGAACCGCTATCGGAACTTCTGGATCTATGACGGTTCGCTCCGACGACAATGGTCTCGAAGAGGCAAGACTGGACACTACCCCCTCGCCCTCGATATTCAGGATGACGGTCGGCCTGAGATCCTCGTGGGATACTCACTCTACGGTGCGGGGGGGCGTCGACTCTGGTCTGTGCGGGGCCGGGTCAAACGCCACGCGGATGGACTCGATGCAGGAGATATGAACGGCGATGGCCGGCTCGAGATAGCCGTTGCGGCGAGCGGAGAGAGTGTGCTCGTGGGAGAAAACGGAAAGATTCTCTGGAGGAAGCCACACAAGCACTCCCAGCACGCCATCCTCGGAAATTTTCTCCCCGACAACAAGGGCGAGATGCAGGCCGTCTTCGTTGATCGGGGACAGGACGGCACCCTCTTTTCGTATGACTACGCGGGGAATCAGCTCTGGCAGTCTGGGCCTCACGGTCGAGTTTCGATCATCAGCACGGTAGATGGATGGACGGGACGAGAAGGTGAGAGCCTCGTCTTCGTCTTTCGCCGAGCGTATGGCCCTCCTATTCTGCTCAATGGCGCGGGAGAAGAGGTCGCACAGTTCCCCTTCCCGCCGGCAAAGGTGGGGGAGACGTATGGACAGCATTTTGCGCAGCACTTTGATCTTTTCGGTGATGCCCGAGAAGAGATTCTCGTTCATGATCACCGAGAGCTCTGGATCTACGAGAACCCCGTTGAGATGGAGGTCTCCGCGACCGTTGCGAACGAAAAGCTTCCAAATCCGAGAATCTGGAACGCGACCTTCTACACGGGAACACACTGAGCGGCTTCGGAGGAGTGGGTGAAACAGATATTTCAGAACCTCAAGAGCGGAGTTGCAGAAGCGCTTGAGCTTCCCACCCCAAAGTGTATGCCCGGAACGGTGCTCGTTCAGACGGAGGTCTCCCTGATCTCCCCCGGAACGGAGCGGATGCTTGCGGACTTTGGAAGAGCAGGTTGGATCTCGAAGGCTCGACAGCAGCCGGACAAGGTCAAGCAGGTCTTACAGAAGATGCGTACGGATGGGGTCGAGGCGACCGTACAAGCGGTATTCTCGAAACTCGATCAACCACTTCCAGTCGGGTACAGCAATGTCGGAACCGTTGTTGAAGTCGGAGAGGGAGTAACCCGTTTCCGAGTGGGAGATCGGGTTGTGTCAAACGGCTATCACGCAGAGCTCGTCGTAGTTCCGGAGAATCTCTGCGCTTCCATCCCAGAAGGGGTCTCCGGAGTTGAAGCGGCCTTCACCGTGCTCGGGGCGATCGCTCTTCAGGGGGTTCGACTTGCAGAGCCGACCCTCGGGGAAACGTTTTGCGTCTCTGGCCTCGGATTAATCGGATTGCTCACCGCCCAGATCCTCCAGGCAAACGGGTGTCGAGTCATCGGCCTTGATGTCAGCGCAGAACGAGTGCAGATGGCAGAGTCTTTCGGGATAACAGCCCTGCACGTGGAGGGAAGTGAAGACCCAACAGAGCGGGTGCTTGCTGCGAACAGTGGTTTTGAAGTAGACGGAGTCTTGATCACGGCGAATACGAGTTCGAACGGTCCGATCACCACCGCACCACGGATGACGAGAAAGCGGGGGCGCATCGTGCTGGTGGGAGTTGTTGGTCTCACCCTCGACCGAACCGCCTTTTTTCAAAAAGAGATCACCTTCCAAGTCTCGTGTTCCTACGGTCCCGGTCGGTACGATGAAGGGTACGAGAAAAAGGGACTCGACTATCCGAGAGGGTATGTGAGGTGGACTGAGCAGCGGAACTTTCAAGCCGTGCTCGAACTGCTTCGCTCGCAACGACTCTCGGTACAGGAGTTACTCACCGAAGAGATCGCCTTCGGCCGTGCTGAGGAAGCCTATGACCGAATCCTCTCTGATGGGACGGGGTACGGATTTCTCTTTCGGTATCGGGAGAACGTCTCGCTTCAGGAGCCGCGAGTTGAGGTCAAGCGAGACCTCTCGCTTCTTCCGCAACAGCACCGCGAAGTCGGTGATAAGATCGGTTTTATCGGTGCCGGTGGTTATGCTCGAGCAAAACTTCTTCCGGCGTTTCGAGCAGCGGGAGCTTCTTTCTCCGGCATCGTCAGTCGCACCGGTCAGGGGAGTGCTGATCTCGCCCGAAAGTTTCACTTCGCTTTTCACGCTACTGAGCCCACGGAGGTTTTTCGTGATCCGACTACTCGTGCCGTCGTGATCGCCACGAGGCACGATTCTCACGCTGCCCTCGTTCAACAAGCGCTGCTCGCTGGGAAAGACGTCTTTGTTGAAAAGCCGCTTGCCCTCAATCGAGAGGAGCTCTTGGAGCTCCGTGACGTCGCCGGAAAACACTCAGATCAGGCGCTGATCGTCGGATTTAACCGCCGCTTCTCTCCACTTGCTCTCCAGATGAAGCAGCTCATTTCAGATCGAGCTGAACCCGTTTCATTTCAGATGATGATCAACGCTGGAGCTATCCCCCACGACCATTGGACTCAGAACGCCGCAGAAGGGGGAGGGCGGGTCGTCGGTGAGCTGTGTCACTTCGTAGATTTTGCACATTTTCTCGTCGACGCCCCAGTTTCTCAGGTAGAGGCTGTTGCGTGCGGAGAAGGCGGAATGAGCGATACCGTCTCGGTCGTTCTCCGCTTTAAAGACGGCTCGGTTGGTTCGCTCAACTATTTTGCAAATGGTCACAAGGCGATACCGAAGGAGCGTATCGAGCTCTTTACAGGAGGAAAGGTCCTTCAGCTTGAGAACTTTCGGGTACTTACCGGACACGGCTTTCCAAACTTTAGAAAGATGAGGCTCTGGAAGCAGGACAAGGGACAGCAGAAGCAGGCGGAAGCAGTGCTTGCCGTTTTCCGAAGAGAGAAAGAATTTCGGGAAACTTCATTCGGAGACCCGTTCCAGAGCATGGAAACGACCTTTGCGGTTGCAGAAGCACTCTCCCGTCACCAATGAATGGTGGTTGTGATCACGTGTGTTCCAGGAAGAAGAGTCTGTTCTCCGTGAAGACAGGCACGCTCCTCTTTCTTTCCAAATTCGGAAGAATACCATGATGAGGACTCACGAAGAGGGAGGCCTCCCTCGGTGCAGGTGACCGTTACAGAAATATCGCTGTTCCCGAGCTGCTTCCTCTCTGTTTGATCTCTGGTTGACGGCTGAAAAGAGATCCCCGGAGCAAAGTGAAGTCGCCAATCGAGATCTCTCGACTGGCCGGTATTCTTGAAACGGTCCCTCACCGTGATCTCGTGGTGTTCTGGCCGAATCTCAATCTCTCTCTCCCAATGGACACCATACCGTTCATAGGCGGTATCTCTCGCAGAAAAACGGTGTGGGCCTACGGAGAGATCGGTCGGGGCTCCTCGATACCCCACCCGAAATGATTTCCAGATATCATTCGGTTCTTCTCCATCGATCATAACGACGTTGTGTGAGCGAGCCGAACGAAATAGGTGTCGCCACTCCCCCTCCGTATACTCGTACACCCCCGCATCGGTGAGAAGAGGAGCTCCGTCAACAAAGAGCAGAAAGGAGAGGGTGTCGTTATGAGCATGTCCAGGGAGATAGTCCGGACCGATCGAACCACCATCAAAGAAGAGAGAAAACGAGTCCTCGTGGTAGATGGCAAGGCCGGTTTCTTTTAGCAAAGAGGTCCCGCGATGTTTTTTTCTCGGGGGAATCAGGCGAGCGTGCTCCAATTCCTCTCGGAGGAGAGTCCATGGCGGAGCGACCTCTTCACTCGAATCATTGAGCGCTGGAAATTGTCCGTTCTGAAAAACGATATCGGCCCACTGCGCCATTCTGACCAGCGCTGCTCTGAGGGACGTTGGAATGGCATATCCCGTTGCGGTAAGAGCCGAAGCGATCGAAAAGAGGTCTTCGAGTACGATCAGGTGGTAGCTCGGACTCTTCTCAAAGTGTCCTCCATCAGACAATATCTGCTCTGCAATCTCCTGTTCGAGCAGCTCTTTTCCGAGGTCAACGAGGTGGCGGTCACCGAAAAAGCACCCTCCAAGAATAAGAGCCGTGATATTTTTGAGCAGGTGATTGCCGAGAATGCCGTACTCGAGATTGCCACGGAGGTGGGCAAGCTGTCGTCTCAACGACGAGAGAATCTCTTTTCGTTGCTCGTCCGAAAGCGATGAGCCGTATTCTTCGAGGAAGCCGATCCAGTGAGGAACACGTACCGAGGTCGGGTAGGGGTGCCAGGCCCATGGATCTCCCAGAGGCACTTCATCGAGCCATCTCTCGATAAGCTCCAGTTTCTTCTCGGGAGGAACATCAGCAGTAAGATACTCAAAATAGTGGAGGTGAAAGCTCCAGAGATCACTCGCCGAGTCAGGAAACCACCCTTCCTCGAGTGAACGACGCTCATTCAGAAAGTGAAAAAGACACTCCCCACTCGGGGCGATGGAGATCGCTGTTGATCTCCACCGGCGGCGAAGTGGGGGAGAGACCCGGTGCTTGGTGTGGCGGAGTGACTGGTCCGAAAGGGGGAGAGCGAGCTTCCACCGGAGAAGGTCTCGCACCCCTGGGAGCTTCTTTCCTCGTCCGAGGAGTTGAGCGAGGATCTGGCGGCCTTTGAGGTGCCGGAGGGTTTCGCCATATCGGAAAAGAACTTTCATCACGGAGCAGGTGTATCGTAAAAGGAGAGCTGTGCCAACACAAAGGGACTTCCCCCCTTTCCGAGAGCTTCCGGGTGCGGTGCAATGACCTCAATGAAGATTCTCTTTCTTACTGACAACTACCCGCCGGAGATGAATGCCCCGGCGAATCGGACCTACGAACACTGCCAAGAGTGGAGGAAGCTCGGTGCTTCGATCACCGTAATCACCACACAACCGAACTTTCCTCGGGGGGAGATCTTCCCCGGATATCGGAATCGGCTCTATGCCGTGGAAGAGATGGATGGCGTTCGAGTAATCCGGGTATGGAGTTATATTACCTCGAACTCGGGCTTCGCATTACGGATCCTCGATTATCTTTCCTATGCCTTCACCGCGTTCTTCGCCTCGCTCTTTGTGCGGGCTGACATCATTATCGCGACCTCTCCTCAGTTCTTTACCGCCTGCAGCGGAGCGCTCGCCGGGTGTCTTAAAAGAACACCGTGGATCTTCGAGGTCAGAGACCTCTGGCCCGAGTCCATAAAAGCGGTCGGAGCGATGAAGGACTCCCTTCCGATTCGGCTTTTGGAGCGACTTGAGCTCTTCCTCTACCGAAACGCCGCCCAGGTAGTCGTTGTTACCGAGGCCTTTCGAAAGAACATCGTCGCGCGTGGCATCCTCCCAGAAAAGATCGCCCTCATCCCGAATGGGGTAAATCGGGAGGAAATACAGCAGAAAGGAGAAGAGGTTCGCTCAGAGATCGCGCGTGAGATCTCAGACCTTCGTGCGACAGGAAAGCAGGTCGTCGGATACATCGGAACCCACGGCATGGCTCACGGCCTCGACTTTATCCTCCATCAGGCGAAGGAGCTCCAAGAGCAGGCGGAGTTCTCTGCCGTACACTTTCTCTTTGTGGGAGACGGCGCTGAAAAGAAGAATCTTGTCGCCTTACAAAAGGAGTTGCAGCTCACAAATATCACGATGCATGATGCCGTTCCACGAGATGAAGCGATCGCCATCTTAGCAGAGGTTGATATCGCCCTGATCCCCTTAAGGCGATCAAAGACCTTTCTCACCGTCCTTCCCTCTAAGATCTTTGAAAGCGCAGCGCTTGAGAAGCCGATTCTTCTCGGGGTAAACGGTGAGGCTCGCAAACTCGTCGAACACTTTCATGCCGGTATCTGCTATGAGCCAGAAGAGGCACCTTCCTTTCAGAGAGCTCTGAAGGCGATATTGGACTCGGGAGAAGAGTGGAAAAAGGGCGGAAGAACGCTCGCCACCGAATACTCCCGACAGCGGCTTGCGGGGGAGATGTATGCGATCTGTAAGGAGTTGGTGGAGCGCTAAAGAGCGCGACTAACCTGGGAGTTGGTCGAGATATCCCAAGAACATTTGCTCTACGAGGGCATGCGCATGTAGAGCCACATTTCGGTTCAGAGGGAGTGGACGAGTATGGTTTTCTCCGTGGCTTCTCAGATAGAGGTGAAGTTCGCCGGTCTCTTCGTCTCGTCGCAGACCTATCTGGCCCTGACCCGGCGAAAGTATGGTGAGGAGACCATCACCTCCGCATTCTCCGTAGAGTTCGGAAGCAATCGGTAGGGGAAATTGAACCGTGGATAAAAAATTCCTCCAATCATCTCTGTCATTTCTGCCATATCTGACGCATGCGGCGATCGCTTCCTGTGCTCGTTCATCCTCTCCCAATTTCTGCCAGCTTTCTGGAAGAAACCGTTTGAGCCGGGTCTCTGAGATAATTCCGCACAGTCGTCGGAACACATCGTGTTGTCTGACCGATGAAACAAACTCTGGATCAGCCAGATGATAGGATGCGAGCACCGCTCGCTCGACGGTTGCGGTATCAGTACTTCGAATTCCCTTGAGAAGGGTGTCCTTCACCAGTGGGTGTTGCTGACACCCCCGTAGCGCATAGGCCGCGTAATCTCCCACTCCCTCTTGAAAAAAAAGTTTCGTCAGCTCGGTAATAACCTGCTCGTCGGTTACTTCCGTCACAGCATGAGCAACACAGTGCTTCGCAAAGGGATCTCGGTACTCCTCGAGAAATGGCAGAAGGGCGGTACGGTGATAGTCAGCTCGAAGGGCATCATTCTCAAGCACGACATTCGCCTGGCGCAGGAGCTGCGCTGCGGAGAACCGTTGAATACGGGGCTCTTGAGGATCAAGAGCCACCTCAAGGAGGGGGCCGAGCCCTGTCCGAGCGGGCTCTCTTCCCCCGCATAGGGTGTCGATTCGAGTTCGTCCAATCTCTCGCCCCGGAGAGCTCGTTTGAAGAAGATCTTCTACCGTGACGGGAAGATCTTCAAGTTGTGAGAGCGCCATAGCCCGTTTCGGATCATCTCCCGTAATCTCTACCGGGAGGACATCGGGAACCGTCACACTTGGGAAAGATAACGCAGTACGGTACCGCCGCTCTTTCGCATCGAGCTCTGCTGCATGTCGACCGAGAAGTCCTCGTGCCAGATCGCATGCGAGCAGTCCGCCAAGACCCTCTTGATAGGAGTCAGGGGCGAGCTCCTCTGTGACGCCTTCATAGCGCAACACCAACGCCGCATGAAGATGGTTGCCCTGCAGAATACTCTCTTCATATGAGATGAGGTGGTTTCCATCCGAGGATGCCCAGGCGATAGGAGACTCTTCTTCACACCCCCGATACACCTCATGTGCAAAAGGAAGGGTACGGAGAACGGCCTGATAATCTTCATCCATCACATACGGTGGGAGTGACGTGAGATCGTCAAAATAATCTTGCCAGTTCGCTTGGTCCCTTTCCTTTCCAAGAAGGAGGATGGGAATTCTCTCTGCAATCTCTTCCCTCGAACAGCCAAGCAGGCTCGACATTCCGCGGTGTTGACGTTGGGGATGTGCAGAAACACAGAGCTCTTGGAGTGCGGTCATTACCTCTTCTGAGAAATCACCACGAAGTGCCACAACGGCATAGTCCCCAAAGTCCGGATCCTCGAGAAGAGCGCAGAGTGCGCTCCGTGTTTCCGGGGTTGGGTCTTGAAGTGTGAGCGAAAGGTAGTGTCGTTGCAGAGCGCGGGTCTTCCCGTCTTTGAGAAGGGTGAGCGCCGACGATTCTCGCTCCTGCCGGTGATCAGGATCGGCGCCCTTCATTCGTTGAACAAGCATCGCCGCGAGGAAGGCACCCTTTGGAGACTCCCACGGGGAGGTCACCAGCTTGGCCACATCTTGGAGCCCGGCATTCGGTGTCGCCATGAGCTCCCGCTCTTCCCTTGAGAGCTCCCCCATCAACCGATTCCAGAGCGCCGCCGTATCCCCATCAGCAGCAAGACACTGCTCCTGAAGCGACTGAGATCGCGCCTCAAACCGATTTCTTTCTGGTTCTTGCCCTAGTGACATCGTTCTATCTTCCCGATTATTAGCCTCCAAAGCAAAAAAAAATCGAGTCCAACTCCCAGGGGACCGCCGCACTTTCGGCGAAGGGCTTTTCTTCGACGTCCTCGACGAGCACGTGAGCAATAGTGATAGCGGAGAATTTCGGCTCGTCTGCGGAGTGTCTCTGAAAAGCCCTCCGCCGAAAGTGCTCGATAAATCATCTCACATTTCTTCCAATCAAGCGGAGTAAAGAAGAAAGCTAAAGGTAACCATTCAGCGAATATAGAGTAGGAGGCGATAATTACACTATTTCGGGGTATTTTGGTCGATAAAAGAGGATACCCTTTCTTGTCATCCCCTGATCGGGGATGTCGTTTTTTGAATGGTTACTTGTCTTCACCCCCA
>JALEGQ010000166.1 GCA_022763385.1 bacterium
AGTTTCGAGCGAGCATCTCTCGTATCTCTTCTTCATCATCAACTACTAAAAGCTGAATTTTCATTCGACCTCCTGGGGCACTGCTTCACTCTGATTGAGAGATGGGAGAATTACCTGGAATAGAGCACCACCATCATCAGAGTTCGTCGCAGTGATCTGGCCATCATGTGCTTCTATGATATCTCGGCAGATATGCAGTCCAAGGCCGGTGCCCTTTCCAACTTCCTTTGTTGTAAAGAACGGCACCCATATCTTATCTAGCTTATCGTCAGGAATTCCTGACCCGTTATCTTGGACGAAGAGCGAAATTGTTTTCTCCTGTTTTGTTGCTGATAGCCGGATGACAGGGGCTTCGGACTTCTCCAGGGCATGACCCGCGTTCACCATTAGGTTTACGAGCACCTGTTCAATCTTTTGTGCATCAACAAAAACACAGGGAAGTTCCTCTGGAATCTCCGTGATGACGGTGACCTTTTTTCCGAGAGAATTTCGGGTCAGCTCAAGGGCATGCTCAACGAGTGGCCCGATGGAGTGAACACTTCGCTCTGCCTCTGTTTGATGCACAAAACCTTTGAGTCCGAGGACGATCTTTGAGATTCGTTTTACGCCGTTCTTGATGCCTTCCAGCATCTTTGGGGTTTCTTCGAGGATAAATTCCTTCTTCTGTTCAGTGATGTTCTTCGCTCCTTCAATCTCAGGAGCGATGTCAGACCAGATCTTCTCGAGGGTCTGTACATTTCCTGATATGAATGCGGTGGGATTGTTTACCTCGTGGGCGATTCCGGCAGCCATCACACCGATACTCGACATTCTGTCAGCATGGACGAGTTGTTTGGCCCGCTCTTCCGCCAGGGCTTCCATCTGTTCGGCGTGAAGATTCCAGTAGCGGCGTTCTATCTCGATCTCCATCTCGCGCCGCATGAGCTGTTCGGCGACCTTTACCTTACTTTTAAGAACATCGATATTAATGGGTTTCGAAAGAAAGTCGTGAGCACCGCTGTCGAGTGCTTCGATCAGGTCTTCTGATTCTGTTTTAGAAGTAATCATAAGAACATAAGTTGGAGAAGCATTTTCCCGACTTCTTATGGCTGAACAGATCTCCAGTCCGTTTGCATTTGGCATCATCCAATCCAGTATGATGAGGGGAGGAAGCGAACGGGCGGCTACTCTCTTGAGTGCAAGCTCGCTATCTACAAATGCCTCGACCTGAAATCCCCAGTTCTGGAAGCACCGTTCCAGTATTCGCAGCGTCACGGGATCGTCATCCACGATGAGAACTTGTCTAAATGCTTCTCCCATAAACGACTCGGTATGTTTTTTCCCACTGTACAGATCATCGTTCACTCTCAGGGAAGAGTTGAGGGAATTATTCTAGCCATACCAGAACCTTTCGCTCAGCATCACTGAGCGAGAAGAGCTCTCCGGGAGGAACGCCGTTCGCTATTGCATCGTTAGCGAGCATTTTTGGAGAGATCTCTCTCTCCTTGAGGGAGTGAAGGAGCTTCGGATCGATAAGCGACTCAATTCGAGAAAGGCACTCTTTCGGAAAACGAAGTTTTACCGTGGTCTTTCCCTCCCTCTCTACGGCGATGCAGAGGTGAGAGGCTGTTGTAAGGGAGCTTGGTTGGGGAGTGGAGTTGTGGTTCTCTCCGAGGTCAGAAGTTCCTCCCCGAGTAACAGCGTTTCCAATAATGGCCTCAAACTCCCGGCGCCAATGCACGGGGGTCTGGAGAGCTTGTAAGAGTTGTACCACCCCAGAGAACGAACGGAGGAAGATCAGCAGGGAAGGGGGACCGGCGAGGCGGAAGGTCATGCGATCCTCTTCGAGAACCGTGCTAATCTCCTCACTGAGGTTCCACTCTTCAACGGAGAATGAGGAAGGAGCATGAAATGGTCTTTGGAGAATCTCTGTTACCAAAATGAGCTTCTTTGCGAAGGGCTCCAGCAGCTCCCTCTGAAATCCCAGCCGTTCATAGGTGAGGAGTAGCTCTTCGCTCGCCTTTGAGGTATCGAAGAGCAGGAGTGAAAGGAGTGCTTCGCACTTATCGAGTGAGAGCTGTTGTGTACAGCCAAAGTCGAGCACTCCAAGTCGGGTCTCCCCTTGCTGATGACAGATACGGTAGTTTCCGGCATGCGGATCTCCGTGAACCTCGCCCCACACCAGCCAGCTCTTGAGAAAGAATCGGATGAGGCTCTGCGATAGCTTCTCGCGAACTCTCGGTGGTTCTTGCGAAGCATGGCGGAGCGAATCGCCCTCTAGCCACTCCGTAACGAGAAGTTTCGGGGTAGTAAGTTTTTGAACCGGAGCAGGAATGACTACACCGTCCTCGTCTTGGAGATAGTCTTGAAAGCGGAGGAGAGCCTCCTGTTCAGTGAGGTAATCGAGCTCTCGAAGAAGCGATTCACGGAGCACCTTTTGGAGAGAGGCAAGGGGAAAGCCCTTGCCTCGGGTGCTCAAGGGGGAAGCAAGCCATCCGATCGCGCGAAGATCACTTTCAATCCCATCTGAGACATGAGGGTACTGAATTTTGACCGCGACCTGGGTTCCGTCGTGCAGACGCGCACGGTGTACTTGGCCGAGTGAGGCGGCGATTCCCTTCGGATCAATTTCTGAGAAGGTATGAGAGAGGGGCTGTCCAGTCTCCTTCTCGATCCACGAGAAGCTCTCAAGAGATGAAACACTGTGTTGAGAGCTCTCGGTGAGTTCTATAAAACTTCCGGTAGAACTTCTGAGGCCGAGGAGTTGGCCGACTTTCTGCGGAAGACCACGCAGCGAAGCCATCTGTGCCAAGATCTTCTGCTCTGTCGCATCTTCTTGGTTCTCTTTAAGTTTCTTGAGAAGAAAACCGAGTTTTGCAAGCTTCGCTGTTCGAGAAAGGTCTTTCGTAAAGTTCATATTGTTGTTGTTGAACGCTTTAGCCTTGCGCGCACCCGAGGAAAGCGCGGAAAGAATAGCGTAGAAGTCACATTTATTTATCAAGCTATCTTTTGTAGATGCCGTCTATCTCTCAAAAGGTGTATCCTTGGCCCTATCGAAACATCGCTTATGAGAGAGGCTATGTCTGAACAGGAAGATATTCCCGAAGAGCTTCGAATCTTTTTGGTCGAAGCGTACGAGAACCTTGATAGAGTAGAACAAGATCTCGTGCAGCTCGAGAAGAGCTCAGATGACGTTGAGCTTTTAAACAGCGTTTTTCGCTCTATCCACACCATAAAGGGGAATGCTGGATTTTTAGCACTCTCAAAGTTGGAGCAGCTCTGCCATAGCGCCGAAGCCGTTCTTGATCGGCTCCGCTCTTCACAAATTTCTCTTACCCCCCAGCTCGCAACAACTCTTCTCTCTGCCGTTGATACGGTGCGTGACCTGTTGGAGTCTATTGAACAGAGCGGTGTTGAGGGGCCGATTGAAGTCGCCCAAAATATCGAAGATCTGAAAAAACACCTGTAGACCCCAAGCCACCAGAATTAAAAAACTCCCCTGTTTGAGGAACGGTGTTTGCGCTGTTGTTGCGCAAAAACGGTGCGAGAAGGCCGTCCTCCATTTCCTCAAAAATGAAATCATACATGTGGGCGGTATACCCTCAAGCTTCGTATTTTCCACGCCGACCGTTTCGATACTTAAGGTGGGGGATCAGCATCTGAAAAGAAGCTAAGGGGAAGACGGTTTATCTCAATTTTCGCGAGATTCTCTCGGTACTCCCTGAGATGTGCTCCAGGCAAAGATTATCGATTTTCTCGAGAGAGTGATGTCTTCAGAAGACGAAGAGATACTGCATGAGTTTCTTATCGAGGGATTCGAGGGCCTAGACCAACTTGACCAAGATTTTGTTCTATTGGAGGACGGCCCCTCCGACCCAGAGATCATCAAGCGAATTTTTCGAACCATTCATACCATCAAGGGGACCTGTGGTTTTCTTGAGCTGAAGAAACTGGAGTCCATTACCCATCTCGGTGAGACGCTCCTCGATGGCATGCGTACGGGTGAGGTTAAGGTAGAGCCACAGGCCATTACGGTGCTGCTCTCCATGATCGATAGTGTCCGGAGCATTATGCAACAGCTTCAGGACCATGGAACGGAAGGCGACGATGACTTCTCCGCTCTGAAAGAAGATTTAAAGGCTGCCCGAGAAAAGAAAAGCTCTCAGGAGGAACCGATGACAGGAAAAGATGAAGACTCTTCGATTGAGAAGGAACAAGAGTCTGTATCAGAAGATGCCATTTCTGAAGATATTGCTGAGATGCTCGCTGACCAGAGCTCCTCACCGGAAGCGCCAGCGGCTCCGGAAGAGGTAGTTGAGTCCTCTTCATCCTCTGAACAAGGAGCAGAGCCGAAGTTGTCGGAGAATCTGGAGATCTCTGATGAACTTATCCGCACCGTGATGGAACATGAGTCAGAAGAGGGAGCTGCAGAAGAGGGAGCTGCA
>JALEGQ010000167.1 GCA_022763385.1 bacterium
CACGCCATACCGTATACAGATTACTCAAGATTGACCAGATTATTTCTTTCCTCCCTATTTTCACACACTTAACAGGTCAGAAGATAATGCCCTAAAGCTCTGCTCTTTTGTCTCTGATACGAGCGCTCTATACTCTCAGGAAAAAGGGGAGACAGCACTCATGACCTCATCAGCACAGTTTGGAAAAGAAACCGGTTCAGATGGCTCCTTTCAGCGGCAACAGAGTGCTTTCCGTTCCTGGATCACGACAGAATCAGGGACTGACTGGCGCTTATTCACGACTCTCGCCCGCTTCGATGCGGTGTATGTGGGCCATTTCAAGTGCAACGTCCGCCGGATTCAGGACTATCCGAATATCAGCCGTTACCTCAACACATTACTTGAGGTTCCAGGAGTGAGAGACACCGTGAATCTTGACCACATCAAACGCCACTACTACGTCACCCACGAAAAGATTAATCCGCACCGCATCGTACCGGTAGGACCGGCAGAGGTGTTTTAACGAGCTTTCCCGGCGAGATCATGAAAGAACTTCTCGATATCAAGCAACTGCTCTGGGTTGGAGGTGGTGGATTTTTAGGGGCGATACTCCGGTTTCTCTCGAGCAAACTTCTTTTCCATTTTACTAGTCAGAGCACCTTCCCGTGGGGAACATTTATGGTAAATATCACTGGTTGCCTTCTGATCGGCCTCCTCGGTGGAAGCTTCGAACGGAGTCTCACTGGAGTCGGCCCAGAAGCTCGACTCTTTCTGATCACCGGCGTCCTCGGCGGCTTTACCACTTTTTCAGCATTCGGTCTTGAGACCTGCCTTCTCCTTCAGAGAGGAGAGTACGGAGCGGCCCTCCTCTACTCGTTCGGAAGCGTCCTGCTCGGAACCGGAGCAGTCGCCCTCGGATTTGCGGCCGTCCGTTAGCACTTCCTCTTCTCCCCAATTTTATAGCGATCCTCAAAATCAAACACGTGCGAGTGTTTGAGGCACGAAGTGCCATTGGCCTAGGGAGGCGATATATCCCCCGGAGAATCATACACTCCGGGGGGAGAGCTCTTTTCCTCATGAGGTCGGAAGAGTGCGCGAACCTGTGTACGAGCCTTTAGGAGGTCAGCATTTTTGGGGGAAACCTCTAATCCCTTTTCAATCCAGAAGAGGGCTTGAGGATACTGCTGCTGTTGAAGGAGAGCGTTGATGAGGTTTTTGTAGTACTCGATGCGACCACCTTCGAGGTGTATCGCCTGGCGAAAAGCAGCTTCGGCTCCCGGATAGTCTTGCTCCTGAGAGTAGAGGTGCAGACCGAGGTTCAACCACGACTTCGGACTTTTCGGGTTATCCTCTACGGTTGCTCGGAACAACGTTCCGTTATCGTGCCAGACCGGAAGTCGATTGATGAGCTGTACCGTGCTCACCCCAATAAGGAGACACACGAGAGCAACTCCAACCCGAGGAGAGCTGCATCTCTTTGCAAGATGGTCGACCACAGCAACGGAGTAAGCGCAAAATCCAATACTCGACAAGAAGAGGAGCCGCTCTCCCATCAGGGTGCCGATCGGTGTGAGAATATTGGCCGTCAAAGCCATCGTGCAGATCGGCCATAACCCAAAGTAGACCCACCGCTCTCGGCGAAAGGCAAAGAGCGAAAAGAGGTAGACTCCGACAAGTGCCACGGAACCGTAGCCCCGCAGAGAATGCACCCGCGACCAAAATTCTTCAGCGGGAAGGCTGTAGTCTGCACTGAGGTGAAGCGGGATCGTGAGGAGGAGTATCGAGTCACCAAGACCTTTCAGCCCCGGAAGAACTCGATTGAAGAACGCCTCCTGAAGAAGGGGATTTTCGACATAATAGGTCGTGAGATCACGCTCCTGAAAGAAGAGGTCACCAAGCACTACCCAGCGTGCTCCCACCACAGCGAGAGCTCCTCCAAGAAAAAGAAAGAGCGCTGTTCTCGTTGGAAATGGAGAGGCCCCCTCCTTCTCTCTCTCCGGCAAGAAAAATGGAGCACCAAGAATCAGGGGAAGGAGGCACAATCCAGACTCTTTCGAGAGGGAGGCAAGAAGGTAACTGGCGAGGGAGGCCACGAGCAGGAGTGTATTCCTCCTTCGCACCGAGTTGACGTAACAGAGGATGCTGACGAGGCCAAAGAAGGCCGTCAGAAGCTCTGCTCTTCCCACGATATTGGCAACTGCTTCTACGTGTACGGGGTGGACCGCGAACCACAACAGGGCGAGGAAAGAGAGCGAAATAACACCGAGAACTCTCTGATAAAGCACTCCAACGAGGCCAACACATCCGCCGAACACAAGGACATTCAGGAGGTGAAAAGCCATCGGGGTGCTCCCCGAAAGTACTGCCTGCAGCCGATAGGTCGTGACCGTCACCGGACGAAAGAGATCTCCGGGAAAGGTAGGCTCGAGAAAGGCAAAGAAAAGTGAGCGCCAACTCCTCTCCGAAGAGAGGACTGAACCGTTCTGAGCGATCTGAAAAAAGTCGTCATACGCAAAATCAAAAAGTATCGCTGGACTATAGAGCAAGACCGCAAGAAGCGGGGGGACAAAAAGCAGAGAAAAATAGGCTCGCAACTTCATAAGAACATGAGACATAGCAGCCCGAGACGGTTACAAAAGCGACTTTTTACCAATATCATTAATAGTTACAGCATGTTGGCGAATTGTAAATGTGATTTACAATTCGCCAACATGCTGTTATCCTCATCTCATGGAGTTTATCCCGCGGGCCCTTGCGCCGGTTCTGCTTCAAGATCTGAAGACTTTTCCCGTCCTCACGGTAACGGGTCCGAGGCAGAGTGGAAAGAGCACCCTGTTGCAACACCTCCTCCCAGATTGGTCATATATTAATCTGGAGGACCGTACCCACCGCGAATTTGCTGAGAGCGACCCCAAGGGGTTTCTTGAAAACTATCGTGATAAAGTTGTCTTTGACGAAATTCAACGGACACCTCAACTGCTCTCTGATATTCAGGTTGCCGTTGATAAGGATCGCAGGCCCGGTCGCTTTGTTCTCACCGGCTCACACAATCTCCTACTCCTCGAAAGTGTGAGTCAATCTCTCTCGGGAAGAACGGCGATAAGAAACCTCCTTCCCTTCTCGTTCGATGAGATCTCTCCTCTCTTTCCTGAGCTGTTCTCCGAACCCCACTCCCTTGAATCCGTGCTCTACCGTGGTGGATACCCGCTTGCTGTTTCGCTCAAAGAGGATGCACATACGTGGCTCCAAGCGTATGTACAAACATATATCGAACGGGATGTTCGACTGATCCGCAACGTGTCGAATCTTGCTACGTTCGAACACTTTGTCCGTATGGCTGCTAGCCGAGCTGGCCAACTGCTCGATCTGAGTTCCATTGGAAACGATATCGGAGTGACTCACAATACCATCAAGGATTGGCTCGGGATACTTGAGGTCGGATTCATCTGCTTTCGACTCTCTCCGTACTTCCGAAACTATGCGAAACGTCTCATTAAATCACCAAAGCTGTACTTTTATGACACAGGGCTTCTCTGCACACTCCTCAACATACGAGATCCAGAGGAACTCATCACACACCCCTTCCGTGGAGCGATCTTCGAAAATTGGTGCATTGCTGAGGGAATGAAAGCTTTTCTGAATAGTGGGCGAAAGCCGAGGATCTTTTTTTGGCGTGACAAGAAGATGGAAGTGGATATGTTGGTAGAGCGCACTTCAACAGAACTCCTCTTGCTCGAATGCAAGTCAGGAAGAACTCCCCAGTCAACATTTCTCGACGCGCCAAATACCCTCAAAGAGATTATGACGGACCTCGCCCCCATACCGGCGGTAGTCTACGGAGCAGAAGAAACTCAGAAGCGATCTCAGGGCACTCTCTTCGGTTGGAAGGACTTTGCCTTATCTCTCCCCTCGTATCTTCAGCATGGCGAACTCTCGCCACATGAGAGAGAGTAGAGCAATGACTATTACACCGTGTAGCTTTGCTAACTCACTTCTGTAGGCGCTCCTCCCTGAGAGGGAAAGGTAGTCAGCGATGTGATGGGCCTGCTGCCACCACTCGATCTGTCCGAGCATCGCGCCTGCCATCAGGAGAAGAGTTATACCAGTAAGTGTCCTGCTCTTTCTCTCTCTCGCTCTCTGAAAGACCCATAGAAATGCTGGAACAGCAATGAGGATGCTGTGTGCGTGAGTAATCGGTGAAATAGCAATGGCCACCGTGGCGGCAAAGAGAAATACTGGCCGTCTCTCCGGTTTCTCATGTCGGGCAAGAAGAGAGACAAGCACGATTCCAAAGAGAGTAATTCCTCGGTTCAGCACGGAGAAAAGTGCGGGCGCTTCCCACACCGGATCTGACCAAACGGACTTCAGCAGCAGTGGTGCGATAAATCCTGGGAGTGAGAGGCTCGCTGGAAATGGCGCCCACTTTCCAACATTGAACGGAACAACTCCGTTTAGGTACAGGACCCAGTCATCGAGGGATCCCAACATTACTGAAACGAGCACGACGGCACCGAATACCAACAGCATTCCGAACAGAGCGCTCCACTCTCGGCGAAAGAGAAAGTAGAAGAGGAAGAGCGCTGGATAAAGCTTCATCGCCATAGCACCTCCCAGCAGCGCTCCAGCACATTTCATTCGGCCGCCTAGGAGGGCGCACCAGGAGAGCAGAACGAGGCCAGAGAGAATCGGGCCGCACTGGCCAAATCCATACGCGTCTCTACTCGGACCAGAAACCATTACGAGTAAGGCTATAGCGAGAGCGAGCGCACCATGAAATCCCAGCATCCTCGCGACACACACGACCGACCCAGCAAGCACGATCATCGAGAAGGCCGCATTCAAGATGTACCCGGCGCGATACGAAAAGAATACGTACGGAAGAGAAAGCACGCCGAGCGATGGTGGATGCGCGGTTTTCGACTCCTGCAGAACTGCTTCCCGCTCTGACTCGTCTAAAGAGAGAAACTCCTGATAGCGAATCCCATAGATCGGCTCCCCCTCCAAGAGAGCGTGAGCCATCGCATAGTCCTGCACAAAATCTGGTCCATTCTTATCTTGGAGATAGTGAAGCTGAAGCGAAAAAGCCACGAGGAGAAAAACGACAAGTACCCGCCTCACGAAGGCACCAACTGGGGTGACACGTTCCCCGAAGAGGGAAAAACCCGGCTGAGAACTTTCAACATCAAACAACACGGCGCATCTCCTCTCGTGACCCTTAGCAGTATAGTAATGCTTAAGAGCGCGCTGAGAAAAGAAGGATTGGGAACTGCCTTTCCTGGATAGGCCCCCACCGACTCTTATAGCGCTGCAGACTCTCATGCTCAGAGCCTCCTAAGTTCAAACTACGCACTCCTGTTCTCATTAAGAGGCGCAGAAATGCAAGCATACTATACTCGGGAAGACCTGGATAAATTCGAGCCGTTACATTTGAGTATAGATTTGCATGAGCACTCCCCGAAAGCTCCCCGCAGAAGAATCCTACAATTTCTCTTGAGTCTCCCTCCCGCACGATGCTTCTGAAAACACCAATCGCAGCAGCTCTCTCATCCGAGAGCGATAACATCTCGTCATAGGCCCGGTGTGCCTCTGGGCGTTCACTACCGAAATAAGAGCTCAAGAACGTCATAGTCGAAGAATAATCACTACCAATATACCGTTCACAGCTCACTCGGGGTGCGTACTCATCCCCTCTCCGAATAAGCCTCAATAAGTTCTTCCGTTTCCGCTTCATAACCGCAAGCAGATCCCCTGAACAACTGGGATAGGCGCTTCGAACTCGATCAATCCACTGCACAGGAGCAAGAGAGGTGTCGCAACTGAGTCCTAGATCTACGATGAGCTCTGGAAAGGTGTCATCATCAGCAATGCTATCGTTATCCCAATGCTGAGTGCTCTCACCAAGAGATGAGAAGTGACTCCCCGTAGCTCTTTCGTCAGCAGGAGGAGAGTATTTTTTTATGTAAACCTGCCGCTTTCCGCTAGAAGACAGCTCGAAACAGAGCTCTCTCAGCTCTTCTTGAGAGAGGTTTCGCGGATAAACAACCAGTGGACAGTTTTGATGAGAACCAAGTGCCAGGAAGCTGCGATCTTTCACATACACATTTGCAGGAGCAGATCCTCTCGTTGCCTGACGGAGATAACAGAACCCGTTGGCATAGTCTTTTGGACCACCACATCTCTCAAGAGCGCTCTTGATATACTGAACATTCTCGTCAATGAGCGGCACCTGCTCCCAGTCTCTCAGGAAAGGAGCAGAAGTACGCTGGCTACTCAGGTCTCGTGACATTACCTTCTCCGCAGAGCAAGCAAGGCGAGTGCCTCTCAGGCAAACTCTCGCTCATCATCATCACCAAAACGATTATGAGGGGAGCAGAGATCTACGTTGAAAAACTGCAGGAAGTAAGAGATAATTATGTAAATTGCATAATTTAAATCTGACGCGATGATATGCTCTTCTCTCGACGACCCTTTCTGGAAGAACTCATACTGTTTCACCTCGCGGACGCACCGGGTAGTAAGATGAAAGAGATCGAGGAGGCGTTACGAGAGAAGGGGTACCGTTATGCTCGATCTTCCCTCTACCAAGAACTGCGAAAGCTGAAATCTCAATCTGTTGTGCTCCACTTTAAGGGTGAGTATTCAATTAGGCCGGGGTGGATTGAGAAGTATCAAGAATTTGGCGGTTTACTCGCCCAACAGAGCCTCTCCAGCTCATACCTGAGACGACACCTCCCTTCTCCCGGATTAACCGTGCGGTGGAAGTTTCGAAAACTATCGGAGTTTGGTCGATTTGCGACGCACCTTATGACGCTACTCGTAGACCTGGAAAAGGTTCCTGAACTTTATGAATGGATACCGTATGCTTGGTACATTTTGACCCACTCTTCAGAAGAAGAGCAATTTCTTACCTCTCTTCGACGCTCTCAAGTACGTCATTCGATTATCCTCGGCGAAGACAACACAATCAATCAGTTCTATGCAGAACAGGTTGAAGCCATCGGCGGGAGAGCCTCATTTGCTGATAGCCCTTTTCACGACAAAATGAATCGTTACGAAATCCTTATTGGAAAGTACTCTGCAACCGCTGTTATTAATGCTTCCCTTCAGGCTGTCATTACCGCGGCATTCGGTGAGCTGGAGGAACCAGCTACCATCCCCAAACTACAAAAGATGGCACGATCACTAGATCAAACAGGAGTCATTACACTTACCGTTCGAAACGCTCATCGCACTGGAAATAAAATCCACCGAAATTTCGTGGAATATTTTGATGTATAGAGCGATCCTCTCGTAACTGCCTCATGATACTTGAGACTCACCCTATAAATCAGGCAAAGACCTTTGAAATAAACCCCAGCGGAGAAAAAATGTGAGAGAACACTAAGAGTAAGAGTCCGAGAGCTAAGAGGATCACTCCCAAAGTGATGCCCCCTATGGCCATGGCTACGAACTTTGAGACACCCTTCCGACTTCTGCTTTCTCTATCTGCTCTTCTTAAATCCTCCTCAATCAGGTGAAGATTTCTGATGTTCGCTTTGTAGGCAACATCAAATATATCTCCAAATATCGGGATGATACCGAGAGTGGCGTCGATCACGAGATTCATCGTCATACGAAGAAGAGTCCTCTTCCGAACTCCGAGTCGAGCACCGCGATAGAGGAGGTAGGAAGAGAGCATCGCTGAGACGCTGTCACCAACTCCTGGAACAAGTCCGATCACGCTATCCACACCGATTCGAATCTTCGTTCCCGGGATGCAAAACGCTGCATCAAGGAGTTCAGTAAGACGCTGAATGTTGAAGAGCGACTCTGAAGCCTCTGCCAAGCGGCCCTCTTGATGCTCTTTAAGAGATTTTACTCCGATCATTCTCACACCAATACTGTGCAGGAAGCGAATATAGACCCTAACGTTGCATAAAAATTTGTTCGTAGAGCCACAAGAGTAGTGCAGATTGGGGCTTTGGGCGAGTTTTTAGGACGAAAGTGTACTGCACG
>JALEGQ010000168.1 GCA_022763385.1 bacterium
AGTGAGGTCTAAAAACTCGATCAAAGTTTCAAGATGTGCTGCTATTGTGGGAGCAAAGCAGTCTACGGGCAAATTTTTATGCAACGCTGGGGTCTACTCCTATAACGATCGCAGAAAAGCGAGCAGTGCGGCGCGGTCGCTTCGGGAGAGCTCTTTGTATCGGTCTCGTGAGGCGGCGCCCTCCCCTCCGTGCCACAGGATTGCTTCCTGAAGACTCCGTGCTCGGCCGTCATGAAGATAGCGCTGTTTGCGGCGAGAGACCGTCGGGAGGTGGCCAAGGCCCCACAACGGGGTGGTACGCCACTCACTTCCAGTGGCTGAGAACTCTGCCCGTTCATCCGCGAGATCTGGCCCCATATCGTGTAACAACAGATCCGTGAACGGGTGTATCGTTTCTCCAGAAAGGAGGGGCTCGGTTGGATGTTCAGTCGTCACATTCATCTTGTGGCAGGCGCTACACTCGATCTCCTGGAAAAGCACCTTTCCCCGTTGCACCTCCGGGTCCCCCTGATTTCGTGCATCAGGAACACCGGCAAAGGCCTGGTAGAGGGTCAATATCTCGAGGTCGCTCTCTGAAAGCTCCGGCGTATCACCATCTGCTCGCAGACCACGGCCGGGGAAGATCGATGAGGTAATCCCCATATCAAAAAAGGCTGCTGCGGCACTCTGCTCTTCGAGGGTGGGATGACTGCCCCGAAAACCGAAACGACCAATCTTCATCTCGCCGCTTCTCTGTTCCGGAACGTAGTTCGGTACTCCCGATATCCCATCTCCGTTGAGATCTTCCGGGTCACTCCACTCAAGTATCTGGGCCTCTGGGATCGCTTCGAGGAGTCCCATCCCCACCAGCCCCGGCGTCATGCGGAGCGAAGCCACTATGTCTCCGTTTCGGATACCACGCACCCGGAACCGAAGGCGCGGCTCTCGGAGCCGATACTTCTCGCCATCCGGAAACTCACCCGCAACTCCACTCCACCGGATTCGAGGAGGGCGACGCACCCGACGGTTTCTTACAAACCGTTTTCGCCGGAGCCGGAGCGGTTGGAGCTGCTCTCCGATACGCGGCAGATCTCGCGGCGAACCATCGTCGTTCAGCCCACGGAGACTCACCTTGATTATCATGGAGCCCGGCCTCTTGCCCGAGCGATCAAGTCGTACCAACCCCTTCCCATTTCCCGTATGACACTGACCACAACCAGAGTGCACAAAGACTGGCCCGAGCCCCTCTCTCCGCCCATTGCGGCGGTGAAAGATCGAAAAACCAGCGAGCTGTTGATCCCGAAGGGGCGAATCTGGAAGGTTCGGCGCGGCGACCTGTATCGCCGCCTCTTCTGGAAGAAATGAGGTAAATGTCCCCCCGAGGAGGGTGATATCGTCAGTAAAGAGCTCTTCAGCGAGCGCCATGCTCACGACACAGAGGTGTACGGAGAGCATGAGGACAAGCCCTCTGCCAATGAGTCTCCCCAGAATCTCGCGTCTCCGTACCATACTCCCTTATCGGCCTTTCAAGACCTTCTCCTTCTCAAATATACGGGAATGAGTAGTTTTCCACACCTTCTTCCCCCTTTAGACGCCGAAAACGGGGGGAGCTCTCAAGAATCAGCCCTCTTTTGGAGAAAATGATGAGGAACTCTCCGAGAAACTCGGAGGAAACTCGCTCTCCCACTCCCGTTGGCTCCCGAGAGACCCTCCCCGCAGTTCACTCCACTGAAACTCCTTCGAGAGGGTCGCCACTGCCCCTCCAACAGCACTGGAGACCGTAATCGCCAACAGCCACACCGCTCCCATCGCCACGGCCTGCTCCTCAGAGAGGTAGCCCTGCTGCTGAGAGAAAAAGAAGAGGTACCCCGCTTCTCGAACTCCAACTCCGTTCCAACTGATCGGCAGGCTGCCGAGGATATTAATAAAGGGGACCGTCATGAGGAGGTACGAAAATGGAATATCTGCCCCGAGGGCATCTGCCATGACCCAGTGAAGAGAGATCTGGAGGAGGTGAAAGAGCAGCGAGAGAACGGTGATTATCACCAGCGGTACCGGCGCCCTCGTAAGCATCCCACTTAACCGGTGAAGACGAGCACCGAAAGAGGTCTCACCAGAAAAGAGGACTCGGATCACCGTCGGGCCCACAATCCACCCGAGACACACCCCTACTCCGAGAAAGAGCAGTAACCAGACCAGAGTGGCGTCGAGAAATTCGGGCCGGAACACCACCGCGGAAAAGGCGCCAAGTGCGGCCAGAACGGCGAGACCGTGGGCCCGATCCGCGATAACCGAGGTCACCCCCAGCGTTCGAGTGCCGGCTCCTCGGCTGATGAGCACCCCTCGAACCACATCTCCACCCACCATTCCGAGACCGAAGCAATTGACGAACATCCCGATGAAGTAGGCCCGCAACGCCTCCACCGCAGAAACCGAGATCCCCCCGGCCCGAGCAAGGGTACTCCACTTCAAGGAACTCACCACCTGCCCGGCCAGATAGCCGCCCACGACCACTACGGTTGCCCAGCGGGGGAGCTCAAGGAAGGTCGTGGCGAGGAGGCCAAGATCGACGTTCTGAGCGATAACCGTGAGTATCGTGGCAGTAATGATAAGCTTAAGCCATCGCTTCCAATTCATAGGGTGAAAGCCTACGATATCCGATGGATCTCCTCAACGGAGGGATGAAAGAGCATGACTGAAGAGAACGCCCCACCACGGGTCTCATTTGAAACCTTTGGCTGTAGCGCCAACCACGCTGATACCCGACTGATGGAGCACCACCTCCAACAGGAAGCGGTAGAGATCGTCCCAACCGCAGGGGACGTAGTGGTCCTCAACACCTGTACCGTGAAGGGGCCGACCCAAACTGCTATCGAGAAAAGGATCCGCCAGCTTGAGCACGAGGGACGAACCGTCGTCGTAGCCGGGTGTCTCTCGCAGGCCTCCCCGGAGCACCCCCTCTTTGAGGAGAGGGGCCTCCTCGGTCCAGACTCCGTGGATCGTATCGGAGAGGTCGTCATGAGCTCTCTCCGCGGAGAGCCGGTACAGATCACGAAACGGAAGCGCAGCCCCCTTCCCCTCGTGGTGAGCGAACAGGCTCCAACCAGCCCCTTCGTCTTAAGCATCTCTCAGGGGTGTCTCAGCTCCTGCTCCTTCTGCATGACAAAACTTGCTCGCGGAAATCTCCGTTCGCACCCGATCCGTCACCTCCGGGATGTGACGGCCGAAGCCGTCCACCGGGGCCACCGAGAGATCTACCTCACCTCGCAGGACACCTCGGCCTACGGACTCGACATCGGAGTCACCCTCGTGGACCTCTTGGAAGCGCTCATCGAGATTCCGGGAGCGTTTCGGATCCGGATCGGCATGGCAAACCCGCAACACTTCTCCCACTTCGTTGCAGACCTGTGGCCGCTCTTTGCCTCAGAGAAGCTCTACCGTTTCCTCCACATTCCCGTGCAGAGCGGAAGCGAGGCGGTGCTCTCAGAGATGCGTCGTGACCATACCGCAGAAGACTATCTCTCCGTGGTACGAGAAGGACGAGAGCGGTGGCCAGACCTCACCATCGCCACCGATATCATCTGCGGCTATCCCACTGAAACGGCCCGTGATCACGAAGACACTATCCGAATTCTCCGAAAGAGCGCTCCCGATGCGATAAACATCTCCAAGTTCTGGCCCCGTCCAAAAACACGCGCCGCAAACCTCACTCCCCTCCCCGGTGCTACCGTCAAAACGAGGTCACGTGAGATCACCAAACTCTTCCACCGCATCGCCCGCGCCCGAAACCGCGAATGGCTGCACTGGTCTGGAACAGTACTCATCACCGAAAAGAAACACTCACGCCTCCTCGCCCGCAATCACGCCTACAAACAGGTGATTCTTTCAGAAAATCAAGATCACGACGCTCTTGCAGTCGGCGATACCACGAACTGCGTAATCGACGACTACGGACGGTACGATCTCCGGGGCAATACAACACAGCATTAATAGGAGAGAGCAACCAGGTGTTCGCACTTCAGGCGCGGGACTCTTCTTCGACGTCCTCGCCGAGTACACGAGCCGTGACGATAGCTAAAATCTTGGCTCGGCTGCGGAGTGTCTCTGAAAACTCCTGCGCCTGAAGTGCTCGATTATCGTCTTACGCTTTTTCCGAATCGAGCGTGACGACCACTTTCCTACCATGCACTTTCCCACCATGGGCTATTCAGCAGAAAGCGGCGCATCAAAGCGAATTCCCTTCGCCAACGCTACCGGCCGTTCTACAAAAGTACGCGAAGGATCAAAAAACAACTCTCCAGCTGGCGATACCAGCGCTCCACCAGCCTCCGCAAGAATGAGTGCGGGAATAAGGTCCCAAATGTGCTGCCCTGAC
>JALEGQ010000169.1 GCA_022763385.1 bacterium
ACGTGCAGTACACTTTCGTCCTAAAAACTCGCCCAAAGCCCCAATCTGCACTACTCTTGTGGCTCTACGAACAAATTTTTATGCAACGCTGGGGTAAAGATGCGCCGAGAGATCGCTCTACAGCTCTTTTGCAAGTCGTGAAGCGTTCTCTTTGAGGCCTTTGAAGATCTTATCGGCGACCTCTTGCGGAAACTCTTGCGGAAGACGAGTGGTTACCTGCTGGATAACGTTATCGGTCTTATTGATAAGCGCTGAAGCGAGCTCTTGTGCCGCAATGCCAACACTCTTCCCCTCTTTTTCGTAGTGCCGAAGGAAGATCTCACTCCATCGGTAATGCTTGTTTTTTCCAGAGACTGCCATCGCAAGATCGAGCTTCTGCTTCGGCAATTGATTCGCTTTTTTCCCAAGGATCGGAAGGGCAGAGATGACATCGTAGAACGGAGTGAGACGGAATAGTCCGAGTGGTTCTATAAATACGCTAAAGTTCTTTGCATGGCCGTCTGGTGCGCCGAGGAGCCAGAAGCAGATCTGAATCGAAAAAAAGTTCTTTCGGTCCTGCTCACTGGAGGACGAAGAGAGGAGCTGATCCATGATGCGCTTTATTCCCGGACCACCATCTTTCTCGTACTTCTCTGATGAGTGAAGGCCAAACACCTGGCACATATCTTCCGTGGGAACTCTTATCCACCACGTGTTGTCTTTCGAGAGCTTTCGGTCAAAGCGGGTAACGCTCAGTACTTTCTGGTCTTCGAATTGAAGAATTTCGCTTTCAGCAGTTGGTAGACCGTACGCTTTGAGGATCTCGAGACAGAGCCATTCGTTTTCAACAGAGGTTGAGAGATCTACTTCGTATGTGGTGACAGTGCCAAGTGGAAGTTTAAAGATATGCGTCGTTGGGGTTGCTCCCTTGGGAGTGCACCACTCCCCGTTGTGATAGAGAAATCCAGTCTTTTCTTGAGCTCCCGCAATGGAGATCCGAAAGTCTTCGGTCTCAGGGAGCCCGAACACCGGCTCTCTCGTATTGGCGCGGAGGAGCTTGGCAATCTCAGCTTCCTTGCGCGGAACGGCGTCGATCTGAGTAACTCCTTCAGGAGACTCGTCTTCGGGAGTAATCATGACGGCACCAACACAGTCACGACCGATCTCGCGCAGGAGATCAAAAGGCTGAACCGTTTTGGTATGAAATCGCTTCTGAATTCGCTTTAAGATGGCCTCATTGTCGGGAAGTAAATTTCCAAAGTAGTGTTCGACAAGTTCCCCTTCGTAGGGCACAGAACTTTCACGTAACGGAAGCGAAAGGGAGATGGGGCGTGCCTCGGGCCGCTCAAGCCATTCATCGTGGTAGGAGAAAGAGTGTTTTCCCTTTTCTGTGACCAACCACGTGCCGACCCGGTAGCCATTCATCCAGAGTGCAAGAGGAGTTCCTTTCATTGCTACCAGCTACTCTCATTGGAAAGGTCTGATTTTCGCTGAATGACGATTGCAAGGTCCAGCGCAGAGAGAAGTCGAAAGAGGCTGGTCAGCGTACTCCTTCCCCCATCAAGTTCGAGGGCTGATACGGTCTTCTGCCGCATCCCGACCTTTGAGGCGATCTCTTGCTGTGACACGCCCTGTGCTTGTCGCTCTCCTCTGAGGATCTTGCCAAGCTGCTCTGGGCCTCCTACTACCTGTTTCATATCATCGCATTCCTTTTTATCCCCTAGTGGGGGTGGCGCTTGTGCTATCCCCACTAGGGGATGGAGGTTATTTTACCCCCTAGTGGGGATAGGGGCAAGGGAAAGAGTCTCATCGAAAGAGCACAAAGATACTTGCGTCGACACCGAGTCTTTGGCGGACCTCGCGGAGGAGAAGATAGCTTCGACCTGATACGGAGAGAGCCGAAGCGAGCGCGGCACCGAGCACGCCCAACGGGGGAATGAGGAGCAGGGCAAAGAGCACATTGGCGATCGCGGCGATGCGGGTCACACGAGCGGCGGCAGTAGCTTCTCCTGCCATGATCAGGATCGTTCCGACTGAGCCTTGGAAGGCGATCATCATCTGGCCGATACTGACGATCACGAGCGGCAGGTACCCACCCTGGTATTCCTCTCCAAAAAAGGCCAGCAGGGCGTTCCCGCCAAATATAAGGAGGAGAAGCAAGGGAAGGGTAAACGCGGCGATGAGTTTCGTGGAGTCATAAATAAGCTTTTGCATTTCATGCCGCTCATTCGGTTTCATCCGAGCAATCCGAGGACGAAGCGGAACGTTTACCGAATAGATGCCAAAGGTAACGATCTGGGCAAGCCGAGTGACGGCCGCATAGATGCCAAGTTCGGTCGGCGAAAGAAAGAATCCCGCGATAAGAAGGTCTGCCTGCGCGAGCACAAACTGGGTGATGCTGATCTCATACATCGGAAAGGCTTCGCTACACCATGATCGGAGATCTCCGGCATTTCGTTCTCCACTGCTGAAGGAAAAGAATCTTCGCAACGACCAAAGCAGAATGGTAACGGCAGCAAGTGCAATCCAGAGTGAAAAAGTAAGGAGATGCTCGGCATCGAGAAGCTCTCCCCTCTGTAAAAAAACGAGCGAGGATACTGTTATGAGGAGGAGGGCTGGTGAGAAGAGGCTAGAAACGAAGAGTGCTGCAACCACCCGTTGCAATCCGTGAAGCGCTCCACTGAGGATCGTCACCAGAGAATATAATGGAACGAGTAACCAGGAATGCACCAGGAGCGCACTCAGCTCTGGTCGGGGAAGAAGTTTATAACTCCCGATCAGGTACGCAACGAAGGCGAGGAAAAATCCGATAGCAGCAACAAGAAGGGAGATCGTTACGAGATAGCCCCCGATTTTCTTTTCATCTCCAGCCCGTCGAGCAGCCGCTACATGACGAACGGTGGCATTGTTAAACCCGAGATTAGAAAAGAGGCTCAGGAGAGAAACCATCCCAATAACATAGACGTAGGCGCCGTATTCCTCTGCACCGAGCCACCGTGCAAAGAGGAGGTGCGAAAGGAAGAGCGTTCCCTTCGCACACACCTGGAGAAAGAGTACGGCTATGGTTTCATACCGAAACTTCTTTGCTGGAGGAGGTGTCGAAGAGAGCTCTCTATCCATTTCGCCGGAGGAGGTAGAGGAGTCGCTCTTCTGAATCACCATCTTGAACCGCGCCACTGGAGACGACCTCACAGGAGACAAGAGCGGGATGAAGAGCCCGTAGTTCATCGAGATACTGCTCGCTGGTTACTTTTCCCTCTCCCTTGTGTCCCTCATAAAGCAGGTACTCCCACGGGATCTCTGCAAGTTGAGGAAGCCACCCGACATGTCCTCGAATTGAGAGGTAGGAGACAAAGAGCCCCTCAAGTTGTGGGGAGAGGAAGGGAGGAATGTCTTTCATGAGCTGTCGCTTAGGGGAGAGTTCTCCGCCGGTAACAGAGAAGCGGGTACACCCCAATCCGCGAAGGAGGCTCTCGGTGTGCGGTACGACCTTCTCGAGGTCCCATCCGTGACACCACTTCGCTCCGTGTTTCAGATAGAGTCCTATCATCATCCCAACGTTACATCCGATATCAAAGATCGGGCGTCCAGAGAGTTTGATTCCGGCCTCCCCCAGCATGCGGAGCAGCTCTTCTTCTCGTGCACCTCGGGTTCGTTTTGAAAGGAGTGAGGTGCCGGGGATCTCCTGGTAAAGGTACTTTCCACCTCGAAAGATACTCTCGTTCCCAAAGTGGGTTGCTTCAACCGCCTCCCGTGCGAGCTGTTCGAGGTAGCTCCGATAGTTGTCGACGGCAAAACTCTGAAAGTCGACAAAGGAGAACTTCCCATCGCAGAGAATCGCATTCTGAGAACAATCAGGTGGTTGAAAATCTTTATGGTTGAAGCCGCCGGCCACCACGGTCTGAAGCACCCGTTGGCGGACAAGCTCTCGCAACATATCCATGCCTTCCTGGTACTCTTGTTCCGTCGGAGCGCGGCCACTGAGGTGTTCTACCACAAACACCGCCCACCGTTGAGCTCCGACCTGAAACTCCACAAGGTCAACCAATTGAGGACCGAGCTGATGAGCAGCCAGTACCTGAGCCACCAGTATCTGTTCCTGAGGGGTGGGAGTAAGGGCTTCGTGGGTAGCTGACTGGTTCTCTCCGGAGAGATAACTCTCATACACCCCACCACTTCTCTTTACGAGTTTGAATCCGCAGTGAGGAGGGTAGCCGGCGAGAAAGCTCTCCACGGCAGGGTGTTTCACACTTTTCGGCGGAAAATAGACGGCGTGAGCCCCTTCTGAAAAGGTCGTTGCTTGTTCCTTGAGAAATGCCGCGAGATCTCGGCCCGCTTCCTGCGGAAAGAGATCAGAGAAGTCGATGAGTTGAGGGCTCTGCACCGGAAGCTCCGACCTCCAAGCGCTCCCTCCAGAGAGAAATCGAGAGAGGAGCTTCTGAAGGCCGCCCGAACGCACCATCTTTAGCTCAACATTGAGTCGCTCAACTGGCTCAAAATAGCGATCGCGAAGGAGTCGCTGAAAACGCGGAAAACGGCGCTTTAGAAAGGCGTTTATCGGTTCAAGCACTGTGTAGGATTCTCCAGTGGATATACGGTGGCAAGGTACCACACCGGTGCTGGGGGGGATACCCGTAACCAAGCCAGTTCCTTGAGAAGAAGCATTCCCCTTTTCGGAGAATACCGGCTACCATATCATCGGTCTGGTGTACCTGAACGAAGAAGGAAAAAATGACCTCCAAGAAGCTTTCCGATGGCTCAATCACTCAAGAACTCAAGGGACTCCCCGGCTGGAGTTTGGCAGGAGACGTTCTCGAGCGAACGTTCTCATTTACTGACTTTATGGAAGCCTTCTCCTTTATGACCGAGATGGCGATGGTGTCAGAACAGCTACACCACCATCCGGAGTGGACCAACGTCTATAAAACCCTCACCATCCGACTCTCGACTCACGATATCGGTGGAATTTCAGAGAAAGATATCGAGTGGGCAACCCGGTGTAATCAACGATTTAACCAGAGTATGTAGCGCTCACATCGATAAGAGCGGTATTCGTATTCTCGGCCCGAGAGTGTTACTCTCATCCCGTTATAATAACCTCTACCAATTAGCTTTTAGCCTCATGATACAGACCTTTCTGAAGAAGATCTTCGGGACGAGCAATGACCGCTACCTTCGCTCACTCCGTCCCCTCATCATTCAGGTCAATGACCTCGAATCTCGATACAAAGCGATGAGCGAAGATGAGCTCAAGGGGGAAACTAACCGCTTCAAGGAGCGGATCGACAATGGAGAGCCGCTCGAAAGTATAAAAGCAGAGGCCTTCGCCACGGTGCGTGAAGCAGCACAGCGAGTGTTGGGAATGAGACACTTCGATGTACAGCTTATCGGAGGAAACGTCCTTCATGAAGGACGGATCGCCGAGATGAAGACCGGTGAAGGAAAGACCTTAATGGCCACCCTGCCCGCCTATCTAAACGCCCTTTCCGGTGAAGGGGTTCACGTCGTCACGGTAAACGATTACCTTGCAAAACGAGATGCCGAGTGGATGGGGGAGGTCTATCGATACCTCGGGATGGAGGTCGGTGTCGTGCTGCACGGACTGAACGAGGAGGAGAAGAAGGCCGCTTATCGGGCGGATATTACCTACGGACAGAACAACGAGTTCGGCTTCGATTATCTGAGGGATAACATGAAGTTCTCCTCTTCTGAGATGATGCAGCGGGGGCACCACTTTGCGATTGTTGATGAGGTCGACTCTATTTTAATTGATGAAGCGAGAACCCCACTAATCATCTCTGGTCCCGCCGAGGATGCGACCGATAACTATCGCATCGTCAACAGCATCATTCCCAAGCTCAACACAGAAGAAGACTTCGAGGTTGATCTGAAAACAAAACAGCCGATGCTGACCGAAGCTGGAGTTCGGCATGCGGAAGAGCTGCTCGGGATTGAGAATCTCTACGAGCCAAACAGCATTGAAATGCTCCACCATGTTAACATCGCGCTCAAGGCTCATACGAGCTTTGAGAGAGATGTCGACTATGTCGTCCGTGAGGGCGAGATTATTATCGTTGATGAGTTTACCGGACGTCTGATGCCGGGACGTCGGTGGTCGAACGGACAACACCAAGCAATTGAGGCAAAAGAAGGAGTTCCGATAGCACAAGAGAATCAAACGCTTGCTTCTATCACCTTCCAGAACTACTTCCGCATGTACGACAAGCTCAGTGGTATGACGGGAACGGCGGATACCGAGGCCGGCGAGTTTCTTGAGATCTACAAACTTCCCGTTGTTGTCATTCCTACGAATCGCCCCATGATTCGAAACGACCAATCGGATATGATTTTAAGATCTCGGGACGAGAAGTACCAAGCGGTCTCTGAGGATATCAAAGAGATTCACGCAACAGGACAACCAGTGCTGGTTGGAACGATCAGCATTGAGCAGAGTGAAGAGCTTTCGAAGAAGCTCAAAGCCTCTGATGTCCCTCACAACGTTCTCAACGCAAAGCAGCACGCTCGCGAAGCCGATATCGTTGCCCAAGCCGGTCGGCTCGGTGCCGTTACGATTGCAACAAACATGGCGGGAAGAGGGACTGATATCATGTTGGGAGGGAACCCAGAGGCCCTCGCCGCCGCAGAGGTAGGAGAGAAAAATCCCGAGAACCCTGAGTATCAGGCTGCCCTTGAGAAGTTTAAGCAGCAGTGTGATGCAGAGAAAGAGCAGGTGAAGGAGGTCGGTGGGCTCTTTATCATCGGCACGGAACGACACGAGTCTCGAAGAATCGACAACCAGCTTCGAGGACGCGCCGGCCGACAGGGAGATCCCGGAGCAAGTCGATTCTACGTGTCACTCGAAGATGATCTCATGAAACGATTTGGTGGCGAGCGGCTCCAGACCCTGATGACCCGGATGGGATGGGAAGAGGGCGTGGCTATCGATGGAAAGTGGATCAGTCGCTCTATCGAAAATGCCCAGAGAAAGGTGGAAGGATTTCACTTTGAGAGCCGAAAGCACGTCACCGAGTACGATGATGTGATGAATAAACAGCGACAGGTGATCTATAACCTTCGCTCTCGAATCTTGATGAACGAAGACATCCGGAGTGAAATCAAGAACTCACTCGATGACATCCTCGAAGAGCTCGTCTTTTCGCTCTGTAATGAGAAGGAGAAGGCGGTTAACTGGGACCTTCAGGAGCTGGCGACTCAGTTCCAGTTTCTCACGAGTGAAGAGCTCCTCCTTCCCGATGAACTCGAGCTTTCACAACAGAATATCTTCGATCTCGTGCGGGCAAAGGCGTGGGAGATCTATGAGAGACTCCTTGAGGAACGTACGGTAACGCTCCAGGAGCTCGGAAACCTTCCGGTTTCGGTACGAATCTCTCGAGATGAAGAAAAACCACTCGAGTTTACTACGATTGAACAGGATACCTTTCTTGAGACCCTCGATTACTTCTGGAATCAGCACCTGCAGGACATGGATCACCTCCGTGAGGGGATTGGATGGCGAGGGTATGGTCAAAAGAATCCGAAACATGAGTATCAACGAGAGGGTTTTATTCTCTTCCAAGGCATGCTCGACAGACTCAAGCAGAACGTCATTCGGAAGCTCTTTTATTATGAGATCCCTTCAGCCTCGGAATTAATGGCTCACATTGAAGCAGAGGAGCAACGTCGGTTAGAACGAGAAGAACAGATGCAGCTTGTCCATGAGTCCTCAGAGACCTCTGGTGCTGATAGCCCTCAGGGAGAACAAGAAGCCCCCCTCAATCCAGACGAGGCCCGTGCCAAACGCGATGCACAGAAGAAAGCACGACGAAAAAAGCGGCGGTAGCGCGCTCTATATTCATATTCCGTTCTGTCGGAGGCTCTGTCCGTATTGCGATTTTAATACGTATGCGGTGCCAAACGTTCCGGAAGAGGCCTATCTGGACGCCCTCTGTGGAGAGCTCGCGCTGCTCTCCCCTACTCGTCCTTCCCGTCTCTCCTCCATTTTTTGGGGTGGGGGAACCCCTTCTGTTCTCAGTGGAGAGGGGGTGCGGCGAATTCACACCGTTCTGGAGGAATACTTCACTCTTCACTGGGAGGAGCTAGAAGTCACTCTTGAAGCGAATCCAGATGATATCACTCCGGAGAAGGCTCGTGAGATCTCCGAAGCTGGCATCAATCGAGTCAGCCTCGGTGTTCAATCGCTGACTCCGCGAATACTGCAGTTGCTTGGTCGTAGACATACCCCCGAGAAGGCCAAAGAGGCCGTAGTAAACCTTCGAGATGCAGGGATTCTCAACGTCAGTATGGATCTCATCTTTGGAGTACCACAAAGCACCACCACGGAGGTGCTCGGAGATCTCACCCAGTTTCTCTCCCTACGTCCTGCCCACATCTCCACGTATTCGCTCACGGTAGAACGGGGAACTCCTTTTTTTAAAGCGGTCTCTCAGGGAGAGATGCTCCCGCTTGCTGATGAGGCAAGTCGGAAACAGTATGAGATGATTATTGAACAGTTGACCGCAGCTGGATATGAGCACTACGAGGTGAGCAATTTCGCCCTTTCTGGACAACGGTCGGTCCATAATACCAATTACTGGAGACGAGGAAGCTATCTCGGAATTGGGGCAGGAGCCCACTCCTTTATTGCTGGTGAACAGAGGCGTTCTGCAAACATAGGTCAATATGAACGGTATGCAGAGCTGGTTGCTCGCGGAGTGCTTCCGATAGCGTGGAGTGAAACACTTTCACCAGAGGATGAACTCTCTGAACTCCTTCTCCTCGGGTTGAGGACCTCCTCCGGGGTAAAGTGGAAGGAGCTTCACTCGCGATGTGAAGGAGAGTCTCTCTCCCCCCTGAAGAAGAAGCTTCTGGGGCTCTCAGAAGAGGGGTTGGCCGTCGTGAGTGAGGAAAATATCACGCTTACGAGAGAAGGACTGTGTATTGCTGACACGATCATCGAGGATCTCATTGCATCCATCCCCAAAAATACTCACACTCTCTCAGGAGGTACCCGGTGAAGTATAGTGTTCCACAGGTGATATTTTTCGCATTTACTCTCGTTATGGCAGTTGCCATCGGGCATATCCTTTCTCTTATCTTCCTCGGGGTGCCAGATGAGCGAGTCATGGGAGCCGTGCAACGGATCTTTTACTTTCATGTTCCCTCAGCCTTTGCCGCCTACCTCTCACTGACGGGGCTCTTCATTGGCGCTCTCGGATATCTCGCTACGGAGAAGAAGAGCTTTGATGCGCTTCAGGAGAGCGCTGCAGAAGTGGCCTTCCTCTTCTCCTCCATCATGCTCTTTACGGGGATGATCTGGGGAAACGCTGCGTGGGGTACTCCCTTTACCCTTGAGCCGAGACTCGTATCAACATTGCTCATGTGGCTTCTGCTCTGCAGTCTCAATCTCTTTCGTTCTCTCGGAGATTCTCCACGACTTCCAACCCACGCCGCCGTAATCGGAATTCTGAGCTGCTTGACCGTTCCCGTCGTTATCTACTCCATCAAACTTCTCCCTCGCTTTCAGCAACTGCATCCTCAAGTGGTTCAGCAGGGAGGGCTCTCCGACCCCCTTATGCAAACGGCTTTCTATAGAAGTTCATTCGCCGTTATGGGACTTGCCGGGCTTTTTGTCTGGCTCCGATACCGAATCGCACGACAGGAGCAAGAGCTCCTCGCTCAAGAACGAGAAGAGAACTTGTAAGAGGACCAGTAATGATGAACCCACCCCCAATAAATACCTATCCTGCTCTCTTTTGGGGCTACCTCGTGGTCTGGAGCCTTCTTGTGCTCTACACGCTCTGGCTCGGGATTCGGGTCTCTTCACTTGAAAAGAGGAGCGAAGAGCTGAAAGGGCACACAGAAAGTTCTCCAAAGTCGGAATCATGAGTAGTGATATAAAGATCAAAGACGTTGCCCTTCACTCCTCTGCAACGACCCTTCAGGCTCTTCCCGCAGAGGGCATTCCTGAAATAGCGATTATTGGACGCTCCAACGTTGGAAAATCAACCCTGCTCAATCGGCTTACTGGGCGAAAGAAACTCGCCTACACGAGTAGTGTTCCCGGAAAGACTCAGAGCTTTCAGTCATATGAGGTTCACACCACCTATAATGGCGAGGAGCACCTTCTTCACCTCGTAGATCTTCCTGGCTTTGGCTATGCGAAGTTCGCAAAGAAGAAACGCGAGTATATTAGTCGACTCACCGTAGACTACATAATGCACCGTCACTGCCTTCGTGGAATTTTTCTCCTCACTGATATTCGAAGAGAGCCGAAAGAGGACGAACTCTCGATTCAATCACTCACGTATGAAAACGGCGTTCCCCTCGTTATCGTTCTGACCAAAGCGGATAAGATAAAAAAAGGCGAACTCAAGAAAAGACAAAAAGAAGTTGCAGCGGCCTACGCTCTTGAAGCTGAGGATCTCCTCATCACCGGTGAGAAGCTCTCAACCACTTCGCTCTGGCAACAGATTCACCTCCTCACGGCTCTCCCAGAGTAAGGGAAGGCTACCGATTTCGAAGGTGTGGAGAACGGGCAATGCGGAGCTCGAGATCTCGCTTTCGCGCAGAATAAGTCCGTTGAATATCCCAGATCCAGAGGAGCGGAAGAACGATGAGCAGGAAGAGAGAGAGCCTACGAGCGCCAGAGGATATCAATCGCCACCCGCTATTGGCCGTACGGAGAATCTTAGCATCTTCGACGAAGATCGTTTCACAGGCTCCATTTCCGGTGTCCGTTCGGACGAGACTCGACCTTCGTGCGATCTGTCCGGAACCAGCGATCCCATAGTTGATGAGATATCCTCTGAGTCGGATCTGATCGCCAACTCTTGCTCCCTCTATTGTTCGTCGAACTTCTGCGTCATCTGAAAGGAGGTGATTGTTCGATAGTTCATCTGGAAAGAAGCGGTGCTGTGCATCCATGGTCTTTGGCTTGGTCCAGCAGGTCCAGGGCTCGCTCCAGAAGTGCATCTGATCTAAAAGGTCTTTCTTTGCGTTCTGTCCCCAAACAACGCAGAGATCTCGAAAGTCAACTGAGGTACTCGTATGATAGGCGTCCGTAATGGAAGAGATATTGTTGTGGGAAACAACAAGCCCCGCAATCTCATAATCTCTTACCGGCTCGACCCGGTACTGTATTCCGTGATGTGAAAAGACAAAGGGAGAGACCTCTGTTGGCTCTTGTACTGGATTTTTTCTTAAGTCGGGAAGAACCGCATCTGTCTCGGGAAATCGTTCCGTATACCGAAGCGAGAGGGCGTATACCGCTCCGCTTAGGAGTAAGGTCACAAAAAGTACGCGAATCACCTGCGAGAACGGCGAACATTTCATGAAATGAGGTCCCTACGGAGAAGACGTTTCACTTGGGCTGTCGGTCTCCCGAGAAGAGAGAGGAACCCTTTCTTCTTCAATATCCTCTTTCCCGATCTCATAATCTCGAATCTTGTTCAGCAGGGTCTTATAGCTGACACCAAGAATTTTGGAAGCCTTACTCTTGTTCCCTCGAGTTTGCCGGAGGACCCGCTCAATCATCGTCACCTCAGCCCGTCGAGAGGCCTCTGCTGCGATCTCTGGCAGTGTTTGAGTTGTTTCGTGAATGGACTCGTAATCAAGCTGCAACCGAACTCCAAGATGTTCTGGAAGAATGCTCTCCTCTGCAAGGAGCGATGCTCGCTCTATTACATTCTCGAGCTCCCGCACGTTTCCTGGCCAGGTATACTCTCGTAAGACTTTCTTTGACGCTTTGGAAAAACGAAGTTTCTCTTTTCCGGACACTGTTGAAAAATATTCGAGAAAGTACTCGGCGAGAGGAAGAATGTCATTAGGCCTCTCTCGTAGGGGAGGAATTTCAAGGGTAACCACTGCCAGACGATAGTAGAAATCTTCACGAAGCTTTCCAGAACGGAGAGCTTCTTCGATGTCGACATTCGTTGCAGCGACAATCCTTGGATTTATGCGAATAGTCTTCGTTCCCCCTACCCGCTTAATCTCCATCTCTTGGAGAGCTCGAAGGAGCTTGACCTGGAGCAGTGGGGGCATATCACCCACCTCATCGAGAAATATCGTTCCCTCTGAAGCGAGCTCTAATACTCCTGTTCTCGTTTGAGTGGCACCAGTAAAGGCGCCAGCTTCATGGCCAAAGAACTCACTCTCGAGGAGCTCAGGTGGCATAGCGGCACAGTTCACGGCAACAAATGACTTATCGTGCCGAGTGCTGTGTTCGTGGATATATCGTGCGACAAGCTCTTTTCCACTTCCACTTTCTCCCAAGAGGAGCACAGTGGTGTCAACTCGAGCAGCCTTCTTCGCCTGACCGAGCATCTTCTCAGTATGAGCATCGTTCGTCGAAAATTTCCTTCCGCGACGAGTATCTTTTCCAAGAGAGCGATTGAGGATTTGGCGGTGTGAGATGACCTCTTGGATCTTCCCCTGAAGATCACTTGGATCAAATGGCTTCGTGATGAAGTCATTTGCCCCAAGTTGCATCGCTTCTACCGCGATATCGATCGTTCCAAAGGCCGTCATGATAAGAAACGGAACTTCCTGGTTCTGTTCACGAATAGCTTGAAGAAGTTGGATGCCATCCATTTCAGGAAGGCGATAATCGGAGAGAATGCAGTGAAACGTGTGATCAGGGAAAACCCGAAGGGCTTCCTCCGCTGTTGCAACAGAGACCGTCTCATATCCCTCTGCCACGAGCACATCCGAGAGGACTGTTCGCAGAGTATCTGCATCCTCAACGATAAGAATATTCTCTTTCATAGAAACCCTCGGAATCGATCGAATGACGATAGCTAACGTGTAGCGATACAGAAGGTATCGGAGTTCCTATGAAAAAACTTTACGACAAAGTAAAAGGATAACTCCCCGTAATAGCTCAGATACCGGAGGAATACGGAAGAGAGCTTCACACCCCCTTTCCTACTGCTTCCGACCCCGAATAATAGACCTCACCGGCGCAGGATGGCCCTCAATCGTTCGGGTGGAGTCATTCGGATCAAGAAAATCCTTCAAACTCTCGTATGGAGCGTGAACCGTCTGTCGTTGCTCTTCTACAAGAACCGGAGCGGTAGAAATTTCCTCCACCTCTACGAACCCCGCTTTCTCCATCCACCCCATAAGGCAGCTTACGGTCGGCACGTACCACACATTTCGCATCTTTGCATAGCGGCCTGGCGGACAGAACGCGAGCGGCTCCTCCCCTGGATATACGAGGCTCTCGAGGAAGAGAGTTCCGTCTTTCCGCAGAGCATCAAAGAGCATGCGACACGACGTATAGGGATCACGGCGGTGGTAGATCACGCCGAGACAAAAAACGATATCAAAGAAATTCTCAAAGAGATTCATATGCTCTATGCCAAAGAGCTCGAAGGCAAGACGAGGATCGCGGAGAACACGTTGAAAGAGGAGAAACTGATAATAGCACCGACTACTCGGGTCAAAACCGGCAACTAACTCTGGAGCAGCAGCGAGCATGCGAAACATGTAGTATCCATTGTTTGCTCCAATATCAGCAATTCGTCGCCCTCGCATCTCAGGAAGAAAGGGAGCGATCCGATCCCATTTCAGATCAGAACGCCACTCCGCATCGATCTCCTGACCAAGGAAAGAAAACGGCCCCTTTCTCCATGGGATGAGGCTTTTGATAAGCTCAGTAACGAGAGGAGCATACTCCCGCTGAAGATCATCATTCACTGCAAGTGATACCAATGACGGCTCTCCGTTAAAGGTCGAAGAACACTCCGAAAGAGGACTCTCCTCAAAGCTCCGAATAAGCTCCCGGTGATGGTTCCAGGAGGTGATCTGAAGGAGTTTTTCCTCTTGCTCGCCGCGCAGCTCCAAAATCTCTTGAAAAGGGAGGATGTGGGAGTAAGTCTCTGGAATCATAAGTCCTCAAAATGGATTGACCTCCCAGTATCACCAAAAATACGTGCTCATGAAAGTCTTCCCCGACCTCACATAGAATTCACTATGAGGATCTGCGATACTCCTGGTTCAGCAGAAAGAGGTGCGTATGAGTAAGTATTCGGAACTTGGGAGCGTTCTTTTACAAGGAAAACGAGATCACCTTTTTACGGTGCAACAGGCGTTTTCTTTCGCCTTTGGAGAAGAGGTTGCAGAAGTCTTTGACGACATGATCTCTCGAACAATCCCCTGCTA
>JALEGQ010000170.1 GCA_022763385.1 bacterium
ACTCCACCCGAATAAATTTCTCTTCGTAATCTCCCCATGATGCTTTCTCTATCGAATACTTTCGAAAAAAGTTTCCTCTTTTCGAACATTCTTCGAACTTTTCTTCTCGCTGCTAATGATTTCAACGAGATAGCGCATCACCCCGGGTTGGGGTGCACCAGAGGGGGGGCCGCTTAGGCGGCTTGTTGTTCTCGTTCCCAGGCCCACTTTTTTTGGAGGCGGGAGAGGGCTCCGCCGTACTTCTGTTCTACCTGGTCGATAATCTCGGCGAGGATGTATTGGCCATTTTCGCTGAGGGTTGAAGGATTCGGCACCTGCGCCAGGATTGCAAAGCAGATCTCTTTTTCGTGGACGAGATACTTTGAGGCTCGAGAGATCCGTCTTGAGACGTCTACGATATCGAACGGAAAGTTGTGCTCAATCGCAACCCGGTAGCTCGGGGCAAGTTCTCGGATAATGGCGTGCACGAGTCCAGGGTATACCTCTCCTGGGTAGTTCTGGATTCCGTAACACCACCCATCAATTTCGATGGAGAAGAGTTCATCGATATGGTCCTTAATTGGAAGTTGCTTGCTCATGGCCTATCCTCTTTTGTTCTTCCCGTTAGGCGGCTTGCCGCTCAAACTTCTCAACTCGTCGGGCCTGGAGATCCCCGACTTCTCCTGAAGAAAGACGTCGAAGGGCATATCGTCCTGAGTCACTCGCTCTCGCAAGCACTCGTGACTCCTGACCACTCTTGGCAAAGACCTCATGTACTGTCCCGGCCATGCGACGAGCTTCATGGTAACATGGCTTCTGAATGTCAGGATGTTGAATGTTCCCAACAGCGGGAAACTGATGCTTATCTCGAGAGCCAACATAGCTCGGCAGCCTTTCAACCACTATCTGCGCAGCCACCTGCAAATCATCGTTCGTAGAAGGAAACATTGCCGCTTTCTTCAACTGGAGCTTGTCTGAAACACCAGGATAATCAAGTTCGGGAGTTTGTCCCGGCACTGCCTCCTGAGATTCTTTCTCAAACGTGGCATCTATACTCTTCGCGTCAATCAGTGCTGCTACGGTAGGAGCAAGATTTCCAAGGATTCGCCCTCCGTATCCATCGCGAAGCCGAGCAATGGGAGCGACGTGAAATTCTAGTTCGTGCCGCGCTGCGATTTGCTCTTCTGCCGTCGGGTCACGGTGCTCTCTGGTGGCAAGATTTCGAGTAGGTTGCTTGCTGACGATGCGAAGATCATCTCTTGGAACCCCAAGAGAAGGCATCGCTCTTCCTGCGAGAAGTTCAGGATCCGTCGGGTCAAGGTACTCGGCACTCCGATCAATGCTGGGCATCGCCGGTTCTGTTGGCGAGAGCTCTTGGTCCGCCGTTGCACTCACTTCAACTGGAGCCTCTTGCGGCTCATCTGCCGGGTGAATGCTCGAATCAAGGGAGGGCTGCTCGCTTCCTTCTTGTTCCTGTTCGAGAGAATTTCCAACCCCATCTAAACGTCCTACTGATGGGTGAAGGAGAATAGAAGCACTTCCCTTGCCTTCTATGGTCATAACCTATACCTCTTCCTTAAAAAACCGAGTCCCGGCACAAACCGAGTCCCTCAGAAGGGGTATGGCGACCACCGCTCCGGATGTATCACAGAAATAATATTTTTTTCTCTCCCCTCCTCTGCGGCTAGAGGAGCTACCGGAGAAAGACCCCTTGAGAGAGCCCGCCCTGGGTTCGGCGGTCATAATGGCCATCAGCCGAAAGGAATCGGCTACTGACCGATCGCGCGACGAGCTCTGCTCGCTGCTGCGAGGTCGTTCCGATCTCGTGAAAACGCTCCCTCAACGACGCCTGAGTCCGGTGGGCTATCGCCACATGGCCGAGCTCATGGAAGAGCAGGGCTTGAGAGAACCGATTCCACCGAGCACGAAGATGCGATGAAGCCCTCTCGTATCCGCTCCAGCGCGGAAGGGTGAGCGAGATAGAGAGAGAAACCTCGGCCCCTCGGAGATCGACCTCTTCCGCTGCCCGCTCACGAGATGGCCACCGCCACTGAACGTGCCACGAGGTATAGGCGTACGATCTTCTTCCGAATTCATCGACCGGCCCACGAGTGCGCATCGCCTCTTTGAGCTCATCCGCGGTTCTCCCATCGATATCGTAGTACTGAATCTTTACCCCCTGTAGTGGCAAGCGATCGAACTCGCTCATCTGCGCCGGTTGCAGAGATCCGATGACGGCAGAACACAGGGCACACACCGCCACCAATGAGAAGATCGAAAAGATGCTATTGGATAATAAACTCAAGGAAGTACACCCCGACGATCGCGGCTTCATCGAGCCCACTCGCGTCATTAATGACCTCGAGGAGCTCTTCTTTGAGCGTGTCCTTGCCCTCCGCCGTGAGCAGCTCCTGCCTCGTTTTCCCACCGACCAGAGAGATCACCGCATCGCGAATCATCGCCTCTCGCTCCTTGAGATCCCCCGGCAACTTCCCGGAGATCGGGTCGGTCCGGGACCCACCACCGCCAAAGGCGCCACCGCCACCCCCGACGAGAGTTGGATCGTATTCAAGGAGTAAAACAAGCTTAATGTAACTGGTATTATCGGCGAGATTGACGATAAAGGGCCGCATCTCCACCGTCTTGTAGGTGATATCAACTGGCTCGCCGTCTTCTTTCTTCTCTTCCTCACCTCCGAGCAGAAAGAACGCCGCTCCCCCACCACCGAGCACGAGCAACACCACCACCGCAATAATAATGAGAAGCATCTTACTCCCTTTCTTGGGCTCCTCTTCTCCCCCTTCGGTATTCTCTTCTTCCTCGTCAGCCATAGCGGTCTCTTCGAAAATGGATTCTCTATGACATTTGATTCATTTTGAGGGCTCGAAGATTCAAGAGTACTGAGAACCCTCATGGCGCCTTCCGCCCTGCTCAGAGCGTGCTATACTCTCTCCCCATGAAGATTCTCCTCCTTGCGCCACAACCGTTTTATCAGGAACGGGGGACACCGATTGCGGTGCGGTTGGCGGCTGAGGTGATTGCGGCTCGGGCGGGGGATTCCGTGACCTTGATGACGTACGAAGAGGGGCAGGATGTTCCGATCCCTCAGGTGCGGCACCGTCGGGTTCGTTCGTGGCCGCGAGTGGGGAGTATTCCACCAGGGTTCTCACTGAAGAAGGTCTATACCGATATCTTCTTTTTCATCGCGGTGCTGCACGAGATCTGGTCACACCGGGGCACCGGTCAGTACCAGGTCATTCACGCCGTGGAAGAGTCCGTCTTTATGGCCCTGATCGTCAAATGGTGCACGGGGATCCCCTTTATCTACGATATGGACTCAAGCCTCTCACTTCAACTCATCGAGAAGTTCTCCTGGCTCTCTTTTCTCCTTCCCTTCTTCCAGTGGCTCGAAGGGCTCGCCATCCGGGGAAGCCTCGCGGTGGTTCCAGTGTGTGATGCACTCGCCGTGCTCGCCGAAGATGGTGGGGCACAACGCACCCTTATCTTACGGGATATCTCACTCCTGAATTACGGCGGAAATTCGCCGGAAGAAGATTCTTCTGCTCCGCCCGATCTTCGCTCCGAGGCAGGTATCGCACCCTCGTCGACCGTGATCCTCTACGTCGGAAATCTCGAACGGTATCAGGGAATTGACCTCCTCGTTGAGTCCTTCCACACCATCGAAGAACACTTTCCCGAGACTTTTCTCCTGATTATCGGCGGATCAGAGGAGCATATCGCGCACTACACCGCCAAAGGATCTGCACTCGGCATCCCAGAAGGGCGACTCCAACTGCTTGGCCCCCGTCCAGTATCCCACCTCCGCAGTTACCTCCTCCAGGCCGATATCCTCACCTCTCCACGAATACTCGGAAACAACACCCCGATGAAGGTGTACTCATACCTCCACTCCGGAGTGCCCCTACTCGCTACGGAGCTTCCCACCCACACCCAGGTCCTCACGCCGGAGGTAGCAGAACTCGCTGCTCCCACGAAGGAGGCCTTTGGAGAGGCGATGGCTCGTCTCGTACGTTCTCCAGAGCGGAGGACCGCGCTCTCACAGGCCGCCCAAGCACTTGCTGAGGAGCGATACACCTTTGAAGTTTTTGAGCAGCGACTGAATTCACTATACGACGGGGTTGATTCTACCCTAACGTTGCATAAAAATTTGTTCGTAGAGCCACAAGAGTAGTGCAGATTGGGGCTTTGGGCGAGTTTTTAGGACGAAAGTGTACTGCACG
>JALEGQ010000171.1 GCA_022763385.1 bacterium
AATCGGATCTTCGCCACCGGTAGCAGCAGCATAGCTCGCGGTATACGCGAGGAGACGGCTCGACTCGCTTTGGTCCTTTGCATCTATCCGGAGAAGGGTGTGGCCAAAGGCACTTGCCGGGCTGTTCACGAAAGCAGAAGGGAACACCATGGTGACCCCCCACGGGGCGATAGCATCTCGCCACTCTCGAAAACGGTGACAGGGAAGCCCCTCTTCCTCCCCATAGCGCTCTTCACCGAGCAGTGAGCGAAGCCAGTGATACCGAGCGACAAACCGGCACCGAGGTGCGATCTCTCCCTCTACCTTCTCCGGAGGGGAGCTCCCAATACCGAAAAAGAGTTCGAGTGTGGCCTCCAGCTCTGCGGCGGGATCCTCTTGACCAGTAGGAGCGAGAAAAAAATTCGGGTCATCTATCCGACTCTTCACCCCACCAAAGAGGTGTGGTTCGTAGTGAAGCAGTGCATGCCACTGTGGGTGATGAGAGATTTCGAGGAGCTCATCAGGGGAAAAGAGCGGCTCCCTGCTGGACGGACCAGCCAACGCAACGAGCGGGAAGAAAAAAAGAACAAGAACAGAGCCTCGCCATGTCTTGAGGAGAGGCCCCGTTCTCTTCATAACAGATTGCAAGCAGCCTATTATACGTTTGCAGAGTAAGCAGCGAGCTGCGCATCTGCAGCGAGCATCTCTCTGAGCGCTCCAGTGACTTCTTGTGAGGTCACGGACTCACTCGGAAAAAGCTTTGAGAAGTTATCCTGAAGTGAGCGAGCGAAAACCTCGGTATCGGCTTCATTCATCTCAAGCAGCTTTGCGAGAGAAGTCACCGCTTCCCCACTTCCGCGCGACGCATCACGAGCAAACTTATTCATATTCGCATCGATATAGGCGGCTGTCTTCCAGTTCGACTTTACCACCCCATCCTGAGTACAGCCGGAGGTTCCAGAGGTCATCGCAAAGGTCTGGTTTCCAGAAGTCCCATTGGTGGTCACTGCAAGCACCTGCGGCACAAGCCCCTTCTGTCCAGAGAAAAGCTTTGATCCCCAGCCGCACCGACCCACGTTTTGAGCGTGAGCAGAGAGGGGAAGGCTCGTCACGACAAGAAGTGCAACGGCGGAAAGTGAACCAGTAAGTAGTGCTGATATACGCATAGAGAGAGTCTCCTCGATTACAGTTAACGATATCTCGAGCCCAGAGCTTATCAACGGAGGAGAACGGTCGGCAAGAGAGAGGAACGCTCCATCTGAGCCCTGAGAGGGGGCCCCAAACTTTTTTCACTATTTACGCACAGAATTTCATTTGTGGCCGATCAGAGAGTGAACCTGTTTTTTTGAGAAAGGAATGTTGTGATGGAAAAGAATGGATTTACCTTGGTAGAGCTCCTCGTGGTGATGACGATCGTGGGGATTCTCACTGCTGTTGCGCTCCCGGAGTACACTGCATATCGGGCTCGTGGGTTTGACCTTCGAGCGCTGAGCGATCTCAGGAACGTCTCGATCGCCGAAGAGGCCTACTTCCTCGATACAGAACAGTATCTGAGCTGCGAGATGGAAGAGTGTGCCCTCCTTCCGGGGGTATCAGGGCTCTCCCAAGGGGTCACCCTCGATATGATAGCCTCTGCCACGGCCTTTACGGGAAAGGCTCAGCACCCTCAGGGCTCGGGACGAACCTACCACTGGGATAGTGCCACCGGTGGGCTCGTCATGAACTGATAGCCCTAAGTGCCCACTGCACGACCGTCAGCCGGCTCCACTTCGGTGCCGGAGGAGGAAGTGCTTGCTCGAGAAAATGTGCGGGCAAGCGCCTCTTCCACCGTATACCGTGGAACATATCCGAGGTCTCGACGGGCCGCTCCGATGTCAAAGTAGTGACTCGTATACATCTCATTCACGAGAAAGGTCGTGAGCCTCGGCTCACCGAGAAAGGGGAAGGTTTTCGAACAGAACTCGAGGAGAGCAGCGATACTCCGTGCTACGGGATACGGGATACTTCTTGTCACCGGTGGCAGACTGTGGTGCTTTAGCACCGTATCAATCCACCTCCAGAGCGGATAGGGATCCCCCTGACTGACGAAGTAAGCTCGCCCAGCAGCAGGCGATGACGGTTGGCAGAGCGCACTCATCGCACAGATATGCGCCTCAACACAGTCTTCAATATAAGAGAAATCAACGAGGTTCTCTCCTCGCCCAATACGCCGGAGGCTCCCCGCTCTCGCCCGCTGAACGACTGTCGGGATGAGGTTTGTATCACCAGGGCCAAAAATAAGGTGTGGGCGGAGGCTACAACACCGAAGATCTTGATCCGAGGCGGAGAGAACGATCTGTTCCGCCGCCGCCTTTGTCTCGGGATAGAACGCCTCAAAGTGGCGTGGATAGGGGTAACTCTCATCGACTCCGTTCAGATCCGTCCCATCGGCGATAACACTCGGAGAACTCGTGTAGACAAAGCGCGACACCTCAGCCTTGCGGCACGCATCGAGGAGGCGCCGCGTGCCCTCGATATTTGTCTGAACAAACGCCTGTCGCGGTCCCCACATCTTTACGAGTGCTGCCGTATGGAATACACCCTCGACCCCGTCGAGAACGCCCTCTGGAAGAGGAGCCTCAGAGCCAAGATCATACTGGTACGTCACCACTCCGAGCGAATCGAGCTCTTCGTACCGACCCCGTGAGAGACTTTTTACCCGATGACCATCGAGTATGAGACGCTTCACTAGCGCCTTGCCCAGAAAACCGCCGCCCCCAGTAACGAGAAAACACTTACCGGGAGAATCCTGTCGGTTACTCACTTCTTCTCCGGCACCTCTCTCCATACCCGCCTCGGTCGCCTCACGCCCTACGCCGCATCCTGCTTCTGCATGTACTTTCTCGCCCACACTCCGAGCTGGTCACGAAAAATCTTCGCATTGTGCCGGGCATCAACCGGAAAATTCGGGTGAAAGAAGAACCACCGAATATCTCGGGTGAGAGCGTGAGAGCGAGCAAGTGACTCAATCTCGGCGAGAAATGTTCGGCGCTTCTCATCCGTGTCAGGCCAGTACTCTGGGTACGGCTCAACCACGATTCCTGGCCGCTCGCCCTCTCCGAGTGACACGAGGGCACTCCGACGAACCTTCTCCAGACGGTTAAAAATCAACTCGGTCGGGACGCTGTAGTA
>JALEGQ010000172.1 GCA_022763385.1 bacterium
CAACTACTAATTCCGAACTCACAGGAGAGATCCGTCTGGAGATCGGGAAATCCCCTCAAAAACCCATAACAAGAGCTGTTTGAGCGAATACTCGTGCGGCGTACGTTCTTCTTTGTCGAAGAACTTCTTCTTTTCGACGATCCACTCCATTCTCCCCACCTCGACGACGATGAATCTCTCGATTTCACCCCTTTCCAATCGTCTATTGGGGTGCACCAGAGGAGAGGGGGGCGATCTCTTGTTCTTCTTGGAGGAAGGTGGCGCGGAGGGTGGTGAAGAGCTCTTGGGATTCGGTGGGGGTGTGGACTCCTTTTTCTGAGATGATGCCGGTGAGTTGGGCGATGGGGAGGACGTCGTGGGAGAAGACCTGCTTCATGTAGGTGGCGGTGGGGGTCTTCTTCTCTCGGAGTTCGGTGAAGCTTGGGGCGGTGTTTTCTTCCCAGTAGCTGAACTTATTGGTGGTGAGGAGGACGTATCGAGGGATCTCTGCTGCTTCGAGTTGGGAGATGAGGCTCGCTGATCCGGGGCCCATGATGAGTTGCATCTCGTTGGTGAGGCTGAGGCCTCCAAAGAGGGCGAGGTCGACTTCTTCGAGGACATGGGAAATGGCGAACTCTGAGACGACCCGGTAGGGGAGGTCGTGCTTCTGCAAGAGGGCGATCATTCGCTCGGTTTTGTGCGGTTCCTGTCCGGCGAGGATGATCTTTGGGGGATCGGTCGGATGGGAAGTCGCAATCTCTTTGAGGAGGATGTTGAGCGTGCTGCTGTACGAATGGAGGAGGATCGTGTGGCTCTGGTCCAGGAGTGATTTGGCGTGGGCAACTGATTCTTGGCGGCGCTCTCTCTTTCGCTCAAAGAGTCGCTGAAGCTCTGCTTGTATCGAGGCGAGGGAGAAGTTTGCGTCTCTTTTCGTGTGAAGGAGTACCTTTCTCAGGTCGTCGATTAGGTTTGCCATGCGTGGTCGTGAAGAGAGCAGGAGGTGGTACATCTCAACAAGTCCACTCTGAAGGGCGCTTTGGCTCGTTTCTCCGGTGTACTGTTCAAGGGTGGCACGCAGCGCCTGGATGAAGTCTGCCGCAAGGGCGTCCGCTCCATAGGTGCGGTCGAGAGAGAGCAGTTGTTCGTTCATCGTTTTGAGAAGTTGTGTGTTCATGGCTATTACCGCTTCCGTAGGTATACTCGAAAAAAACGCTCCTAGATGGTGTAGAGAAGGATGAGGTAGATCGAGGAGATGACGATCGTAATAAAGGTGATCGGCAGCGCCTCTTTCGCAAACTCGAGGAAGGAGATGGAGATCCCTCTCGCCTGCGCGATCCCGACGCTGACGACGTTGGCAGATGCTCCAATAATACTCCCGTTCCCACCGAAGCATGCTCCGAGCGCCAGCGCCCACCAGAGGAGGTAGCTCTTCGGGTCACTCGCAAAGGGTTCCTGCTCGAGGAGGTCCTTGAGGACGGGGATCATGACGGCGACAAAGGGGATGTTGTCAACGAGCGCGCTTAAGATTGCTGATGACCAGAGAACGATCAGGATAAGTGTCAGGGTGTTCGAGGTGAGAGAGACGAGCACATGCGAGAGCGCTTCGAGTACCCCGACCTCCTCCAATGCACCGACGACGATAAAGAGTCCGGCAAAGAAGAGCAGGGTGTGCCACTCAACTTTTCCAAAGAGGTGATGGAGGTCGATCTCCTTGTGGAAGAGGAGTAGAAGTAGTACTCCGCCAGTAAGGGCCACAACCGGCGGTTCAATATGGGTTACCGGATGGAGCAAAAACCCGAGAATAACGAGTGCAAAGACGAAGCCTGCCTTTATCTGGGTGGCGCGAGGCAGTACGAACGACTGGGCCTGATGGCGGATGTCGGAGAGCATGAGGTTGCTCGTAAAGAGCCATCCAAGATTATCATTCCGTGACCGGATGACGTCACTCTTCATAAACTTCAGGTAGAGGGTGATGAGTACCATAGAGACGAGCACTGGAGCCGTCATAAACTGGAGGAAGTCAACGAACCCCAGCGAGTCCACCTGTGAACCGATCAAGATATTCGGTGGGTCTCCAATCATCGTTGCCGCGCCTCCGATATTCGACATAAAGATCACCGAGAGGAGAAAGATCTTCGGGGGGAGTCCGATTCCTTGGGTCAGTGAGATCATGAGCGGCGCGAGGATTAAGACGGTGGTTACGTTATCGAGAAAGGCCGAGAGAAAGGCCGTCGAGAGACTCACGAGGAGGAAGATGATCAACGGGTTCCCCTTCGTGATCAGACCGAGCTGAAGTGAGAACCACCGAAAGACCCCCACTGCGGTCAATCCTTCAACAAATACCATCATTCCGAGGAGTAGGCCGATCGTGTCGAAGTCGATCGCGTGGATGGCGGCTTCAAAGGGGAGTGCGCCAGAGAGGACCAAGATCATCGCTCCGGCTGCGGCGAGGAGTGTCTTGTCGACTTTGTCGAGAAGGATTCCAATAAAAATACTGACAAAAACAGCGACGACGAAGATTTGAGACATCATGTTGATTTTACTTGTTTTTTGAGTTTTTCCGCCTCACAACCTAACGGATCTGTTTCAGAAAGAGAACGGCTTTTGGAAAATTTTTGGGAAAAAATTTTTCGGGATACCTTCGGGAAAATTCACCCCATAACTCTACTAGAGCACCCGTTTCCGAAATGTTTTCTGGGGTGGTGTTCTGGTTTTTTGGAGAAGAGCACGGACTCTCCGGATCGGTGTTTTCGGGGAGAGCTTTCTTCAGTATTGCGGGTTTTTTTCATGTTTCGGTGTGCACATCTTTTCGGTGTTCTCTCTCTTCTCTGGATAGGAGGTGCTCTCTCTGGAGCGCTTGCTGCTGATGATCGGGTGACGGTCAAGGCGTCATCTCCTTCCTCACCCGCCCCATTTTCTCCTGGACTCGTTGATGCTGCAGAACCGAAGCGGATGTGGGATCGAGATATCGCAGAGCCGACCGAACACTTTCACCTCTTGAGGGGGTGGGGCGAAAAGCAGGCTGAGGAGCTCCCTCCGCAGCTCCAGCCCACGGCCGAGAAGCCCGAGACGCCGCAGGAAGAGAGTACTCCAAAAAACAAGGAGCCAGAGATGGTCGGAGAGACCCGCGAGTCGATTATCGCGCGGTACGGGGATCCGAAGGGAGAGGTGGTGATCGTTCCGGAGCAGTCTGCCCCGAAGCCGTTTAAGGCGATTCACGCGGCGATGCAGATCGGAGATGAAGAGCTCGCCTTTCAATTTGCCCGAAAACATGTGCGATACCTCGCTGGTTTTAAGAACCGTATCGGAGATCTGACCGGAATGATCGCTAAGGCGATGGAGGTCGAGGGACTCTCTGATGGAGAGGGATGGACCGGAGACCCTGAGTTCGAGCGGTATAGCAAGTACGTTGAGCAGGCTCTTAAGGAGGAAGAGGAGGCCCGCGAACGTGAGTGGGATCAGTTTATCCTCGCCCTTCCTGAGCGTCACCGCATCCGAGCGATCTCTCCGCTTCGAGGAGCATCCGAAGACGAACTTCTCCGTGAGCCGGAACACCGCGCCGATTTTCGACGGGTGTTTGCTCCGATTACCCCGGTGAGTCTCGATGGCAAGCTGTCGATGACTCTCTTTGTTGATGTTACTGACCATAAGGATTCGCTGACTGCTGCTCGTGAGTTGCAGAAGATCGCCCGAGCCGCCCAGCGGAGTGAGGCACTCACCTTTGCGGTGCGGGCACATGAGTTCGCTTCTCAGGATGAACTCCGAGGGTTTCAGCGGAGAACTGGGGTCGTTGGCGACGGGATCGAGTATCTCCACCACGATGCTGAGGTGCCGAGTTCGCTCCCGTTGTTGGTGGTTGAGATTCCTTCCTTGAAGAAGGAGTACCGTTTCGAAGGTATTCGCCGGAGCTCATTCTATGAGGAGCTCTTCTCGTTGATGCACGGTCGGAGGATTGAATAGGTGAGAGAGGTTTTTCGATTCAGTTTGGTAATGACCATGGCGATGCTTCCGTTGTGGGGAGCGTCAGCCGAAGGACCAACCCTTGATGTCTACGGGGATTACCCGTGGCAGGGATCAGTCGCAAAATCTGGAAGCTCGAGCCCGAGTTCTCGTGGCCACAGCCAGGCCGGTATCCCAGCGTCACAGGAGAATTACGAAGCGCTCCGAGAGAGTGAGGAGTCGATACCGCTCGGTGGTGATTCGACCCGGGGACGGAATGTAGTGTTGAACTCTTCTTCGATGCTCCGGTCACTGTCTTCAAATATCTTTACCTCGGCGATCAGTGTATTTGCGAATGCCGTCGGATTCACTGATTCTACGGCGCTGAGCTCCTTTGATTTTGCGAATATGGAGGCCCATGAGGGGGCACAGGGTACTCTCGGGCAGGAAGAGCTCTATCTGAAACAGATTGAGAATCGCAAGGATGCGGAGGTTCTTCGAACACAGTATTTTAGCTGTAAGGATGCCTTTCTCCGACAGTCAACCTTCGGAATCGATGAACGTACGAATATCGAAGCGATTAAGCGGTGTACCGGAGGTTTTTCTACGGCGCAAGCGTCGGTTTCAACTGTACGCGGCGATTGGGAATCCACTCCAGAAACCCACGCTTCTGCTGCAACCCAGAGAGATGTACCTTTCCCATTGGAAGTTGAGGAGGTGCTTTTCACAGTCCAAAGCCCAGCGGATCTGACGAGGGCTTCGGTGGCGAGGGACAAGTGTAAACTGTTCAGTGCTACGGGACCCAGTGAAAACTGTTTTAAAACCTCTCTCTGGTCGTGGATCTTTCACTATGTTGTTCCACCGGACTATGACCCTGACCCGACTCCTGCAATGGTGGTTGATGGTTGGAATCTCTCTGAATATCCGAACCACGAGAAGGTTGCTCGTACGAACTGGGCAAGAATGTACTTTGGAAATGTGATTCTCGACCATACCCCCCCGCTTACCCTTAATTTTACCGACGGGGATGCGATCGCTGCACAGGAGCTGAACCTCGTACAGAGAAAGAAGCAGCCGATCATGCCCGAGACGCGGTGGGTGAATTTCTGGCGACCGAATGGGGGCAACTTTTCCGGAGTCAGTGGGAATTATGCCACCGGCGAATTTGTTCCGTTGAGCGGATTTAACCTTCTCAAGGCCCAGTACCTCCAAGATATCTACGGTTCGCTGCAGACCCTTGGGTACCGGATGTGTAACTGGTCCAACCGCCAGAACGAGATGGCTCGTTCGGCAACCGGTGGTGGGCTGACCGCTCGGTGCGATCTCTGGAACGCCCGTATCGATGCGACCTGGATTCAGCAAGATATCTCTGTTCCTGGGCTTGGAGTCAATATGCCGGGGTGTGAAGCGGTGGTGATGACGCCTGGTGTGCTGATCCTCCCCCCAGAGTACCTCTTTCTCTGGCCTTCACAGGAGCTCTTCTCTGCTCTTCCGCTTCCTTCTTATCTGGAGTGGGGAGGTCGACGTTTTTATGAGCACTCGAGTGCAAATGCCGGGGGTGGAGTGCGCTATCCCACCATGAGTCAGCTCGCTGATGCGGTATCTTTCTCGAAAGGTGATGTTCAGGCACTCGACGAGATCCTCCGTCTCGAACAGACCCCACCGGATGCGGAGGGAGAGCGAGACTGCAAAGCGGGACTCGAGGGGGTGGCGCTCGGTGATATCATGCAGTTTGAGGGGCCGTATGAGGTGCCACTCCACTGGGCATTGCCCGGAAATCTGATCGAGTATAACCGTCCGGCTGGACCGAGTTGGCCCGAGAAGGAGGAGTTTTGGGTTGATGAAGATAATCCAACGCTCGGGCGAAGACAGGTCAGTGAGTACACGAAGATCCTCTATCGGTATGCGGTCACCCTTGCCGAGATGCGCACCTATCAGACGATTGAGGGGTTCCGAAACGAGCTGATCCGACAGGGAAATGGGAAGACGCGGTGGCCGGAGCTCTTTGAGGTAGCGAAGGAGTTGGTCTCAATTCAACTCCCTGATGGGGGAGGGCTCTCTTCGACGCAGCTGCGGGCAGAGATGAGTAATGAGCTCTCTCACCTTCGGGCAGATCTCCGAGCCCACCTGCAGGAGATCCGTTCCTCGGACCGGTTTAAGGCGGGAAAGCGAGGTGCTTCGTGAACCTCTTTGATGCATTTCAGTTTACGAGTTTTATTTTTCAGTTCTCCGCTCAGGTGATCGGCGAGAGTATCCCGATCGATCCCACCTGTAACCGGTGGATCCTCTTCGGCTCGACCTTTCATGCGATCTCTGCTGCGTGGGCAACACTCGGCTACTATGCGCAGGCCGATATCTTGTACTACATCCACAACGGCTTCGATAAGTTCGCCATCTTGCTCTACGCGATTGCGGGAGGGATGGGGATCTTTATGATGGCTTTTGGCCAACCGCCAAAGAACTGGGTGTGGTTCTTTATCAGTCCGGCACTCTTTTACTTTATGCTCGATACCCCTGTCCTTGTTCACGGGGTAGGATGGATGGTTGGCCCGTACATTCAGGATCAGCAGCGAGTGTGGAAGTTGGCTGAGACGGGAGCCGTCAACTCCGGTGTTGCTCGGCGGGGGATTATTCGTTTCGATGCGGAGAATGGGCCTCGTCCTGGAACAACGCCGCTCTCTCAGCCGAATGGGACGGTAGAGGTCTCACAGCCCTTTGTGCTCTTCGATTCTCTTATCAGTGATACGGTCCGACAGCTCTCGATATGGACGGGGGCACTCTCTCAGGTTAATCCGTATCAAAGGACCGGAGGGGTCGATACGGAGCGGACGAACGTCGCCTTGGAGAGTAATGCTCCAGGGCACTACTTTGGAAATGTTATCGAGTCCGATGAGCAGTGTGGTGACGGGAAGGTGCACTACTCGGCGTTTACCAACTCGAAGTGGAGTTATCTGAATAATATCACCCAGGCGGCACTGACCAATTCACAGGCTCGTGATGCTTTTGCCCGTTTTATCGTGAATGAGTGTGGGGATCACCTCACCAAGGCGATTGATTTCTCCGACTTCGCGAAAGCGGCGAATTTTGAGGGGAGTGGATTGCCCGACAGCGTTTTCTTTCAGGATGTCACGGCGGGCGGAGCGGGGGTCTCGCGGTACTATGCACGGCTCAAGGGAGAGCTTGCACGAGCGGTAGTACCTACACCAAGTTCGCTCAAGAACTTGCTCGTGGATGAGCTTGGTAACCAGCCGAACGCGAACGGGAGTAGCTTTCTCCGATCGGTGGATTGGTCCCCTACGGGGAACAGCCGGCAGTGTGGACAGCGGCAGCCGGATCCCCAGCTCTACGCGGTGAATGAGATCCTCTCTCGTGATCAGATCAGTTGCGACGCGTATCTCTATGTTCTCCTGCTCTACTTTCGGTATGAGGCGGGGTTGATCTTCTCTCAGAGCTTTCAGAGCGGAGGTGAAGGGGGTGTTGATGGGTGGTATCCGGAGGATCTTACCTACAACATTCTCTATGGGTGGGATATCCCCTTTAGTGACGGGGGGGCGTGTTCGGCGAAGCACCGTAATGGGTTCTCGATTAGCTCTCAGTACCAGTTTGTCTATAACCTCATCCTTGCTCACCTCTTTCGGAATGAACTGGACCGCTTGCCGCAGCTCGTCAAGGTCGGAAAAGATCAGACGACCACGGTGATAGAGGATTCTGAGCTCTATAACGCCACGATCGGAAGTGTCTCGAAGGCGGCAGAGGTCTATACCTGGTCCTTGATGATCCCGTACGTGCAGGGGATCCTCCTCTACGTACTTTCACTCGCCTTTCCCCTCGTCTGTATCATCATGCTCGTTCCGATGTGGAATAAGGTGATCATCACCTGGATGAGCTTCTTCGTCTGGGTGAAGTTGTGGGATCTCGGCTTTGCGATGGTCTCAAGCCTCGAGCGGAGTCTGTGGGCGATGATGGCCAATGCGCGTTCGAGTCGGTTGATCAACGACCGTATCCTCGAGATGAGTAACTACGGCGGCTTTGATGATGTTGTTTGTCGTCAGGGAAATGGTCTCCTCCCGGCCGATATCTGTGCACAGGGAAATTTTGGGACGAACGAGCCTGCGATTATCCTCACCGAGGGACCGGGCCGGTGTGTGGGGCCGGAGTTTGGAGAGTGCCTGAATGTCTTTGCGACGAATGTGACGCCGAATGCGCCGGGAGTTTCAGATAGCGCCTTTGATGCGTCGCTCCGACTCTTTGATCTCGGCTTGCTCGTGAGCTCTTCACTCGATCTCGATCTCGCCAATGGGTACTACATCTACATCATGTCGGCACTCTACTTTGCGATCCCGGCGGTCACTGGGCAGCTCGTGCTCGGGGCCAAGTCTGGGGTCGCTGGAATGGTGGATAAGATAGCGGCTGATCCAGCCGGGAAGGCGGCTTCTGCCGCGGATGCATCGTTTAAGGGGTCAGAGATCACCCGGATTAAGCAGACGGGTGCCTCCGTCAGTCAGGAATCTTCTGCAAAGGGCTTTCGCTCGGCGGGGTTACTCCACAAGGCGCTCGACCAGCAGAACCAGGCGGCGATGCACGGGTTGCACGGCAGTCATATGGGTCAAGTGGAAGCCGGTGGGCGACGGATGACGGATGCTGATGCGCTGGCGAATAACTACGCGATGAAGGCCCGAGAGGCGATGGATGTCGTCTTTAAGGGGGCTTACTCGCAGGCGGGGAATAGTGATCAGATCGAGCGGGCTGCGGAGCAGCAGCGAGCGCAGGACCGGGAACGGGAGTCGCAACAGTTGCGTAGTGCCACTGGGTTGCAACAGCCTGGTGAGGGGAGTAATCAGACAGAAACTGCGGGCTCAAAAGGGCAAGGCACGGATGGCAGGGGCACTGGAGCCATTGGAAACGATGGTGAACTGAAAACCGAGCTGGAGCCGGTGGCAACACCGGAACCGGCTTCTACGCCCGTCAATACGACCCGCTCTTCTGCAGCAACTCAGACGACGATGGATGAAAAGGGAAACCGGTATTCAGCACCAAGGGGAGGTCCAAACACGGCTGCCGGACAGGGAACGACGAGTGCCATCCATGCCGATACCAAAGGGGCCGGTGATAGGGCCGGGAACCTCCGGAACTATGAAACGTTCAAGGAGAATGGGTTTGCCAAGGCCTTTGGGCTCAGTAATCTGGGGGATGCCGCCGGGTGGGCGGTCGATACGACGAATAATGTGGCAAACGCGGCGTACGGTCTTGAACGAATCGGAACCACGACCGCGCGACAGAACGAGCACACCGCTCGGGGTGGGGCTGCCGCCATTGATGGGCACTATCATCACCAGATGTCGAGCGGGATTCGCTCTGCTTCTGAGCGGACGATGGCGCAGGCGAACTTTGCCGCAGCGATGGAGAACTACAATACGATGGCTGACTACGCCGCTGATCGGGCTGGTCGGTTTGCGGTATTCGGCGGTTCTCCAGGAATGCTCGCTCCAGATAAGCAGCCGGAAGATGCGCTCGGGTATGCGATGGCGGGGATGCTCGATACCCCGGGACGGGCGACCCGTCAGGCGGCGAATTTCTTTGATCCGATGGGCGGACAGTTCCGCTCTGAGGTGAACAAGTCACGGGATAATCTCCACAACCAGTTCGGCTATGCGGCGGTAACGCAACAGTATTGGAATAACCGATCGACGCCAGAAGAGGCCTTTACTGAGTCCTTCGCGGCGGCCGGTCGTATGATCGGGGATCTCGGACTCGGCAATGTCCGGAATACCACTTCAGCACACCCTGCCGACCAGCGGAGTGGTGACGAGCTAAAGTAGGGCGCTTACTGCCCGTTGTAACCGGAGAAATGTCCGCGATGAGACCGTGCCCGGTCCCTTCCACTGAGCCCCCCGAAGGAGGGTGGTGATCTCACGTGCCCGTTCATCCTGCCCGGGATGGCTCCTATTCCCCTCATTCCTTCGTGTTGGCTCTCTGTGGGAGAGGAGAAGGGGGTCGAGGAAGATCTCTGTAGCTGCCCACGGGTCGTAGTGCGCGGCGATGAGCTGGCGGAGGGCATAGCGATCTGCTGCAAGCTCTTCTTCTCTTCGGCGGTCTGTTTCGAGCTCGGTAGTGAGGCCCTCTCGGGTCTGTTCCAGATGTCCAAGGGCGAGGTGCCCGAATTCATGAGCAAGAAGAAAGGCGAGCGCCGCTTCACTCCGTGTCCGTCGGAGGATGCCAAGTGAGAGGACTACGGTGCCGTTCGTGCGGGTGAAGGCGAAAGGGGCTCGGCAGGAGAGGAGCTGGATCGTAGGGGTGAGGTGCCTTCCTGTCGTTCGGTCGGAGGAGATGAGACGGTGGGTGACCCGTCTGAGTGGGGCGAGAATCTCCTCAGTCTCGACCTGAGGACACCTCTCTGCGAGTGTTCTCACCGTCTCTTGCTCTGCCAGGTGTGTTGCAAGCCGGCTATTGGGGAGGGCGCTGTCCCTCGGTTGGTAGGGCGCTCCTCCGGAGAGACACGAAGAGAGCACCATCAAGCTCGTTCCAAGAAGAAAAATCACCGTGCGATGAGAAAAGAGGAAACTTTTTCTGTTCTGGGACGAAAAGGGAAGGGGAAGGTTCATATGTATTCACGTCTCATAACAGCGGTGCGATCTCTCAAGGGTGAAGGAAGCGCCGTAATTATCATCACACTCTCCCTCCTTTTCGGGCAACTCCTTCCGTTGGGGTGGGGAGGTGAGGGCGCCTTCTTCTGGTTCTGTGGAGGGGGGCTCGTTGGGGAAGCGGTGCTTCTCTTGTGCGGTGTGGGGAGGGGGAAGGTGGGGAGTGCGATACTCCTGGCGCTTCTCTTCCTCTGTAGTGGCGCGTTTCAGGTGTTCTTCGTGACCTCTTCGTTTTATCGGATGGCATCAGCGGTGCCACCGGCGTTTGAGCGTCGGGATCTCGTGCCGGCGGAGATCCGGGTGCGCTCTCTTCCTCGTCGGAGACGGGCGGGCGCGGTGAGCTTTACGGCGTTGGTATCTTCGGTTGCACCGGATGATCGGCCGGTTCCTCTGGGTGGCTTGGGGTCACAGCTCTCCTGCACTGCAAAAGATCTCCCGTGGCGAAACGGGGCTGAGCTTCGGCTCGGGGCGGTTCATCGGGGGGTTGTTCGTGTCTCGCTCTACCAGCGGCCGTTCTCTCGGTGGGAGAGAGCCGCCATCCGACGGGGGACGACCGGACGGTGCGAGGTGCACTGGCTCTCTCACGAGCTTGAAAACACCGCTCCGTTTCGAACGGCGCTCCGAGCGTGGACGGTGGATCGCTCCCGGACGGTGTTCTCTGCTCACGGGAGTGGAGGGGTGCTGCGTGGGATGATCTTTGGGGAGGGGGATGAGATCGACCGCCGGACGAAGGAGCGCTTTCAACGGTGGGGCATTACGCACCTGCTCGTGGTCTCTGGTCTTCACATCGTGGCGCTCGGAGTGTTGCTCCGGTGGCTGGGAGAGGTGATGGTGTGGCCACTCTTTACGCTTCAGCGTGGGTTCTTCTGGCAACGTTTCTTTCCAGAGCTCTTTGCACTCCTTGGAATCTGGGGGTACGTCACCGCGCTTGGGGTGCCCACGAGCGCTCTTCGAGCGGCGATCGCGGTGACGCTCTATGGGGTGTTCGGGATTCTCTCCTCGTTGTGCCTCGCCCGCGGTCGGGCGTTGTCCCTCTTCGGCGCTCCGATCGGCAGATTGTCCCTGACCGCACTCCTGCTGCTCTCGCTCTGGCCCGGAATCGGAGAAGAGCTCGGATTTCAACTAACGTTTTCCGCATTGCTCTCTCTTGCTCTTGTGAACTGGTGGAAACACCGAAAGGCGCTCTCACGCTGCTCCGTGTGGTTGCTCTCCGGAGTGTTGCCCACCGTGGTAACGGGAATCGTCTTCTTTCTTCACACCGGAAGGGGGAGCCTTCTGGCTCCTCTCGGAAATCTCTTTCTCGCTCCGCTCCTGCTCTGTTGCTGCTTCTACGGCGGAGCAGCGGCCTTCCTCCTCGCTGTTCTTCCGATTCCACCGCTGTCTGCTCTTGGGCTGATGTTGGCGAATGGTATTGAGCAGGTGGTGAGTGCGCTCTGTCGGGTGTTGTGAGGTGAGGGGGAAATGCCCCCGGCGAATCATGCTTGATAGAGCGTTGATGTGAAGAAGTCGCGAGGTGTTCGCACTTCTGGCGGAGGGCTTTGCTTCGAGGTCCTCGACGAGCAGGTGAGCAATGGTGGTAGCGGAAAATTTCGGCTCGTCTGCGGAGTGTCTCTGAAAAGCCCTCCGTCAGAGGCACTCGATACTCGTCTTACGCTTTTTTTCGGGTAGAGGTCTGAATCATCATCACAGCGCTCATCTGAAGAGAAGAAGGTCGCTCTCTCACTTGCAGTCTCCCAAAGCTCCAAGGCGGAGTATTCCCGTTGAGCTGCTCGGTGCGGATATGTTGTGTCGGATGGAGATTATGTTGCGTAGCAGAGATCGGAAGAGAGAAAACCTCCTTATTTTCAGCAAAAGGTAGGAGTCCTTTTTCCCGAAAAAACTGAAGGTGTGCCTTCGGGAGAAGAGATGATCGAACAGTGCGGCGGTAAGGATTTGGAGTAATGGTTGATTTTAGGTCTCATTGAGGTATAATTTCGACTCATGGCACTCGATGAGAAAGATTTAGATGCTCTACGCCTCCTCTTCCGTGATGAGGTCGACGTGCTTCGTGACGAGATGAAGGAACGGTTCGATATGATCTCTGGTCAATTGGAAGGGCTGTATCAGAATGATGAGAGGCGGGAGCAGGAGTATCTTTTCTCTAACGAACAAGTCTCTCGTCTTGAAAAGAAAGTTGATGCTCTCGAGAAGAAGTGTGCGTGAGCTACGCCTGTAATCTGAGAATCCAGTTCGGGTATATCAATTAGGGTCAGGGGAAATGCCCCCGGTGAATCCATGCTTGATAGAGCGTTGATGTGAAGAAGTCGCGAGGTGTTCGCACTTCTGGCGGAGGGCTTTGCTTCGACGTCCTCGACGAGTACGTGAGCAATGGTGATAGCGAAAAATTTCGGCTCGTCTGCGGAGTGTCTCTGAAAAGCCCTCCGCCAGAAGCGCTCGATACTCGTCTTACGCTTTTTTTCGCTTAGGGGTCTGAATCAACGTCGTCATCACAGCCCTCATCTGAGGAGAAGAAGGTCGCTCTCTCACTTGCATTCTCCCAAAGCTCCAAGGCGGAGCACTCCCGTTGAGCTGCTTGACGCTGATATGTAGTGTGGAGTGGAGTTTATGTTGCGCAGCAGAGATCGGAAGAGAGAAAATCTCCTTGTTTTCAGCAAAAGGTAGGAGTCCTGTTTCCCGAAAAAACTGAAGGTGTGTCTTCGGGTTCATGGCAAATAGGAAACGTGCCGAGAGCCACTACTTACCGGTGAGGAGAAACCTCAATCGCTATGTCCCAAATGTCAGCAAGCTACCTGGAGCAGACACAAAAAGCTTGGCCCCTTGAGTACTTTTTCCCCTCACACTACCTTTCTATAGACCTTATCCGCCTCCCGAAGAGCACGGCGCTCGGCGGCTAAGGTTCAAGAGCGGATGATTTGCTGCTCATTCTCACGTACAGGACCGTTTAGTCCTTTCAGGTGCTTAGAGATTTACGACGCAATTCCATCCTTAATGTTATGCCCTCGACACCAATAACAATTATTGATTAGAAATCGCTTCCTGATTATCGTCCTGGTGTATCTTTTGGGAGGATTTTATGGATGCGAAGGTGGATGTCGTTGGCGGGATGCGCTGGAAAGTGGCTCACTTTCCGGGCGATCTCGCTCGAAAAATTTTTAAGAGGCTTAGGCCTGAGCCTGAGGATTGTGACCGTGCTTCAGGTGTTACCGCTCAACTTAAGGAAGTCTCTTTTTCAACGGTAAGAGATATTGCACCCGAAGAGTTGGAATTTCAGGAGCGCCATTTAGAACAATGTCGTTCATGTCGGATACAAGATTTGAGTGAACGCAGAGAAAGCCAAAGTGACATGGCTTTCTCTGCACTCTTTACTGGCTTTGGCTTTCATCAGGTAGACCTCAAAGGAAAGGTAGTTAAAGTACGTTAAACTGAGCATTGGAAGAAGGAGGAAGTAAATGGATACATCACGCTCAGTTCGAGAACTTATGGGGAGTTTTGTGAAAGTAGCTCAAGCGGTTGGGTTGGTAGTAGCTCAATTGGCAAAGATGAAACTTCGGACTCTCAAGCTTCCGTTGAGCCCGTAGAGTATCGGTTACGTGATGCAGAGGTTTGCGTGGGTGGGGAGCTCTTCCATGACCTGGCTGACGCCGCGGACGACGCAGGTGAGGGGGTCGTCTGCTCGGTGAAAGGCGAGGCGGGTGTCGTGGTGTAGCCGTTCGGTGAGTCCTCGGGTCAGTGCGCCACCTCCGGCGAGGTACACCCCGCGGGTCATGATATCGTGGGCTATCTCCGGGTTTGATTGTTCGAGGGCGGTGTTTACGGAGTCGATAATCGCGAGTATCGGCTCTGCTAGGGCGTCCCTGATCACTTCTTCTGAGACGTTGGCCTGTTGGGGTAGTCCGGTGCGGATATTTCTGCCAGAGGTGCGGATGAGCTGATCGCCGGTATTCGGATGGGTTTCCGGATAGGCTGAGCCGATCTCACGCTTGAGCCGCTCTGCTTCGGAGAGTCCTATCTCTAGACCGAAGTGTCTCCGGAGGTATCGTTGGATCGCTTCATCCATTTCGTCGCCTGCTACCCGGATAGATCGCGAGTAGACCGTTCCTCCCAGGCAGAGAATCGCTACCTCTGTGGTCCCACCACCGATATCGACGATCATACTTCCTACCGGTTCACTGACGGGGAGTCCGGCACCGAGTGCGGCTGCCATCGGCTCTTCAACGAGCTTGACCTGTCGCACGCCAGCACAGTGCGCGGCATCGATCACCGCTCGTTTCTCGACCTGGGTAATGCCGGATGGCACCCCGATCACTACCCGAGGCTTGAGGAGGTGAAACCGGTTCATCGCCTTCTTGAGGAATGAACGGATCATCGCCGAAGCGTGGGTGAAGTCTGAGATGACTCCGCTCTTGAGTGGGCGAATAACGGCGATATTGGCCGGGGTACGACCAAAGATCTCACGGGCCTCTATCCCCGATGCGATCGGTCTTCCGGTGTCTCGGTGGTAGGCGACGAGTGATGGTTCATTAAGAACCACTCCACGCCCCTTCGCCGCGATCAGGGTGTTGGCAGTGCCGAGATCCATCGCGAGGTCCGATGAGAGCACCCCGCCAAAACCCCTCCGCATCTTGCGGGAGAGATCTCCGTGCCACCGCTCTTTTCGTCCCTGACGAATCACTCCTGGGCGAAGCACCCGCTCGCGAGAATCTTCCCGTTCTGTTGAGAGTCCGGTTGGAAAGAGTGTTGAAGTCATGATGAGATCTCCTCCCCTAAACGGTGATCTTCCAGAGGATCGGTGCTTCCCTCAAGCACTCCAGAGAACTTAAGCGCTCCAGAGAAACTGTCACGGAGGCTGCACAGCCAGTGAGAAAAGAGGACGTTTGAGGTGTGAAGCTCAAGAAACGGGGTGCGTTCGTGTCGCACGAGGCTCTGGAAGAGCTCGGTGAAAAATGCTTCCGAGGCATCTTCGGAGAGGTATCGGAGTTCTCGCTTGAGCCTGAAGCTGAGGAGCGCTTCAAACCGTACCGAGAGCTCGTCAAGCCGTCGGTTTCGGGCGAGCAGCGAGAGTTCGCCACGCTCCGCATACACCGCCTGTTCGGGCTCTTCGTGAAGAGCTTCTTGGAGTGCTTGCACCGCGCCTTCCCATGCCCGAGTGAGCCGTGTTCCGACGTGTAAGAGCTCTCTTCGTGGGAAAAGCCTCAAGAGGGCTCTCGGAAGCGGGGCGTGAGCCGATGAGAGGGAGAACGAGAGGAGCGAGAGATCTTTCTTCGGGGATCGCTGAAGAATCTCTTCACACCGATTGCGTAGCGCATCAGCCTCGAGGTCTCTCTTTTCTTCTTCGTCCTGGAAGGTGAGCTGAGAGGGGAGGGAAGAGGGAGATGAAAGGGTGAGGATCCGTTCCACTTGGATTCCGAGCTCACGGAGCAACTTCAACTGAAGTGGTGAAAAGCGGTAGGCTTTTAAGCTGTCAACAGCGAGCACCCCTCCCTGTGGGAGGTGGGCTGACAGCGCTCCGTCAGAGATTCGTGCCGGCACGCGAACCGGAATCGCCGCAAAGCTTTTGAGCGGGATATCGGCACTGTATACGCCGAGCACCGAGGATTTCTGTTCAAAGGGACTGACCTGGAGTGACTTTCCGGTCTTGGCTACCCAGTGAAGAGGCCCCGAATCGATCACCACCTGCCGCTTCGGAATAGCATGTGGCGTGAGGGTGTGACTTGAGATCGGAATCAGCCCACTTCCGGCGCTCTCCGGCGAAAAGCACTCTTCTGGAAGAAGCAAAAAACACTCTTCTGGAAGAAGCAAAAAACAAGAGTGAGCTTCAAGGGTGTTCGCAACGAGTGCGACCAGTCGTGAGAGGTCCCTCTGAAGCTCACCTTCCAGGGAGCGCTCTTCCGACGGAACCTTCTCCGGGGCGACTGTCTCTTGCCCTTCTTCCAGAAAGCTCCTGATCGGAGCGACCTCTGGGCGAGCTACTATCTCAGCAAGCGACTCTTCCCCCAAAACAAACTCTTTAGGCAGCTTTTTGGCAGTTGCAGACACGGACGACCTCGAACATTAGGAGAACCTGAACTCTCGGTCATTTAAACTACTTAAAGCAAAACTATGCCGCAAGATGCAAATGCAGATTTCATGAGTTCGATGTGTTTTCGATCTCGAATTGATACTCGTCCGCTCGGAGTCGTCCGTCCGCGAGCACAAAGATTCGGACTCCGTGTTCCTGCTCGAGCGCTGCAAGTTCTTGCTTCTTGTCATTTAAGAGGAAGAGGGCCGCTGCAGGAGCGAGTCGGGTCTTTACAAGCCCAACCCTTCCGACGATCACCGCGCTCTGAATCTTGCGGAGCACCTCGAGAGCGACGAGATCATGGTTCTTTACCTTTCCACTTCCATCACAGTGTTGGCACTTCATATGACTCTGGCTCGAGAGCGAGGCTCGGAGTCTCTGTCGTGACATTTCGAGAAGTCCAAACTTTGAGAGTTTTCCGACCTCAACTCTCGCCTTGTCGATTTTTACCGCGTCAAGAACCCGGTTCTCAACATCGGTACGGTTTCGGCGGTTCAGCATGTCGATGAAGTCGATCACGATCAGGCCGCCGAGGTCACGGAGCCGGAGTTGGCGAGCAATTTCATCGGCTGCTTCGAGATTTGTCCGATAGGCGGTCTCTTCGATATCACCGCCGGTAGTGGCCTTCCCGGAGTTCACATCCACCGCAACGAGCGCCTCAAGAGTGTCGATGACGATCGCTCCTCCCGAGGGAAGTTTTACTTCGTTCTTGAAGGTGGCAGATACCTGCTCGTCAATGGAGTGTCGCGCGAAGATCGGCTGATCCGAGTCATACCGTTTTACCCGAGAGCGGTACCGCGGCATGACCTGGCCAACAAACTCTTTGACCCGTTGGAAGGTTTCTTCGTGGTCGATGATGATCTCTCTTACCTCTGGTGTGAAGTAGTCGCGGATAACTCGAGTGGCGAGATCTCCCTCACTGTAGAGGACCGACGGGCAGGAGGCGCTCTGCGCATTCTGAAGGACCTTCTCCCAGAGGGCGAGTTGGAGGGTGAGGTCTCTCGAAAGCTCTGCTTGGGAGCGGTCAAGGCCCGCGGTCCGTATGATGAGTCCCATTCCGGAGGGGATCTCAAGCTCGTCTGCGAGTGCCGCAAGACGAGAGCGTTGCTTTGAATCGCTAATCTTTCGCGATACCCCACCACGATCGCTTCCGGGCATCAGCACGACGTACCTTCCGGGAAGTGAGAGGTAGGTGGTGAGGGTAGCGCCTTTCATCTCACGCTCTTCTTTCACGACCTGAACGATCAGTTCCTGACCGGGTTTCAGCACCTCTTGAATTGAGGCCTTTCGCTTTCCTCCGGTTCTCCCCTTTGAGTTCTTTGTCCGAGAGCCAGATGGTCCGGATCCCCCACGCCTCTCGAAGTAGGCGGGGTGGATGTCGTTGATCTGCAAAAATCCATTTCGCTCCGTTCCGATATCGAGGAAGGCGGCCTGGAGGCTCGGTTCTATCCGAGCGATTTTAGCGCGATAAATATTCCCTTTTAACTTCTTGCCAACATTCGACTCTACCTCGAGTTCAAGAAGTTGATCTTCGTCAGTAATAGCGATCCGACACTCTTCGGAATGGATCGCGTTGATCAGCATTTTCTGCGTCATAATACCCCTTTTTAGGGGTGAGGAGGCCACGGCGACACTGACATCGACACCTGATGCATCTCTCCCCGTCCGCGAACGTTCGGTGTCGGCGAAGAATGGAGTGCCATTCTTGCTCGAACGCTCTTCGGGGGATACGAAGGCTGGCGGAGCATGATCGTCGAACGTTGCGTCCGGTAGACCGCCTGCTTCCAGTTCAATCGGAAATTTGTGATGTCGGTGTTGCTTCCTCTCATGAGGAACCTCTCCCACCCGGTAATCTCGTAATACTACGAAAAAAAACGAAAAATTTTCTCCACTCGGTGTCTCACGAAGCCGAAGCCTCCTGAAAAGCTCCCGGTGGAGGGTGCTATCTCTTCCGGTACGGTCTTTTTAGGACCACCGTCAGGAACAAGGTGTTATCAGACCCTTTTTGCTGCAAATTGGCAAATATCTTTAAGTGGCTTAAATCATTGCCTTTTGTCGAGCTACCTCCTCCGAGAGAGAAGGGAAACGGTGTCTCACCTCTCTCTCTTCAGATGTATCTGGCGGCCGAACGACTCGGAGCTTCGAGGAGAAAGTTCTCTTTCTGTGCTCTATATCGCTCCTCTAAAACAACGGCACTTCGTGCCATTATTTTTGGTGAACGCTCTAGCTGGGGTGCAAAGGGGACGATAAGAGAAGTTGAGAGCAAGGAGCTTTTGCTCTCCCGTTGAGGAACAGCAAGGACTGGTATGGAGTCTGTTGAGATCTCCCTTATTTTGCAGAACGGCACCGGCGCGGGAAAGGAGTTTCCTCTCCGGCAGGGAACCAATCTTGTTGGTCGGTGGGATCGGGAGACCGGTTCTTTTCCGGAAGTAGATCTCGATGAGGTTGATGTCGATGCAAAGATCTCGCGGAAGCACGCGGTGATCCGGTGTTCTTTAGATTCAATGCTAGTCCGAGATCTCGGGAGCTTGAACGGCACATTCCTCAATCGTTCGGAACAGCTTGATCCCGAGCGGGATTACCCCTTGAGCGGAGGAGACGAACTGATCGTTGGAAATCTCATCTTTGCGGTGCGCCACAACAAGAACGGTTAGCCTTCCATCAGTTTTTCGACGTGACTTACGAGCAGGGCAGGTTTGCACGGTTTCGTCAGCACGAGGTTGCATCCAGCATTCTCGGCTTCGAGATGAATCTCGGGATCGTCTACTGCGGTAAACGCGATGATGGGCACTGAGATGCCTCTGCTCCGGAGTTCCTTGACGCATTCTTGACCGCTCATCTTCGGCATCATGAGGTCGATGAGAATGACGTGGGGCTCTGCGGCCTGAACGCATTCCAGTGCAGCAACGCCGTCGGCCCGCCGTTCTACTTCAAACCCCTTGTCCTCAAAGAGGAAATCGACGATATCAAGCGCGGTCATATCGTCATCGATAATGAGAATCTTTTTTAGCTCGGATGCAGGGCTGTTCGTCATAGTGCTCTTCCTTAGCGGGAATATCTTCTCTCGTATGAGATGCACTCATGCGAGAAAACTGCTCATTTCTTCCGAGGAATCTTGATACGTACGGTGGGCCGTCGGTGACATCGGCGTGAACTTTTCGACCAATTTTACGAAAAAATACGAAAAATACCTAGAAAATCAGACTCTTAGTCGGAAAGACCCGCCTTTTTTCTGTTTCATGGCCGCGCAAGCACTCCATAACAGGGGCATCCGGCGGGGGGTAGATGGCTCAACCATTGAGATCTTTCGAGAGGAAGGCGAGGATAATGGAGAAGCAATTGGAGAAGATTTCCCGAATGGAATAGGGTATTGACGGATGGCATTATCGCCCGTCGGTGCTGAAGAGCACAAGTATCTGGTAAGAGAACGCACAAAGCGAAGACATGTTTTCACTTGAGATCACATTTGCTGACGATTCCGCAGACTCCGAGACGGTGTTTGTGCAGCGACCTCACGCTGTTATTGGCGCGAGCGATCACTCGCACGTCGTGATCAGTGAGCTCATTACCTTCCCCTATGAGTTGCACCTCTTTCGGGGAATTGGCCGTTCCTTTCGAACTTTGCCCGTGGTGGTGCACTCGAACCTCAAGGTGGAGACCCCGGAAGCGCTCGATGGGGTGTACGAAGAGCAGGCGCTGCTCGATCTCGGGACGTTACAGATTTACATTACCGCCCTCGATTCTGATCTCGTAATCGGCGCCGCTGGTGCTGGTGAGGGGCTTGATCGGTCTTCTGTCCAGACACTCCGTCGAGCTTGTGAAAAACCTGCGCCGCACCTCCCCGCAATTACGACGAGGGGAGAGCATCCGATAACGCTTTCATTCGCAGCAGATACCCCACTCCTGGTCGGTCGCGATAAGGAGAGTCACTTGCGGCTCGACGCGCGGGATGTCTCCGGGAGGCATGCGCAGATCTCTCCGAGTGCTGATGGATCCCCCGGGCAATTCGTGGTTCGAGATCTTGGCTCGACGAACGGGACCTATGTTTCGGGTCAACAGGTCGTCGGGAGTGCTCCGTTGCCGGCAAAAGAGCCCGTGGTGTTTGGGCGGAGTGTGGTAGCCTACCTCCTCGACAGGGAGGCAGATATGGAAGTTCCACGAGAGACTTCGGAGGTTGATCTCAAAGCGATCCCCGAAGAGCGATATCCGATGCTCGTCTCGCTTTCGGAGGTTGTTCGGCCACAGCGACTCGTCGTGCCTGAGGGCAAGACGGTGCGTATCGGTCGGGAACCCTCCAGCGACATGTGGCTCGGGGCTCCGCACGTTTCACGGAAGCACTGCACCGTTGAGCTGCTCGGTGAGGTTCCAGGCGAAGAGCAGTTGACCCTCACCGATCTCAGCCTGAACGGGCTGGCCTACGATGGCGGTGTATTGAGTCAGGGAGAGTCGGTCGAGATGGGGCGGACTCCTTGCGTGCTCAATTTTGGTGGAGGGATCACCGTTGCGGTCTGTTTCACCGAGGACCATGAGCGACAGTTTCTGCAATCAGAGGGAGAAGCCGATGCCTTTCGAGATCTCGAAAATGGTGAGCGGGTGTCACCTCAGTCTCAAGATCTTCACTCGTATGAGAGTCAGTCTCAAGAGCTCCAGCCGTATGAAACGCAGGCGCTTGACGAATTTCGATCACATGCGGAGAAGCCATCTTCGGGAAGGGGGAGAAGAGGTGCTCTTCAGCTCCGCCGCCGCTTCTTTGCGCTGCGCTTACACCAACGGTTGGCGGTGCTCTTTACCCTTTTTCTCGTACTTCTTGCTGGAGTACTCGCACTGAAAATTTTTATCCCGATTATCACTCAGAACATATGATTTCGTGAGGAGAACACTGAATGGCCACCGATAGTACTGAATTAACTTTTGTCCGATGCCCCTCGTGTCGAAGTCTTGTCCCCGCCGTCTCGAGTCGGTGTCGGATGTGTGGTGCCGGGTTGGATGCTGATGAGGAGCTGGCGCGAGATGCTTCTGCGGAAGACGCTGGAGAGAGCGATGTCGCTGCCCCTGAGGAAGGAGGGAAGGTGAGCGATTCGCAGCGAGCCTCAGATAATGAATCTTCTGATGACGATGAAGATGACTTTGTTGACCCACTGGGAGACTACCTCCGTGATTTCGACGATTCGGATGGTGAGGATGATGCTGATGAGGAGTCCTCTGAGGAAGAGTCCGAGAAAGGGAAATCCGAGTCTCCAGAGGAGGTCCTTCAGGCGAGCCCTTCTGAAGACGAATCGGATGCTCAGCAAGAGAAATCCGTAGAGAAGAGCGAGAGAGAGGGAGATCGGCGACCGAAGCTGACCGTTGAATCCGGGAAGGGAAAAGGAACGCTCTCTTTTCGCAAGGAGGGTGAAGAGGGGTCGGGAAAAGCCGGCGGATCCTCAACAAACCGCAAAAGAGAACGACCAGATCTTGCTCCTCCTCGCTCACGACGAGCTCGTTCGGAACGTGAAGGACAGGATTCGGGAACGGATAAACAGGGATCACATAATGAGGTGACTATGAAACATGCATTAGCAACTCCTTCTTCTGAAGATTTCTCTCAGAAGGGGACTCAGGAAGGAAAGCTCTTTGGCTGGCTCGTCAGCTTCAAGGAACGGGATGGGAAGGCACTTGAGCTTCGTGAAGGGAAGTTCTTTGTTACCGGATCTTCACTGAAGAAGAACGATCTCGTCTTGAAGAACAGTTCAGTCTCCACCCCGCATGCCTTGGTCTCTATCTCGGTTGATAGAGGTCTGTTGGTGCAGGATCTCATGAGTGAGAACGGTGTATTTCTGCTCGGCGCAAATGATGACAACTATCAGCGTGAGGAAGAGACCGTGCGGCTCGAGCACGGAGATTCCGTTCGCTTCGGTGATGAGGAGTTTCTCGTCAGCCTTCTTCCCGTGCCGCGGCGAAGATAGCACCGAGAAGGCATCCGCGTCTGAAGCAGCGCACCTGAACCGTTTCGTGTGACATCACAAGGAGGCGGAGGCAGCGCTCCTTCTTGGGGGCAGCGCTCGTTCTCGGCGGCGCTTTGAGGGGTATTCCTTTGCGTGGAGAAGGGATATTCTGAGATACTATTCTGTGGTGGACAGAAGAGGTCTACCTCGCTCGGGATTCGGATGACAGGTTTACTGCGACTCGCGTTACTATTTGCTGTGTGGAGCACGGTCCTCACTGGCTGTTCAGAACAGCCGGTGGCTGAGGACCTGACTCAGGAGCAGGCTCGGGAGGTGGTTGCCGTACTCTCGGAGCGGGGAATCGCCTCTTCTTTTGAGCGAGAACGACGGGGATCGGACGAGTATACGGTCGCCGTGTCGACGGGTCTCTTTTCAGAGGCGGTCAAGGTGCTTCACGAAACGGGGGTCCCCGAGCGTTCCCGAGAGGCATTTACGAAGAGTCTCTCTTCCAGTTCATTCCTTCCTGATTCTCGTCTTGTTGAGGCCATGCGCCTTGACCACGCCAAGTCGCTTCAGATTGAGTCTCTGCTCGAGAACTTCCCCCAGGTGATCTCTGCAAAGGTCGTCGTACAATTCTATGCGGACCGCCTTCCACGAACGCCAGGGCGTTCTTCTCTCCTCCGGGCAGAAGAAGATCCCTTTGATGAAGAAGCAGTGACAGGATCTGCGCCAGAGAGTCGCAAGAAGGCTCGAAGACGTTCACGCTCCGAACACGGTGCCTCGGTGGTGCTGAAGACTGCGGCTGGAGAGCGTATTTCGGCGGAGGAGGTGCAGAATCTTATTCGTTCTGTTATCCCTGGACTTTCTCGGGAGCGGATCCACATCTCTCTCGCCCCGCTTCCGGTGGCTTCACCTGAAGGAGAGGAGGGAGTTGCTGGTCAGTCAGAAGAGTCCACCGTTGCCCTCCAAGATTTTCTCTTCGGCTGGAGAGTCGCCCGGGAAGATTATCTTGGCCTGGCGCTCTCGCTCTTTGGAACCGTACTCCTCTTTGGCTGCGCTGGCCTTTTTGGTGGGTATTGGTACGGCTATATGACGTCGCCTCAGCGGGATGAGGATCCCCCTCGGGGAGGGGCAGGGCGTTCTCCTTTTGCTTCGCCGGGGCTTCCCCTCGGATCGCTTTCGGAACGTCACGGTGAAGATCGACTGTCGGAGAGAGGAGGAGAGTCGTGAGCCTGAAGAAGTTTCGAACACTCGCAGCGCACCAGCGAGCGCTCGTGAGTATTGGGGTGCTTCTTGACGGACATGAATCCGTTCTCCATCTCGAGAACGATGCGGTTCGGGGAGAGGAGCTCGCTGAGGCAGCAGAGAGTTTTGCTGAGCTAGATCCCGAATTGAGAAATGTTTTGGCAGGTCACCACCTTCGCCAGGCGCTCGAAGATATGGGGGAGCGAATAGCGGAAGGGGGGTCCATTCCATCAACAGAGAAAGATCGGTCGTGAGGAGAGGGAGTGAGTGATACCGCGACAGCTGAAGGAGGTGGCTCCAACAAGCTTTCTCCGTGGAAGTGGGAAGAAGTTATCCCGTTTCTCTCGCAATCAGAGGTGACCTTTTCCCAGGGATTTCTTCGGTGTCGGCCGGAGCAGTGGTTCCCCGGTTTTTCTGCTCACTGGCAACCGATTTTTCACTCTCTGAATCTGGATATTGAGGTGGGGGAAGTGCGCCCCGTTCTTCAACTTCCGGTCGGAGAATCATCTCTCTTTCTTGGGAGTCTTCACGGTGAAGAGCTTGGTTTATTGGTGAATGCTCGACTCTTTGAGTTTGTGTCGCGAACATACATCCCAGAGGCGCCGTTGCTCGCAAAGCACCTTTTGGTGGAGTATTTTGCCCGTCGCTTCCTCTCTACGCTGGTGCGGTCGTGGAGTGGTCAGATGGAGGCCGACTTTCGCTTTGAGAGTGAGCGAGTTCTCTCAGGACAACAATTTCCCGGTGGAGTTACTGTTTCTTTTCGAGCAAACGGGGAGCCGTTCTCTCTTGAGATTGGGCTCGGGGAAAAGATACTCCACCGTTTACAAGAGCTTTGGATTGCCCAGGCGGTGCAGGGAGCTGGACCCACTACCACCGACAAGACATTGCCGTTGCGACTCGTTCTTGGGGGAACCTACCTCTCTCCGAGCGAGATAGGGCAGCAGCTCGTCGTCGGGAACACCCTTCCACTCTCCTTCGGCGGAGTGCGTGATGCGAGCCTCCTCTTGCACGATGAGCCGTGGATGAAGGGAGAGCTGTGTGCAGTAGGTTCAGGGGAGAGTCCACAGTGGGGGGTACGGGTTGTTGGAGAAGGTGACGAGCGTCCCCTTTCTCCGAGTGGAATGACCCCCGTGCTGTACGAACTTGGAGAGAGCGATATTGGACGAACCGAGATGATGCTGCTCTCACAGCCAGGGGCGAATCACGGTTTTTCGTCTCAGGTAGACGAGCCCGTTCGGATCGTGATCAGTGGGCAGGTGGTTGCCCGTGGCCGTCTTCGGGTGCGACTCGGGGATGAAAACTCTTCCCGCTCAACGCAGACACTCGCCCCCCTCCTCGTCGAAGTGCTCACGGTAGAGTAACCCCAGCGTGGGGGGTAATTATTTGACGGGGGAGGGGTTGTGTGGGGGAGGGGGAATATTTTTGTGAGAC
>JALEGQ010000173.1 GCA_022763385.1 bacterium
ATATTTGCAGATTAACTGACGGTCAAAAATTCTCCTCCATCAAATAGTATGAAAAATATCAGCAGATCTCACATCAGATACTCTGACAATTCACAATATCGCTCTAACGATTCAGGCACCTCGAGTTATTGAACGAGTTGCAGGAGATCTCTCCTCTGCTCTTCACCGACTTTATCCTGAGGCCCTGCAAGATTCGAACGAGACTCGAGAAGAAATCTCTTCTCCTGATATCTGCGGAAAGAATCTCCCTCTGGTTTCTCGGCAAGAGGGGTATATTCAAGCGATAGATTACGAGGGCCTGCTCTCATTTGCTGTTGAGGAGAACATCTCTCTCTTCGTCGCAAAGAGACCTGGAGACTTCATCTCTAAGGGTGTGCCGCTCGCGTATATCATAAACTTCGCCGGTGAAGGCGATGATCGGCTTGACCGCCTCTATAATCAGATGGTGATTGTCGGATGCAGAAGAACCCCTCGGCAAGATTTTGAGTGTGCTCTCGGTGAACTCGTCGAAGTTGCTGTCCGTTCCCTCTCACCTGGAATCAACGACCCATTCACTGCAATACAGTGCGTTGACCGTCTCGGGGCTATCCTCCGAGAACTCGCTGGGAAGAAGTATCCCGAGGACCTCCTTCGGGATCGAGGTGGAATCGTCCGCATTCAGAGACGCTCCGTAACCTTTCCCGCTGCTCTGGACTCCGCCTTTCGACAGATCCGCCAGAATGCGAGTACCTCAGTACCAGTTCTCATTCGAGTTCTGGAGGCACTCCTCACTATCGCTGAATCCGCAGAGAGAGAGGCAGACAAAGGAGCTCTTCGAGAGCAGGCCGAAATGGTGTGGCGGGCAGCTCAACACATCTCTGAGCCGAAAGATCTCATAAATGTCAAAAACCGGCTCGAGAAACTCCGTTCCATTCTGTGATGCAACGTTGGGGTATACTCCTGTGTCAGGAGCCATCTCTCCCATTTCTCCTCCTACCCAGAGAGCATAGTCCCTACAATTTCTGAAGATACAGCCACCCCGTCCAGATCTATCAGATCTGCCGATACATTCTGCGCATTTTCGTAAGCTGGACTGAGCAAGTGATTCAGATCTATCAAAAGCCTTCCCTTCCGTAGAGAAATGCTCCGTTACTCGGGAGCGCGAACAACTTCGAGAGGGAGGTCCAGGTTGTCATGAAGTGTCAGGAAAGATTACAGAATTCCATATAAAACGACGCAGGCAATTGCCAACAGAACAACAAATCCGATGGAAATGGTGTATGCCCAACTCGCAGAACGGTCGGACATGAGATTATTGTCTCCCTCCGTAACTGGTGGATGCTGTGACTCAGAGTTACGCGTGTTCATTGGCCTTCCCTCCTTATTACCTTTCCAGAGGCTAGGATCTTTCGAAGTGCTCGCGTATGATCTTCATCAGATCTCGACACCTCTCAGCCGTCTTCTCGTCCTTCGTACTTTCTTCCGAGCTCCTTTCCTCGCTCTACGATGCCCTCTACATCGACCTCCTCAACCTTCTCTCCGGAAGGATTTGAGCGATGAGGAAAGAATTGAAAAGACACCAAGAAGGGAAAGTGGTCCGAGCCGATCTTTCCCCGGCGTGAAATATCTTTCAAGCCGATATCTTGGGAGACAAATACGTGGTCTATAGGGTATCGGAGAAGGGGATAGTCCACCGGATAGGTCGTATAGAACCCTCTTCCCACTCGAGGGTCTCGTAAACCACTTAGCTTCTTAAACATTCTTGTCGTACGCGACCACCCGGTATCATTAAAGTCTCCTGCTACGACCACTGGCAGAGAGATCTCCTGGAGCCGTCGCCCAAGAGTAAGCAGCTCTGCATCACGAGGTCGGCTATCTTTCCGCGAGCCATCTTTGAGCTTCACAGCGGGTGGTGCGGGATGAATCACCCAGCATTCGAACTCTATTCCTTCAGGAGTAAGAACGGTAGCAGAGAGAGACGGACGTTCTTTAGAAACGAGAAAGTGAACCTCTGCCCTTCGAAATGGCAGCTTCGACCACAGGGCAATTCCGTGACCATCTTCGCGAAATTCATGAATCTTATGAGGATATAACTCTCCGAAATGCTCTTGGAGGACCCCATGCCATCGGTCATTCGGCTCGCAAAGGGCCAAGATATCTGGAGAGACCTGAGAAACCTCCCGTACGAATCGGTCGTGTTCACTATTTGAAACAAGAAGGTTTGCAATAAAGATAGAAACGGGAGAGTTACATGCTTTTTCTTCTTGCAAGTGGCACCGCGGTACTTCCTGTGAGACGAAGGGAGTAAAGGGTAAGACTCTCCAAAGGTTAAATCCATTCGCAGCGAGATTTCCACCTACCGCGAGGAAGAAGAAAGGAGAGAGAAAAAAGTCACCTTCACTGAGCGTTAAAAGAAGCGCCAGAAGTATCGGTCCAATGACGAGAAGGTGAATTCGTGGAAAATCCCATATCCGAACGAACCACCATCCACTTCTCAGCAGCGGAGCAAAAGTAACAAGAGCATGCAGAGAGATGAAAACGAGAACGAAAAATATAAGACATCACTCCCGAAACAGATAGTTAGCAATGCTGGCCCCGACCACCACACTTGTGGAGGAAGAGCCAGCACGAATGGTAACTATGAGATCGAATCCTCTGCTTCGTCAGAGGCATCATCAATCGCGTCCGTAACAGAGTCAGAAGTATCATTGATGGTGTCCCCTACCGAATCAGCCACATCGTCAGAGTCATCGTCAATGGCGTCCCCCATGTCTTCGAGGGCATCACCGGCACTATCGGATGCATCATCAAATGAATCGCTGAACGAGTCCGCGGCCTCGTCCATCCTCTCTCCGGCTCGCTCAAAATTGCCTTGATTCTCTTCGCAACTCGCAAAGGTCGCTCCGACAAGGCAGATGAAAAACGCGATGAAGAAGCTTGAAAATCTTTTTGAATAAAGAGTTGATGCTCTGCCTTCTATGGTACTCATGTCGTTTCTCCTGTAACTCGGCTTTGTCGGAAAAGCCTATATATAATTCTCGTATCAGAAGTGAGCCGCGAAGAGTTTTTCGGACTCACCCTACCGAACATAGAGCACCACTGACCGTCGCTCTGGTCAAGATGATGGCCATCATATCGCATCAACAAGAGAGACCTCCCGAAGCCCCTTTGCATTGAGAATCTTAATGGCCCTGCTCTCACTCAGATCGAGCAGCCCATCTTTTTCCAACGCACGAGTAACCCGAATACAGGTCTCCTGTGTCGTTCCAGTAAGCTCTGCCAGTTCTTGGCGGGTCATCCGAATGACCTCTCGATCTCCCTCCTCCACTGCAAAATTTGGCTGAAGATTCACCAATGCAGAGGCTATCCGTACTTCCACCTTTTCATGCGCAAGGAGACGAGAAAAATCATGAGCCCTCCGAAGCCGCCCAAAAACTTCTCCGAAACAGGCGCGCGCTACTTGGGGAGAACGATCGAAGACCTCATACAGCGGGGCGTGAGGAATCCAGATCAGCGAGCTTTCTACCTGAACCCGGGTTGAATACGCAAACGGCTGTCGATTAAGTGAGACGAGAAGTGAGAAGACATCCCCCGGGGGAAGAAGCTCCACGATCAGATCCTTGCCCGACGGTGAGCTCTTGAGGAACGCAACTCTTCCCTCTTGAACGATAAAGCCCGAGTCCAGCTCTTCTCCTTCAAACTGAACAAGCTCTCCCGCTTCATGCCTCTTCATCCGAGCATGGCCGGCAATATGCTGAAGCTGGTCCTCCGTAAGACCTTGAAATTGTTGTATTCGTGAGAGAAAAACAAACGCTTCCTTGGAAGAAGGATCTTGTGCCGAGGGAGATCGACTTGGATGCACCTCCGATTCTTTCGCTTCTGGCGTCGCTGGGGTGTTGTTTTTCGGACGTGAGGCACGAGAGCTGTGCAGGGCAATCTCGATAGTCGCCCTGAGGTCCACCTCTTTATAGGGCTTGATGATATAGCCGTATGGCTCTGTAACTTTCGCACGACGGAGTGTTTCTCCGTCCGTTGCTCCGGTGAGAAATACGACGGGAATACCTCTCTTTCTCAACTCCTCAGCGGCTTCTATTCCGTCACCGTCTCCCTCAATGTTGATGTCCATAAGCACGAGATCCGGAGCCTCTTCGTGCGCCAGATCCAGTGTTCCTTCTACCGTTGATGCCCTTCCAACGATCTCGTAGCCGAGCTCAGAGAGCCCCTCAATGATATCGTCCGCAACGAGATCTTCATCCTCAACGACCAAGATTTTTTCGTTCACCAAATATTCTCCATGTCATACGAAAATCGTAAGCTTTCAGTTTTTTGCTGCTGTTTGTACCGCCGCTGTTTGTACCGCTGTTTGTCCTTCGCTGCCAAGGCTGCTTGGCCAACTCTCTGCTCGACGCTTATACATCGGGTTCTCTCATCTTTCGAAGGCGCGTGAATGGGTACCGAAACTCTGAAGAGGATACAGAAGTCCCTCATCCCTGTCTCCGCTTTTCGAGAAAAACAGCGTATGGGGATGACGAAGATCAGGTGTAGTCATTCAGTTATTCGTAGAGTCTTATTCTGGCTATTCAGAAGAACTCGGTAAAGACGTGAATGCATACTCAGTTTGAAGTACGGAGTGAAAAGTGCCTTAATATCGAGGAATCTCAGCCTCTTGCGGGCGATTATCTGAATAGCTGGATGGTGGTCTTATTTTTTATAGCCCAGGCCAGAGAAGGAAGGTCAGATGGGTAGCAAAGATAACTCAGAGACGAGAACGGTATCGGAAGTAGTAGAGACGGTACTCGAGGAAACAGACGGTGAGGAGGTGGTAGTTGCCGATCTTCAAGATGCCTTTGCCTCAAAATCATACGGCCCGCTTCTTCTCGTCCCGAGCCTCATCGCCATCTCTCCTGTGGGAGCAATTCCACTTGTCCCTACCGTTCTTGGGGTGCTCATTTTCTGTATCTCTCTCCAACTCTCACTTGGCCGTAAATCTCCGTGGCTCCCAAAGCGATTGAGAGAAAGAGGTGTGCAACGTCAGAAACTCGAGCAAGCCAACAAAAAGATAAAGCCGTATTTAGAGAAAGGAGAAAAGGTGCTTCGCCCACGGCTCCACAAACTCTTTACCCCGCCACTTCTCAATGGAATCGGCATCCTCTGCGCTCTCTTAGCCCTCGCAATGCCACCACTGGAAGTACTACCTGGAGCCGTCTTTGTTCCTGCCGCAGCGCTGTGTTGTATTTCCGCTGCCCTCACCAACGAGGATGGAGTTGTGCTTCTGCTGGGCGCCACAATATCAGTGCTCGGAGGGTTCGCCATCTGGAGATGGCTTGCAGGATAGAGCCCAAGTAACCATTCAGCGA
>JALEGQ010000174.1 GCA_022763385.1 bacterium
GTGTTCCTTTCTAAAGAATCGATGATCTTTCTCTTATAATTTATATCAAAGAAAAACAACGACCGTTTGATGTCATCCTTGAGCGGTGTATCAACCACTCTCGCGCCCTTCACACGCTGAAGTACTATAATGACTGTGGCACCTACACGGTAAATAGCTTTGATACGGCGCAGATCTGTGGTGACAAGCTGCTCACCTCTCTTGCACTGGCTCAAGCAGACATTCCGATTCCGGACAATCTTGTCGCGTATACGGAAGACTCGGCCATCGAAGCGATCGAGCGCATGGGGTATCCCGTGGTGCTAAAGCCCGCGGTGGGGTCGTGGGGACGTCTTCTCGCGAAGATTAACGACCGTGATGCAGCCGAAGCGATTCTCGAGCACAAGAAGATCCTCGGCTCGTATCACCACTCAGTGTATTACATCCAGCGGTATATTGAGACCGGAGGACGTGATGTCCGAGCTTTTGTGATCGGAGGTGAGTGTATAGCGGCGATATCCCGCACGTCGCCCCATTGGATTACGAACACGGCACGAGGGGGAGTCGCTGCCAAGTATGAGGTAACGAATGAGCTTGCGGATCTCTGCTCTCGAGCTTCGGCTGCGGTCGCTGGAGATATCGTCGCCGTAGATCTCTTTGAAACTCTTGATGGATTGCTCGTGAACGAAGTGAACTACACGATGGAGTTTCGAAACTCTATTGAGACCACCGGGGTGAATATTCCGCAGGAGGTCGTCCGTTACGTTGTTTCAAAAGCTAGGGAAGTGTCGTGAAAGAGGTCAGCATTATCGGAGCATCGGGATACACTGGAGGAGAAGCGCTTCGCCTCTTGCTCTCTCATCCAGAGTTTACGGTAAAGCAGGTCACCAGTGAGCGTCTTGCCGGAAAACCCGTCACGACTGTGCACCCAAACCTGAGGGGGCTTACCGAGCTGAAATTCTCTTCGAGTGCGGAGCTGGAGCCGTGTGATGTGCTCTTTATCGGCTTGCCGCATGGAAAGAGTCAGTCGCGGTTTGAGGAGTTCTCTTCGAAGGCGGAGATCCTCTGCGACCTCGGTTCTGATTTCAGAATTCCTAATCCAGAACGCTACGCAGAGTATTACGGGGAGCCGCACCGTGCGCCTGAGCTACTTCCGCTCTTCACCTATGCGGTCCCGGAGGTCAATCGTGAGCAGATTCGCTCCGGGGGACATCTGTCAGGAGCAGGGTGTATCGCTACCTGCAGCCTGACCTCGTTATATCCACTGTTTGCAAGTGGCATCGTACGAGAGCAACGGGTCTTTATCGATGCAAAGATCGGCTCAAGTGCCTCGGGCGCAACGCCGGGAGCGGCGAGTCATCACCCCGAGCGGGCGGGATGCCTCCGTTCCTTTAAACCGACGGCTCACCGTCATACGGCCGAGCTGCTCACCTACCTTCCGGAAGCAAACGGTCTCGCCCCGGAGGTCTACCTGAGTGCCACTGCCACGGCAGAAGTTCGGGGGATACTGACAACTGCACAGCTTTTTGTGGAGGCTTCCGTAACAGAGGCTGATATCTGGGGCGTCTATCGGGAGTACTACGGTCAAGAGCCGTTTGTCCGTATCGTGAAGGACCGGCGGAGTATGTATCGGTACCCGGAGCCGAAGATCGTCAAGGGAACCAATTTTATTGATATCGGTTTTGAACGAGAGTCGGGGACAGATCGCCTCGTGGTGCTCGGCGCTATTGATAACCTGGTGAAGGGATCTGCTGGGAACGTAATTCAAGCATTGAATATTCGGTATGGGTTTCCAGAACGACTCGGCTTAGAGTTTGCTGGGTTACACCCGGTATAAGGGAGACACGCGAGATGGCATCACCGGTATATGTCGTAAAGGTGGGAGGGTCTGCGGGAATCCGCGATGATGAACTTCTTGATGAATTAGCAGCACGTCACGCCAATGGAGAACGGTTTCTCCTCGTGCACGGGGGCTCGGATGAAACGAATGAGGTGGCAAGGCAGCTTGGGCATCCCCCTCGCTTTGTGACCTCGGTATCTGGATTTGAAAGTCGATATACGGACCGCAAGACCCTCGAGATCTTCTCTATGGTCTACTGTGGACGGAGAAACAAGTCGCTCGTTGAGGGGCTCCAGCAGCGTGGTGTGAACGCCGTTGGTCTCAGTGGTGCTGATGGGCGGATCTTTGAAGGAGAGATGAAGGGGGCCCTCAAGATTATTGAAGGGGGAAAGAAGAAGGTGCTCCGAGGGGACTATTCGGGAAAGATTACCCGGGTGCATACAGAGCTGCTGGAACTGCTCCTCGAAGGAGGATTCTTTCCGGTGCTTACTCCTCCGGCTATTGATCGAGAGAGCTCTTGCATGATGAATGTGGACGGGGACCGAGCGGCTGCCGAATTAGCAAAGGCGTTCTCTGCGCGGGCACTCATTATTCTCTCTACGGTACCGGGTCTCCTCCGAGATCTTGATGGCGACCACAGTGATCCGACCAATCTTATCTCTTCGATCGATCTCTCGTCAGCCGAGGACCCGTATAGTGCGGCAGAGGGGAGGATGAAGAAGAAGATCATGGGAGCTCAAGAGGCGATTGATGGGGGAGTCGAGAAGGTGATCCTGTCGACGGCAAATCGTCCCAATCCGATACGGAGTGCCCTTGAGGGGGCTGGTACGACGATATTCCGGAGTGCAGTGGCCGCAGAGGAGTCTCGGATATGACTCACGAAGCCTCAACGGTGTTATCTGAATGTGCTCACACTGCTGGTACCTATCGCAAGCGAGACGTTGCTATCGTACGAGGAGAAGGAGTCTGGGTGTATGATGAAGCGGGGCGGAAGTACCTCGATGCTATCGGAGGGATCGGGGCAAACGTTCTTGGGCACCGACACCCGTATTTTTCAACAGAGCTCAAGAGTCAGATCGATCTCACCCTCTCTGTTCCTGAGCTCCTCTGTAACAACACTCGAGCTGAGTATCAGTCAGCACTCCTCTCACTCTTTCCCCCCTGCTATGACCGAGTCTTTCTCTGTAACGGAGGAGCGGAAGCGAATGAAGCCGCGCTCAAGTTTGCACGGGTGCTCTCACAGAAAACACCGCTTGTTGCTCTCAACTTTGGCTATCACGGAAAAACATTAGGCGCACTCAGTGTTACTCACAACCCGAAGTACCGAGAGCCGTTTGAGCCGCTCTACCATCCCGTCCACTTTCTTCCCCAGGGGAATATCGAACGGCTGAATGAGGTCTTCGATGGAGACCCCCCTGCGGCTTTTATCTTTGAGGGAGTTCAGGGAGAAGGCGGTGTTCGAACACCGGAAAGTGAGTACGTGAAAACAGTTTCTCACCGAGTCCAAGAAGGCGGCGGTTATGTGATCGCTGACGAAGTACAGTGTGGTTTTGGAAGAACTGGAAGGTGGTGGGGATTTGAGGCCCACGGGGTCGAGCCGGATTTTGTAGTGCTCGGGAAGGCGATCGGAAATGGGGTTCCGCTTTCTGCGGTGGTACTTCATAAACGGGTCGGTCAACTTCCGCCGCTCGCTCACACCACGACCTTTGGTGGAAATCCGCTCTCCTGCCGAGCTGGACTCGCCACGATTGAGGTGATGAAGCAGGAGAGTCTTGTTGAGCAGGCGGCACAGCGGGGAGAACAGTTTCGTCACCTCCTCCGTGAAGCTCGTCTTTCGAACGTACGAGAGCTGCGTGGTGAGGGATTGATGATCGGTGTTGAGCTGAAGGAGCGAGCCGGGAGATATCTCGCTGAGCTCCAGCAGGAGGGGGTACTCGCCTTGCTGGCCGGACCGCGGGTTCTGAGAGCACTCCCTCCGTACGTCATCTCAGAAGACGAGATGAACTTCCTTGCTGGACGGTTTATAGAGGTACTTCGGAATGAGAAGAACTGAGCAGGAATCGATCGCTTTTCTGGAGTCGCTGGTAAGGTGTTTTTCTCCGTCGACGAAAGAAGAAGAGGTCTCCCATCTCGCCGTACAGGAGATGAAGGATATCGGCTTTGCCGAGGCGTGGCGAGATGAAGTGGGAAACGCCATCGGTATCTGGGGCGAACGAGGACAGCCGACATACTTCCTGGTCGGGCATATCGACACCGTTCCTGGAGAGATTCCAGTCCGGCGAGAGGAGCTCTCCGGCGAAGAGGTACTTTTTGGCCGCGGCTCGGTCGATGCCAAGGGGTCATTTGCTACCTTCGTCCAGGCGGTCGGTCGTCTTCCCAAGGATCTTCCGGTGTGTTTTATAGTGGTCGGCGCGGTCGAGGAAGAGGTGGCGAGTTCAAAGGGTGCTCGACACCTCCTGACTCAGTTCGCCGAGCCCGAGGGGGTCATCATTGGAGAGCCCTCTGGAGGAGATGGTATCACCCTTGGCTACAAGGGGCGCCTGCTCCACGAGCTCTCTGCCAAAAGAGCGATGACCCATAGCGCTTCTCCCTTTGCGACCATTGGAGACCTTCTCTCTCTCTGGGGGGCGAGGGTGCACACCCTTGCTCGCGAGAGTGCGTCGCCGAAAGCAGGGTTTCGTTCTCTTGATGCCACCATTCAACAGCTTCAGGTAACGAACGATGGCTTTACGGAAGAGGGGAAGATCCAGTTCGGTTTTCGCATTCCTCCTTCCCTCACTCCTGATGAGGTAGAGCGCCACCTCCGAGAAGAGTTCCCACGGTGGAGAGCGCAGTTTCCTGCTGATGAGACTCAAGAGCTCGAGATACATTTTTTTCAACGAGAAGTTGCCGCCGAATATTCCAAGAAATCCTCTCTCGCGGGAGCCTTCCGAAAAGCGATCCGAAGTCAGGGACTCACTCCCCGACACGTCGTAAAAACCGGCACCTCCGACATGAACGTCCTCGCCGCCGGGTGGAACTGTCCCATGGTCGCCTACGGCCCCGGCGACTCCGACCTTGATCACACCCCCAACGAGCATCTCTCCCTTCAGGACTACTGCACCGCCATTCGCGTACTCGAACAGGTGCTCCTCAACCTTTCACCGTGATCGCTGCGAGCCGGATAGAGCGTTCACCAAAATCAAACACGTGCGAGTGTTTGAGGCACGAAGTGCCGTTTTTTTTTGGTCAACGCTCTAATCCCCATAGCCATATCTGCCCGCACTGTAAGGCTGGAAAACTGGTGAAGATCCTGGAGTTTCCTCCCTGCTCAGCTTTCCATCCTCCGGGAATCTTTCACTAATTCCCCTCAGCACCCCCAATTACCTGGACTGTCCCGACTAGCACCACGCTGAAGAGCAAGGGCAGCGCGGCTTACCCCAACGGGGGTCGAACCGCACTCTTGGAGTGTGATACCATCACGCACAGAATACAGGCTGCTCCGCTCTCACTGGGTGCGGTCCAACCCTTACATTATAGTGCCAGGTCAGATATGTTTAGAATTTCAGACATTGATTTTGAAATAGCTTCTTGCAAGCTGGATGCTTTCGTTGACGAGGACGGATCCTCCCTTTGCTGGGGTTTCGAGGTAAATGCATCTTCGAGATCGCCTTCATTTCCAGATTGGACCGCCAAGTTCTCTTCTGAACAGCTGACTTCGACTGCTCCTGGAGTTGGACAAAAGTGGCGAGAACTCGCGTTTTTCCAAGTAGAATGGACTGAGAAAAACGACAACGATAAAGTCCCGAGTGCTTATCTCTATGTGTTCGAACACCTCCCTGTTGGCGAGTGCCGAGTCGAAATATATGGAGTGCATGGCAATCTTCGATTGAGGGTCAATGCGGTATGCGACGTGTTCTACGATGAAACCTACTCAGAAAATCTACCTCTGAGGATTGATTGCCCGATCGATTTTAAAGGAATTCTCTGTGGTCGAAGGACCGAGGCTGAGAGTCGAGAAGAGCTTAGCCCCTATCTCGATCATAGTGAATTTGATTTTGTTCAAGATGAATATGGCGTATCATTACTGAGGCCAATAACGGCGCTATAACAATGCGTTTTTGTAGAGCCTAGCGGCCTGCAAAACTGGACGTGTTAAGCTCTCGGCAAACTGTAAGAATTCGAGCGAGTTTTAAATATGATGAACAAGTTTCTACTACCCATCACAGTGGTTTTTATCTTCACGGCAGGTATTCTTCCTTCTTCTATTTTCTCCTCGTCTGCGGTTGCCCAGTCCGAATCGGATCTCTCACGGCAAGTTAGTGAGATCCGGCAGTCGTTAACTAGAATACGACAGACCTTAAGACAAACTTCAAGAAGGCTTCGACAGTCACAAGAGTCTGGATTAGATGAACTTAAGACGGAGTTGGAGTCGACCAATAGTGCACTCAATACAATTAGAGATCGCCAAAGTAGAAGAATCGAGAATGATCAACTTTACTGTATAATGTTGCAGAACAACGGCACTATCGACAGCTGTTACCGAGCTAGTGCACCTGATAGCACGTTTTCTACTTCACTCGACGATATTCAGGCTGATGGTTGGCATCTCTCGTCCATTGGGCCAGGGGCTTCCAGCAATCGAGTTTTAGCAATATTTTCGAGGTATGTTGAATAAAGCAGAACACAGGGCAACCTGAAGCTCAATTAATGGTTATTCGCTGGGTCTAGCTTTAGAGGTCCGGCAGTGACATCTCTGGTGCCGATAACTTGTTTAGTAATCGGGATAGTCATCCCGGGGACGAATTATGATTGTATCCCTAACCTGTTATACCTATTTCAATATGAAGCAGGCCTGATGGGTCTCGGGAGAGACGTGCGTTGCCATCTGCCTGTGAAGAGGAGAAGTCCACGATACCTGGCTGTGAGCCGGGTGATGGCGTGACTTCGGAGAGTTCAAAATATTTACGCTTTTCATCACTGATTCCTAAAAATTCGATGAGTGCTTCCTCGAGTTCGGTGAAAAAATGAGTTGGATAACCGGGCATGTAGGTTTCGGATACTTCACCGGTATCTGGTGCTCGAAAGGCCTGGTGTCGTTCTTCGAAAGCACCGGGAGAGTAAAAAGCGCGAATATCTGGAAAATCTTCTTCGTGAATATCTTGGTCGGGATCTCCGGGACAATACCACATGCCAGTAAGGACAGGACCACCGCGACAGATCTCCAGGCTGTTACCATTAAAGGCCATTGCCTGGCCGCCAGTATTTCGTAACTCAAAAGCCGCGTAGCAGATGTGCTCTCCCTCTTCAGTGATCGCCTGAAAAGCAACAGCCGGAAATGTTTTCATATTTCGAAAAGGCGACTCTTCCGGAACAGATGTAAGTGCCTCACTCAGAGCCTCCTTTAGGTGGGAGTGAATTGATCGGACGGCTGCGTCCCCGAGTGGTTCGGAGATCTCATGAATCTGTCCACCATCTCCGATTTCGCTCCGTATAAAGCCCTCCCAATCACTCTTGAGTCTATCATGAGCTGTCTGAAATGGAGCGTTCGGCATTTGTGAGAGACCGTTGAGAATGCTCTCAAGCTCGGAAGAATGAGGTTCTCTATCAGGCCCCTCACCGTCTGATTTTCTTGGCTGCCTATCTGGATCTTGAAATGTCATTTCTCCATGGTACGGAGAGCACGATCGCTAAGATATCCTGTTGAACGAACTTTTTCGCAACGTTGGGGGTTGCTCCTTCCACCAGAGCTCTCGACTCCTATGGCGCACCCTCCTGGAGCAGGAGGGGTTTAGGTTCTGGAGAGATCGGCCGATACGAGTAGGGCATCGCTATCTTTCGGGGCCAACCATGAAATCTTTCTTTTTCTCACTTATTCTTCTCTGTTCTTCCCTCGTTTGTGTTGGTAGCTCTTTCGCGGAGAACGGAGTATCGACCGTTATCAATTCGGTGACAGAACCGTACCTCTGCGTTGTGGGAGCGGATGAGAATATCTTGGTACACGATCATCCGAGGAGCGGAACGCGGGTCATTGAATTTCCGGCGGGGAGAAAGAGTCTCCAGAAAAAGAAGCGAAAACTTGCAAAGCGGAGGAAGAGTATTCGGGGCAAAAAGAGAAAAAAGCTCTCGAAGAAGATCAGTGCGCAGAAAGCAAACCTTCTCGGATTGCAGCAGTGTGAGGCGGGAACACTCGCTCCAGCGCTTGAGTTTACGACCGATACTGGAGAGGGAACGTTTCGTAATGAAAGCTTTCTCATCGATGATATCTTCTTCACCGTTCGGTTTCACCAGGGTGGTATGGGGCTCACTGGAGAGGGAAGTTTCTTCCTGCAAGATAACGAGCAGGACACGGGGCAGCTTGAGATTCGAGCAAAGAAAACCTCGACTTCAGAAGATGGTATGATGATCACCTATGCCATTTTGAAGGGGCAACTTTCCCTTACCGGATCTCAGAATCTTATCGATTCAATGAAGGGGACAGTGCAGGTAGATTATGGTGCACTTCCCGTTCTCACCTTCACGTTTTCCGGAAAGCTAAAAGATACCTTCACCCAACAAACCCAATCCTATTCCTTTGTTGCCGTAGAGAACCTTGTTCCCTTTGACGGTGAAGAACATATTGGAGATTTTGATGACGATGGGGACATCGATTTCGCAGACTTTCAAGCGTTCTCGGAGTGTTATACCGGCCCAGCGGAGGCATTTACCGACGCAGCCTGTGAACTCTGGGATACCAACGAGGACGGCCAGGTAGATTTCTCCGATTATACCACGCTCTTTTCCTCCGGACTACACTCCGGCACCGGAGAAGATTGGTCCCCTTCGCCGTAAAGGGAAAAACTTGTCTCTCGCAAGCCAATCGCTACGTATTTCTGAAGAGCACTATTTTTTGCCGAAGGGCAAGAAACCCTGGAGGGCCAATCTCTTCTCACGATGAGAGAGAAAGCGATGCTTTTACCTGGCGGAGGAAGTCTTCTCTCTCGATTGGTTTGGCGATGTACGAGTTCATTCCCGTGTCTTCGCATCGCTGCTTGACCGTGGGTTCGATATGGGCTGAAAGGGCGATGATCGGAATGTCTTCCAGGTATGGAATCTCTCCGGCGCGGGCCCAGGTTGCTACGTCGAAACCCGATATGTCCGGCATTTCGATGTCAAGGAGCACGAGGTCACACTGGTATTGAGAGAGGATCTGCATCGTCTCCATTCCACTTGACGCCTGGAGCACGGTAATGTTCTCTATTCCTTCAAGGAGCCGTTCCACGAGGAGCCGATTCACGTCATTGTCATCGGCGACCAGTATTGTTCTTTTCCCACCTTCTGTTGGTGGTGTCGCTACAACCTCCTTACTCCGGTAGGCTTCTGGAGCAGTCACAGAGAATCGAAAGTTGCTTCCGGTGCCAGGGATACTCTTCAGTGAGATCTCTCCACCCATCAGCTCAACGAGGTTTCCAGCAATGGCAAGCCCGAGGCCGGTTCCCCCATAATTACGGGCAACGGAGGCATCAACCTGGGTGAAGGATTCAAAGATGGCATCTTGTTTCTCTTCAGGAATGCCGATTCCAGTATCTGCAATGGAGAAGATGAGTTCATCTTCCTGGCCCCGTTCGCACATGATGACTATGGAGCCACCGATATCAGTGAACTTTAAGGCGTTTCCAAAGAGGTTCATCAAGATCTGAGTAAGACGATCTCCATCAACGGTTACGGCATCCGGGAAGTCCTCGGTAAAATGAGAGAGAACCGTAATCTCTCGCTCATGAATACGGGGGGCAAGGAGTCGGGTAATGTTCTCGATCACCTCTCGAGGAGAGATCTGGGTGGGGAAGAGCTCGTACTTTCCCGCTTGAATTTTCGAAAAGTCCAGGATGTCGTTGACGATAGAGAGGAGGCTTCTCGAGCTCCGAGTTACTATGCCAAGCATGGCCTCCTGTTCATCCGTGAGTTCTGTGTCGAGCATGAGCTCAGTCATCCCGAGAATTCCATTCAGGGGGGTGCGAATTTCATGGCTCATAACGGCGAGGAATTCATTCTTCGCCTGAGCACTGGCGTGCGAGAGCTCTCTCGCTTCAGAGAGCTCAGCCTTTATCTTCTCAAGCTCTGCTTCTAAAGCAGCTCGTGATCGTTCCATGTGGCGACGTCCCGGATCCTTGGATTGAGAGGTGGTACACCCGCACCTTCCTTTTAGTTCGGCGTTTGTCCACAGGAGCTGAAGGCCCTTTTGGAGAGGGGAGGGCTACCGATCTTCGACGGTCATCTCGATTTCAATGAGTGCGTCGAGTGGAAGTCGGACGACCTGAAAAGTGGCTCGGGCAGGTTTTGCCCCATCAAGCCACTGTTCGTAGATGGCATTAACGGTCCCGAAGTGTTCAAGATCCTTCAATAAAATCGTGGTTTTACAGATGTCACGACACTCAAGTCCAAAGTGAGTGAGCACCGCAGAGAGGTTTTTCATGACCTGTTTCGCCTGAGCCTCGATGTCTCCCTCAATAAGGCTTCCGGTCTCCGGAACGATGGGGACCTGGCCTGAGACAAAGAGCAGCCCCTGGGCCCGGGTTACCTGTGAATACGGGCCAATCGCTCCTGGCGCCCCGGCAATTCCACTTATCTCATCTACCACGATACTCTCCTCCCACCTGTCATCAGAAACCGAGCAATCCTTTGACGAGATCCCCCTTTGAGGACTCTCCCTTCTTCGTTGAGGAGCCAAGTGCCTTGTTGAGCAGCTCTGTCGCTTTCTCCTCAATGACTTTCCCGGCTCCGAGTTTCATAATCTCCTTCATATTCGGAAGAATAATCGGTGCATTCGCCTTCCCCGTTATCTGAAGAGGAATAACGAGTTGCTGTTTCTCATCAAGCAACTTGTTAAGCTCCGTCACCTTACTTGCCAGGGAGAGGGAGAGCGCTGGAATAAACCGGAACGTCGTCTTCAGGTTGAGAGTGCTGTCAAACCGGATCGTTCCTTCAGATTTCATGGAGAAGAGAGAGCTCTCAAGAGAGAGTGACTGGGCGGTTATCACCTGATCCGCGATAGCAATCTCGGTTTGGAGGGAGCGGATGGGTGTGGTGTCTCCATTTAGCTCCCCCTGATACTCCTCGGGGACAGAACCAAACACCGCCTCGTTCAGGAAGGGGATATCTTTCATGGCTCGGAGAACGAGGGCTGGGAGATTTCCTCCGGTAAAGGTTCCGTTAACCACCGCAAGTTTGGCATCAGCAGTAAGTGTTTCAGCGGGCCTCTCTTTTGCATTTCCACGAGCAGCAAACTGGAGCTGCTGGAGGGTTCCTGTAATGGGAGCCTTTTCCCCCTTCATCGCCAACGCGAGAGCTCGTTCAATCGGGAGGTTCTGTGTCGTTGCTTCTACCGAGAAAGGGAGCGCTGCGGTGAATGGCTTCGCGGTAAGTGAAGGGGTGATAGAGGTGTCAAAGGCGTTAAACTGTGTGTCCCTCAATGTGAAAGTGCCGTTTGTCGCCTTCAGTGACCCCTTACCCGAGATGGGCTCTCCAAGGTACTGAATCTTCTCCAGAGAAAAATCAAACCCACCACTCTGACTTGGCACGGTGTATCCTCCTTTTACCGAGAATGCTCCTCCAAGCAGCTCGGTTCGAAGTGAACCGATCGCTGCCCGCTGTTGGGGGAGGGCGAAGGTGATGTCTCGGAGGAGCGTGCGAACCTCTCCGATCTCCTGTAAAGCCAGTGCAATCTCTCCCTCGGGAAGAACGGCACCGGTGCCGTCGTATTGAACGTCTTTCAGGGAGAAGGTGATCGGTGATGTTGCAGCGGGGTGTGTCGCTTCTCCGCTCAGCTGTTTGATCTTTGTTGAGATCTCCTTGCCATCGAAATCGACATTCGACAGTGAGCTGGTCAGGGTGATGTCATGGCTTGGAAGCGTTGCGCCGAGCTGTACCTGTTTGAGTGAACCACGGAGTGACCCCAGGTGCACTGAGCCCTGCGAGAGGTCGACCTGGAGAGCGCTCTGAAGGTATTGCTGTTCTTTCTTTTCGGCGGTGACCTCAGCGGAAAGGGTGAGGGCAGCAAGTATGGCTCGTGGCCCCTGGAGGGAGAGGGTGGTTCGCAATGCTCCATCTTCAACACGAAAGAGGTCCCCCTGAAGAGTTTGGAAATGGAGCTCTGTCTCACTCACGGCAAGTGAGTCGAGGTCAACTTGCAGCCAACTCGGTGGAGCCGCAGGAGTACCGGCACCTTTTTTTGCTGGGCGTTTCTCTTCTCCGGAAGGGGTTTTCTGCTGAACTTTTTGCTTCGGTTTTTGCGGAAGTCCTTCGATGGAGACTCCCCCCGAGGTCTGTTGTGCACGGACCTGGAGACCGTTGAGCTCAACCGAATGGATACTCAACTTCCCCAAGAGCAGGTCGAGCAGTCCCACCTCGATGCCGCCTCCATTCACGAGGAGTTTCCGATCGGGATTCTTCGGTTCCACGAGTTGGATCCTCTCCACCTGGAGATATGGGGAGGGGTGGAAGCCGAGTCGGATGTCGCCGATGGAAAGGTCTGTTGCGAGCGCTTCGCTTCCTCGTTTCTCAATCTCGGGCTTGAGCTTCGCGATGAGCTTGTCGGCCTGGGTGTAGGCAAAGATTCCGATGCCGAGGGCGCCAACGAAGAGGGTGGCGATGAGAATAAGAAGAAATTTTTTCATGGGGCTCTTTTTTTTATTCCTGGAATACGATCCGACTGGAATCATACTCGGTGAAGGGAGAAGCGCACAATGGGGGGAAGCCTTTCAAAGTTGCTCTGGCCTTTCAAGACTGACATCATATGCCGATGCAGAGTACCCCACGTCGACTCCTCCGATATCTGAAGCCGTATACTGGCGCTTTTTTTCTTGCGCTTGGGTGTACCGTAATTTTTGGGGCATCAGAAGGGGGTATCCCCTTTATCTTAAAACAGATTCTGGATGGAGTCTTTCTCGAGAAGGATGAGACGCTCCTCGCCTGGTTGCCGGTAGTTATTATCGGCTTTGCTCTCTTTCGGGCGCTCTTTGACTTTCTCCAGAGTTTCCTCCTCGCTCGGCTCGGTCACCTGATCGTGAAGGATATCCGCAACGAGATGGATGAGAAGATTCTGATGCTCTCGCCGGCGTACTTTGTAAAGGAGCGCGGAGGAGATCTCCTCAGTAAGGTGACAAACGATGTGGTGCTTATCAGGAGTTTGCTGACCGATTCGGTTTCGGCAGTGATACGCGATTCTATTCGAGTACTCGTTCTCCTGAGCGTGGCCTTCTATCTCGATGCCCTCCTCGCGGGCATCGCTTTTTTTGCGTTTCCGTTGGCGGTCTATCCGGTAACCCGTTTTGCGAAGCGGGTCCGAAAACTTGCTCGTCGAGGACAGGATGGGGTGGGGAATCTGAGTAGCCTGCTCCAGCAGACGATTCTCGGGAGCAAGGTGGTGCAGATATTTGGCCGAGAGCAGTTTGAGCATGAGCGGTACCGGGCAGAGAACGATCGCCTCACGGGTGACTTCGTACAGTCCGAAAAGATCCGCTCCTTCACGGGGCCACTCAATGAAGTTACGGGGTCGATAGCGATAGTCGGAGTGATCGTCTATGGCGGGTACTCGGTCATTGAAGGGGTGCGGAGTCAGGGAGAGTTTATCGCTTTTCTGACGACCCTCTTTCTTATGTACGAGCCCTTTAAGAAGTTAACGAAGGTCTTTAACGCGGCACAACAGGGGCTCTCTGCTGCGGATCGGATCTTCGAGCTGCTCGATGCTCCTATAGAGATAACCGAGAAGGCTCGGCCCCTCGCTCTTCCCCAGGGGCGCGATATCGAGTTTCGAGGAGTGAGCTTTTCCTATGAGCCGAACAAGGATCCGGCTCTTCGAGAGATACACTGTACTCTTCCTGAGGGCGAGCGAACGGCGTTGGTCGGATTCTCCGGAGCGGGGAAGAGTACGTTCGTTGATCTCGTTCCCCGTTTTATCGATCCTGGAGAGGGCGCAGTACTCCTCGGAGGAGTCGATCTCCGAGAGCTCTCTCTCCGAGAGCTCCGTTCTCAGATTGCGATGGTGAGTCAGCAGACCTTTCTCTTTCACGATACCATTTTTAATAACATCGCGTATGGTAAGCCGGACGCGACTCAGGATGAGGTGCGTGAAGCTGCTGAGCATGCCTTTGCCCTCTCGTTTATTGAGGCTCTTCCGGCAGGCTTTGAAACGGAGGTTGGAGAAGGGGGGCTTACCCTCTCCGGGGGAGAGCGACAGCGCATCGCGATTGCACGGGCGATCCTGAAGGATGCTCCGATTCTGATCCTTGATGAGGCAACGGCGTCGCTCGATAACCAGGCAGAGCGAGAGGTGCAGAGCGCTTTGGAACGGCTGGAACGTGAACGAACTTCACTGGTGATTGCTCACCGACTTTCCACGGTGCAGTCTGCGGATCGTATCCTTGTTTTTGAGAAGGGAAGATTGGCAGAGAGTGGAAAACACGAGGAGCTCCTTGATCGCAGTGGTCTCTATGCCCAGCTGTATCGTCTCCAGTTTCAAGAATCCAAGGAGAGCACAGAGACGCTGTGTGAAGAGCCCTCTGCTGTCATGTCGCGAGTTTCCTAGGATCATCCGATGAGAGTGGTGAAGGGAGGAGTGCTCATCATCTATCAAGGGGTTCTTTTTGTCCTCCTGTTTCCCGCACTCTTCTGTCTTTGGCTCCATCCGCGAGGTCGGCGGCGGTTGAGGGAGCGACTTGGAGGGTGGGATCTCCCGGAAGCTTCCTACCTCTGGGTACACGGAGCCTCTGCGGGAGAGCTCAAAGGGCTTCTGCCGGTGATTCCGGCTCTTCGAGAGCGGTACCCAGGGAGTAAGATCTTATTGACTTCACTCTCTGTTACCGGCATTGAGCGTTTTGGAGACCACGGTGATGAGGCTCGACTCCTTCCCTTCGATCTCTGGCCCTGCCTCTGGCGAGCCCTTCCCCGTGATGTCGAACTCTTTGTCTTTGGTGAAACCGAGCTGTGGCCATTGCTCTTGGGGCTGTTACAGGGGAGAGGGGTTCCGTGTGTGCTGCTGAACGGGAGGATTGAGCCAGGGAGTTGGCGGTGGTACTCGAAGTTTTCGGCACTCTTCTCTCCGGTAGTCTCCAACCTGAAGCTTGCTGCAGTGACTTCATCTCAGACGGAGGATCACTTGCTCCACCTTGGCTTATCCCGTGAGCGAACGGTTGTAACGGGAAATATGAAGTATGATACAGCCCCTTCGTATGAACCAACCTCTGAACGGAAGAGGATGCGAGAGCGATTGATTGGAGAACTTCCTGAGAGAAAGATTATTACGCTCGGAAGTGTTCATCCCGGTGAGGAGCGCTTCTGGATAGAGGGGCTCTCCGAAGAACTTCACCGAGGCGAAGTCTTGCTGGTGATTGTTCCTCGACACCTTGAGAAGCTCCATTATTTCTCTCGTGCTCTTCAAGAAGCAGAGCTTTCGTGCCAGATGTGGAGTCGCTTCTCTGAAGACGAAGGCTGCCGAGTCCTTCTTGTCGATAGTTTCGGAGAACTTGAGCGGTTCTTTGCTCCTGCAGATCTCGTCTTTATCGGTGGAACGCTTGTTTCTGTTGGGGGGCATAACCCCTTCGAGGCGGCACCGTATCGGGTTCCGATCGCCGTTGGGAGCTGTGTTTCTCAGATACGGGGAGAGGTTCGTCAGTTGGAGGCTCACGGTGCCTGTGTTCGGGTGAGCTCAGTGGAAGATATCCGTCAGCTCGTCACCGAGGTCCTGGCGGGGAGTGAAGAGGTCTCGTCCTGTGCGGAGCGTCTCTTTCAGCTGTGGAATGCTCAGAGGGGCACGACCGAGGGAGTTGTCGAACGACTCGCTGAGATCTCTCGTGTGGAGGAGCGATGAAGAGGGGATTGTCGGTGATCTACCGAGCCGTTACCACCGGAAGGAATATGCTCTATGATGTAGAGCTCTTCCCAACTTCGTCTATCTCACTTCCGGTGCTGTGTGTTGGAAACGTGGCGGTCGGAGGGAGTGGGAAAACACCGCTGGTTTTAGCGCTTGTCTCGCTGTTAAAGCAGGATGGACGTGCTCCGGTTATCCTTCTGCGAGGATATGGGGGAAGGGAGCGAGGACCTTTTCACCTTCAGCCGAGCTCCTCTGCAGAGCAGGTGGGGGATGAGGCCTGTCTCCACCAACTCAAATCTCGAGTTCCCGTTGTGGTTGCTCAGAGTCGGGTAGCCGGGGCGCGCTACATTGAACAGGAAAAACTTGGCGACATTATCGTTCTTGATGATGGATTTCAGCACCGTGCTCTTCAGAGGGATCTGAATATCCTTACCTTTGATGTTCGAGATCCTCAGGTGCAGAGAGATCTCAGAGAGGACCGAATGTTGCCGTGGGGGGTGTTGCGGGAACCTCTTGCCGCCGCTCTTCAACGGGCAGATCTCCTCGTGTATAACCACCGTGGTCCCGAGCTTTCGGCAGAAGAGATCCGCTTGCCGAAGCTTCTCCAAGACTCACCGCTTCCCGCGTTTCACTGCTGGATTAGTGGCATGTCGGTGCAGAATGCTGCACAAGAGGTGCTCTCGCCAACGGAAGTCGTTGCAGTTTCGGGTATCGCTCGCCCGAGCGGGTTCTTGCGCCTGCTCGAAGAACATTCCTTTGTCGTGCTCCACCATGAGGAGTTTCGTGATCATGAACCTTTCTCGCTTGCGAAGATCGCCGCATTACGAGAGCAATTTCCGGATACGCCATTTCTCTGTACTGAGAAAGATTTTATGCGTCTTCCACCGTCAGAGCGAACACGGTGGTGGTCTGTCGTTCCGAACTATACGGTAGGGGAGGAAGAGCAGTTTGCTGAGGTGATCCTACGCTCTACCGTTCGCGACCGAGGATAGCCTTTGCTTCTGCGGGAAGCGCAATCCACTCACGGTGTGGCGCTTCGGTCTCGGCAACAAGTTGTTCAAAGAGTGGCTCTGCTTTACTGAGCGGGATGAGTTTCCCGTCATCCTGTTGCACCATAAGTGCCTGTTTGGAGTCTCCTCGGTGCATATGGGTGAGTCGGAAGCGGTGGAGGTAGTATTTCGGATCGTACCCTGCATCGAGAACACACTGCCGTGCTTCTGCGAAGAGCTCTTCGCGATTATCTTCACTGAGAATACGAACTGTTTTAAGAAGTGAACGGTGAAGGAGGCGGTGAGCGAGATCTTGTACGATCTGATCCTCGTCTTCGGCCCATCGCATGAGGTGGTATCGCCACCACGGTTCTCGCATCCTGAAGAGGGTCGGGAGCGGAAGCTTCAGTGGTGAGCTTGCCGCAAGAACAAGCTGCATATCTTCATCCGCGAAGTTTGGTGCTCTTCCGAGATCTCGTACCCGCTGTACGACCGCCCCGTTGAGCATGTCGGCAGCCATGAGGGTTCGGTGTTGATAGAGCTGTCGGTACATGGCGTGCCGGGAGATCGCAAAGTGCATGAGGGCATCGAGGCGGTTTTCACGCAGGGCCAGTTGGCCATCTTCAGCGATATGGAAAGACCCGAGAATCGCGGCTACGTTGTAACGGCCATAATCGACTCCGGCGAGCACGCTATCAACGACACACCAGTTCCCTCGGTCACAGTTCCACCCTCCGCCCGAGAGCACCTGCCAGGTCCACGGCGGAACGGTGTCAGACTCCTGGAGAAGAGCCTCAACGAGGGAGGGGAGCGCTTCGTCTTCCGAGGCAAGAAGGGTGCTTATCTCTCGGTCTTCTCGGAGAATTCGGCATCCGAGTCGCTCATGAATATCTTGGGCTTCGGGGAACCACGTCTTGTACGCCGTATGTGAGCCGGGAGCGAGGTGGCCGATGTCGTGCAGCAGTGCCGCTGCTTGGATCGCAGTCCGAAAGCGTCGGACCTCTTTTCCGCGCTCGCTGTCGTTTCTGTACTGCTCTTCGAGGGCATTGAGGAGGAGTTTCGCGAGATAGGCCACCCCAACGCAGTGACCAAAGCGAGAGTGCTCCGAAAACATGTAGACGAGTCGGGTGTTCGCCGTTTGACTGATATCGCGGAGTCGTTGAAACCACGGGGTATCGATCAGGGCGAGTACAAGTCGGTCCGCCGGCTCGGTTTGAGAAAAGCTCACATTCGGATGGGCGACGTCTGCAAAGCTTACCAATTCACCCATGTGCCCCCTTCGTATTTCCAAGTGTGCGTTGTCCGATAATCTCGAGACCGAAATTCGCGAGCCCTGCAGCAGGAGCCCCACGAGAAGAGAGCAGGTGGATCTTTCTCACCCCGAGATCCCGGAGTATCTGAGCACCGATTCCGTACTCCTTCATTGCAGCGCCAGCCGGTTGCAGGGAGGGAGGGGGAAGGTCCTCGCCGCCTTCCCGTTGCGGATGTGCGGCACCTCCGAGTTCTCTGAGGAGGGGGAAGGTATCTGGCCTCCGCAGGTATACGAGTACTCCGACCTCAGCATCACCCACTTCTTGAAGGGCTCGTTGCAGCGAGGTGGTTGGTGCTAGCGCTCCCTTCTCATCGCGATCTTCTACCGCTGGGCCAAAGACATCTTCAAAGAGTTGTTCTGGATGAACCCGGGTCAGTACCTCAGATTCTGCGTGGATCTCACCCTTTACAAGGGCGATGTGGTCTCCTTGGTGTACCTCTGAGCGGTAGAGGTACGCTTTCATATTGCTTTCAAAGGAGGTGGGGAGGCGCACCTCCGTAATCTGTTTGACCATCTCTTCTCGTTGGAGCCGAGCGGTAATGAGATCTCCGATGGTGAGGGCCGTGAGTGATTCCTTTTTGGAGAGCTGTTCCCACTCTTCGAGGGAGAGAGCGCTCCCGGTCGCCGAGTAGAGCTCAAAGAAGCAGGCAGCATCACCAGAGCGTGAGAGCTTGATCACATCGAGTGCCGCTTCGGGAAGAGCGCTTCGAACGAGAACTCCTCCGGCGCGGGTCTGAATGGGAAAGACATGCCCGGGTTTTACGATGTCACGAGCCTTCGGTTCGTCCGCTCCGAGCACTCGCACGGTTCTCGCCCGATCTGCCGCACTGATGCCTGTTGTCACCCCTTCTCGCGCTTCAACGGAAACGAGCTCTCGTGGCGCGAAGCCTCGGGGGGGGGGAAGGGTGCTCCGATTAAATCCCATCGGTTCGAGGTGAAATGTCTCTGCTCGTTCTGCGCTGAGAGCAACAAAGGGAGAAGAGCCCCGGGAAAGGTGAAGAGCTCGATTCACGATTTCGGCAGAGATTGTGCGAGCAGGAAACACGAGCGCACACCCTCCCGACTGTTCGGTGTCATCGCGGAGGAGTACCGGCTGATCATTGCGAAATGACTGTTCTACCTCTTCAATCCATGAAAGAACTGTTTTCGACATCCTCAGACTCTCTCCACCTACTCCTAGGCAGCATTATACTCAGGCCTTTCCGAAAAAGGGAGCCCTCCAGGAGAGGAGATACGAGTTCTTCGTATGGTCTGTCGGTGAATTATCCGGTCAAGAATGCTGAGAAAGGTGACGATAGTCATGAAAGCAGGGAGAAAACTTCTTTGCGAAAAGGTAGCAGCAGGTACGGTACAGAGAAATGACGCCCCGTCATGACGAGAGCAGTAAGGATGGAGCTATGAATACCGAATTAATACCAGAGCTTGTGCCAACCACTCGGAAGGGGGATGCCCCCCTAACGGAGCAGGAGATTCACCTTCTCAAGGCGAGGCGTACAGCGTTCGTCGCCCGATTTATCGTGCTTCGCGAATCAAAGCGTACTCGGGCTCACCGGGTTATCGAGATGCTCTCCTGGGATGAGCTTACGGATATCGAGACCCTGGCCGAGATGTTTCGGGAAGCCTTTGTCGAGAATGGCGATAACATGGTCCCAGTCGACCGAGATCTCCGAAGAGCCCTTGCACATGCCGCTCGCTCACTGAACCACTTTGTGCGGGAGTATAGTGAGCGCTCGACCACAAATTTCATCGACGCTCTCTTTGACTACGAGCGTTCAAATGCCTTGCTCTTCGGAGAAGATGACTCTCCAAAGCCGGGAGGATGGAGACTCCCGAAAGAGCTTGAAAAGCAACGGAATCGATCGAACTGAAGATCTCATGAAGAGAAGCGCAACGGTAGCAGAGCGGATTGTCCAACTGGCGGAGGAAACGGGGGTGCCCCTCGTTGAGAATTCGTCGCTGAGCGCTCTCCTCGAGCAGCTTCCAGAGAGCGATTCGATCCCCGAGCGCAACTTCCTCCTCATCGCCGAGGTGCTCTGCTTTCTCTACGAGGCAGACCAGAGTTTCACCACTCCGCCATCGAAGACGCATCTTTAGCGTTTTCGCCCCCTAGAAAAGAGCGTAGATAAATGGAGATATCGCCTGTCCCTGGGTGGCGACGAGGAGCGTTCCGACGAGAAGGAATACGGTTACCATCGGAACTAACCACCACGCTTTTTTTTCGATAAGAAGTTGAACGAGCTGTACGACGGTACTCGATTTTGCCATAGCATTTCCTGTAGTGCGTTAGTGATCTCGTTAAAAAATTTCCTTATCGGCGGAAGACGTCATACAACACCCCGCCGCGTGCAGGGCCTTGCCCGAAACGCCCCCCAGAGGGACAACACCCCGCTGCGTGCAGGGCCCTGCCCGAAACGCTTCCCGAAGGGACAACACCCTGCTGCGTGCAGGGCCCTGCCCGAAACGCTTCCCGAAGGGACAACACTAGTGTCTCGTGATACCATTGCTTTTTCATAGTGAAAATACTTTTGTACGAGGCACTAAGCTGCGACTGTTTCTTTTGAAGTGCCGCTCTTGTCTTCAGCCGGAGCGAACTCTTCTCGGATGATCTGGTCTACTTCTTCAATAAGCGATCCAATAGCGTAGGCCCACACATATTGGCCTGCTCGTCTCCCGGTGAGGACCTCTGCGATCTGAGACTTGTCCTGCACGCGGTGCTTGATGAAGAGCTGTTTCCCGTCAGTGAGAAGGACCATATCAGAGGGGTTCTTATGGAGCTTCGGGAGCTTTTTTCTCAGGTAGTCGATACCACGTCGGAAGCGGTTTACTGGTAATCCCTCGTTCTTCATCCGAAAGAGCCAGCAGAGGAGAATGAGATCAGAATAAGAGTATTTCGGTCGTCCCCTGTTCAGAGATTTGCCGGTGCACGGAACGAGGTTGGTTCGGGCGTAATAATTGAGCAGGGCGAGGCCAATTTTTTCTACCCCACCGGTAAGCCGCCGGAGAATCGCTTGCACTTCTTTTGCGGTAAATTCACGAGAAGTGAATTCTTTGGGCGTAACAACATCGGACATGATGAGCACCTTAGAAAGCGGGGGAGATCCTGTCAATCTGAATAATAGGAGAAGTCCAGCAAAATAATCAAATCTCCTCCTCATTTCTTTTCAGGGAGGGTTTCAGCTTTTCAGGGGGAAGAGGCAGAGCGCCGTCGGGACCTCATCCCGGCCAACGATATCGATTCCGCCGAACCCCGGTCGAGCGCTTGGGATATCGCTCGTCATATAAAGCTGGGTAGAGCCGCCCCCATCAAAATTCAAGGCCTCCTGGCACCCGATCGCCGGTGATGAGAGTAGGTCCGCGAGTTCCCGAAGCGTTGCTCCTCGGAAGGAGGAAGAGGTGGCAAAGAGGAGGAATTCCTTGGGGGAGATAAGGCAGATGCCGCTCCTTCGCGAGAGGCTCCCCCCGTCCAACTGTCGCCCCAGGGAGCGCCCTCCCGAGACCAGCATCGGACCAGCCTGTACTGCTTCGAGCCCCCTCTCATGAGGTGCTTCTTCCCGGGAAGAGATCGTCAGCTGATCTCGGTGAACTCTGAGTACTCCATTCAGGAGAGAGCCCCCCCGGTGCATGGCGCGGTGCTCAACGCCTCTGCTGACGACAAGTCCGAGGGGGAGCCCCTTGGTGTCAAAGAAGTTCGCGTTGATGCAGAGCGAGGCTCCGGTGCGCTCTGCAAAGGTGAGACTCTTGAGTTTCCTTCGTTGAAACGAGGAGGCGCGCACGACTCGGGGGCGAAAAGATGAAAGAGAGGTTCGGACAAGGGTGAGCTCTCCTGGAAAGAGCCCGGATTCAAGTGAGACGATGCCGATCTCGACTCCAGTGCCTACTCGCGTCCACCGAACTGCCGGATTCGAGGAACGGTTCGGTGGTGACGCGGCCTCGTTCTGTTCTGCTGCCTGTACGAACAGCGGAAGCAGTGTGCAGCAGAGAAGAGAGCGCATGAAGAGGCGCAGCAGCGGATGCTCCGATCTCTGGGTGCGGTGGATATTTCTCACGAAGAGTTCTCCAGAAGGGCCTCTCGGGAGTATACCATCCTCCTGTCGAGAAGAAGAGGAATTCTGGTCAAAAAGCTCCTGGATAAAAAGAAAGCCGGTTGGGGGGGCCCAACCGGCTAGAATCCGCAGCCTCACTTTCTGCTGTGCTGTCTACGAATTTGCTCCACCGCTCCAATCCTCTCTGTGCTCACAGGGTCTGAGTGAGTGTGTGTGCGTGTCAAGGAGGTCCTGCAAGCGTGGACCGAAACAGTATCGCTGGGAGAATGATATCCACTTTGTGTGCCAACTTTTTTTCGACGTGACAGCGGTCAGTATCGAACACCGTCTTTGCTCTTCCGGAAGAGGAGCGGTCACGAGGGAATATGGGGTAAGCGACAAACGGTGTTCATGAGAGAGATTCGGAGAAGGGCTCGGATGAGCACCAGCAACTTTTTCCCATCCCCCAACAGGAGTGAGCAATATTTTCCTTCGCTCTGAGGCGAACAGCGGAGAAAAGCCGGAAGCACACAAATTTTGGAGTTCTTGCTTGACTCTGGAAGAGGACTCGCTAACCTCTTCGCTCCCGGTGATCCGATAGCGCCTAGCGGTAGAATGAGGTTTGGATTGAGTACTGATACGTTGCGTGCGCGGTTGGCGCGTTTGTTGAGAAAAAGTGAGAAGGCAGTTTTGCTCTACTCTCGTTCGTCAGAAGAGGGGGATGCTTCCCGTTCCAGCTCTCGTACTCCAAATAGCAAATTGGCTCCAAATAGCAAATTGGCTCCTCATAGCGAAACGGCATCTCACCGCTCGCATCCGGCTCAGGGGGCAAGGAGGGCGAACCGATTGCTCCGTGATTACCACCCGTATGAACACCGAAAGATACAGCGACAGTCGTTCTCTGATGCCTCGATGCCCTCTGGTGCTTCGATGACCGGGGGCCGAGAGCTAGAAGTTCAGGAGCGGGATCCGGCGGCGGTGTATGCGGGTCGGCAGGTGCTCGTGTGGAAACAGGTGAGTGAGGAGCTCTCCCTTGCTCTTCGGGAGGTCTTGCAGTCTCGGGTCGCCCGTGAGCTTACCTCCCAGGCGCTTCTCCTGCGGCAAGATCTCTACGAAAACTGGAGGGGGGTCGAAGGGGAAGTTCATCGGGGGAAGAAAGAGTTGCTCCAGGCCACGGAAGGAAACCATTTTATTCGAGCAACGCTACTTGCCGAACGATTGGTCCAGGAGAAGGCAAGGATGCAAGCCCTTCGAGCCGCTCTGAATGAGCTTGAGGTCTCCCTCGGTGAGGCGCTTGATAGTCCGATCAGTGAGAAAACACTACGGGGAAGTGCTGCTGGTGGAAATGTTGCCAGTAAAAAGACGCGGAATGACGAAGAGTTTTTTGATCTCCCATTTTCCGATTCGCATGAAGAAGAGAGTTCTCTTCGCCCTGACGAAGAAAAGCGGTCCCCGAACGTTCTCCCCTTTCGTGATCGAAAGCTCAGTTCACAGTAGATTCACCCTCGGGTCAAATTCACGCTCGGGTCAAATTCATCCTCGGGTCAGGAGGCGAACCGGATCGCCGGTGTAGGCGGAAACGACCGGCACTGGTCCGGGACCAAAGGTGCGGTCGATGAGTGTCGCCCAGCAGAGCACTGGTATTCCTCGGAGGGTTGCCTTTGTGTGCGCCTCGAGGCTGGATCGGGCCGTGGTGATCACGTCGGTAACGAGGATGGCGTTTTTGCCCCGGTACTGAGTGCCAAAGCCGTTCGAGAGCTTGCTTTCGAGGTACTGCTCCAGAGGGATCTCTCTGTTGCCAGGAATCATCTCTGAGTACACGGCAGAGAGCCTCTCCGCAAAAAAGCTATACCCACCTGGGAGTTTGAGAAAGACATCTGGGTGTTGTGGAGAGAGGATGCTCTCGAGTCGTTGAGCAACGTATTCGGCGCAGGCGTTCAGGTCGTCCTCCGAGAGATCTTCAGTGCGATAATAGGTGAAGCTCTCACACCGCCCTCCGATCGGAACCGGTTCTTCATACCTCTCTGTTACTTTCGTGAAAATTTCGGCGATATCTTCAATCTCAACCATGTTTCTCTATCCTATAAACTGACACTAACGACTGGCGCTTACTGCGACGGAAAGTGGTGCCCCGTGGTTTTCTGGATCGGAGTAGAATGCGGTGATCCGTTCTACGAGGGTTTCGATGGGAATATCGGCGGTGCTGTATAACTGACTCACCTTTTCCAGACTCGCCACGGCATTCTCCGGATTTTCTTTTACATGACTCTTCAATATCTCGGTGACTCTCTTCGAATCCCGCCACCCCTGGAGATATCCAGAGACAAAGAGCTTGCGTTCATTTGATTTTAAGAGCTTCCATGTGGGATAAAAGCTAGTATTGGTCTCTGCGCTCGCAAGAGAGGTTCCCATCACTCCGACGAAAAAACTAACGGTGAGTAGGATAAAAATGAAAGAGAGCTTTTTCTTCATAGGGGAGCATCATATTCTATACCGAGCGCAATTGAAAATCCGCGTTTTGAGATAGGCGTCTATGTCGTTTGCACAGAGAGGAGAGCTCTCTTACATCGAAGTCGCCCTTCAGGAGCTTCCCGAGGAGAGCCGTGAACATTTAGAGGCAATGAGGACTCGCCTCGGATTTACGGGGGTACTCATCGGTGCGCTCGTTCCGAACTCTGCTCGAATGGACGAAAGGGGGTCGGGACGTACCGCCCGGGAGGGAGGTGACGCGGGAGCTCCACTACTTTTGCCCGTTCGTGGCCTCCTGCTCGAACGAGGAAAGACCTGGATTCTTCGAAGGGAGCTTCTTCCCGAGTCCGTTGTGCCGCTTGCTGCCGAATTTTTTGAGAAGTACGGAAGACTTTCTGTGCTCGGAAAGCTTCGGGAGCTCGGACCCGCCGGGGCGGTGGAGTCTCTGATAGAGGGCCGAGAGCTGTTCTATGCCCGGTACTTTCAGCCGGCAGCGCCTTCGCAGGACGTCGTTTCTTCGCGGGAGGTTCAGGTTGAGATTGCCCGCGCGGTGATTCAGCAACTTCTTATTCTTCACGAGAACGGACTCGTGCACGGACACCTCGCTGTCGGGAACCTGGTCGGAGAAGGAGGTGCGGTGTCTCTTACCGATGCCGGAATTGATCTCTTTGCGCACCGAGATATCACCGCGCACTCTTCGCTCTCTTCTCTCTGTGAAGAGTATCGGGTTGAGGATCAGTTAGCGTTGATGAAGTTCCTCCGGTTGCACTGCGGAGAGCTTTCCTTTGAAGGATCGCAAGAGTTGCTCGGAAGGACGGGATATCTCTCCCATCTTGAACTTCAGCTCCCAGCACCGACTTCGCCACCGCTCTCTTCGGCACCGCCCCCGCCCGAACCAGAGCTTCCTCTTGCTCTCCAACAGCAGCCTCCAGCGGTTATCCCAGAGCCAAATACGCTCGAGGTTGAAGCCTCACCGTTGTCAGAGAGCCTCGCCCGCGAGAAGCCGGCCGCCAAGGAGAGCGCTGGGTGGCGTTCAACCTTCTGGATCCCGTTCCTGGGGTGTTGCGGACTTGCTTTCTGGTTACTTACCGCTCCACCACCTTTTCTCTCTTCGTTTATTCCAGAGAGTGACCCCATCCTTTCCGCGGCTGAGCTCGACACGTTCTGGTCATCCGGAGACCAGGAAAAGATGCTCGTAGTGGCTCGTAAGGCGGTCTTGGAGGAAGACCCTGCTGCTCGAGCGTCCCTGTTCCGTCAGATCGAGGGACGGGGGGCTCAGAAGAAGCCTCCGCTGCAGCCTGATGGGTTTCGTTACGTTGATATCTCGGGGGTGATTGAGCTTCCGCTGCTCCTCGCGAAGGAGGTCGGTTGGTATGAGCAGTTTTCTCCTGAGGATCGGAGATCGCTCTTTGCCTTTTCTCTTGCTCCGTTGCTGAAGGCAGAGCTTCCTGGCACTCCTGACTTCTCGGTTCTTCACCCCGGTGTTTCTCTCGCGTTACTCGGTGGTCTTCCACGAGAGAAGAATCCGCAGCCCCTATTTTCTGTCGTGTTGGAGATGAAGGAGCGCCTGGCTCCCCGGTATGTGGCGGCGCTTGATACGATTCGTGATGAACTCGGAAGCGCACATCTCTTTCAGAGCTATCTCCAGTTGCAACGCCGACCTTTGGTTGGCCCGGCACTACAACTTTTCTTTTTTCCTCAGATCTCTCTTGAGGCACTTCGAGAGCACGTAGTGCTGCTCGGAGAGGATCTCTCTGCGGAAGATCAGAAGGCGGTGATGGCTCAGGTCCGTAGAACGGATGTGGGAAAGGAGATCGATCGGTGGTTTCGCCGGAGTCCTACCGCGGAGTGGAATTCGGTCTCTTCGCTGCTCCTTTTTGATATCGCCTACCGCAGTCGCGTGCCAAAGAATCTCTCCTTTGTGCAGATAACCGAGCTTCTGAAGGCGCCATTTTTGGAGCAGAGCCGGGAGGCGCTTGTTCGTGCCCTTGTTGAGCAGCAAGAAGGAAAGGAAGTGCTGGATGACTTCTACCTCGTCATCGCGAATTCGGAGGAGATTGATCGAGAACGAGCACTTGCACTCGTTGCGGCCCTCGGACTGAAGGGGGATACCAATCACGCCTTCGTCGAGCGGTGGTTTGAGGCGAAGCCGAATCCGCAACTGATCCTCGAGCTCTTGCTCTCACTCCGTGGAAGTCGGTCCTTTGAGCTCTTCACTATTCCAGCTGCTCGATACCTGAAGGAGTCTTCCGATTGGCAGGTGACCGAGGAGCAGCTTCCACTCCTCGCCGGCCATCCCGAACCGCTTGCTCGGGGATTGGCATATCAGAGAGCAGACCCCGCTCGGAGTGACCATCGCGAGCTCCTTGAGCGCCGTGCGAGGATGGAAACAAGCCCGAGCCTAAAAAAGATGCTCCAGCGAAAGCTTGAGTAGACCTCAACGCTGGGGGTTACCCTTCCCCTCTCTGTGCGATGGAAGGGAATACGTGAAGAGGATTGAGGGGAGTTCCATTTTTTCGCACCTCGAAGTGCAGGTGCGGCCCCGTTACTCGTCCGGTACTTCCGACCTCTCCGATGATCGAGCCGGCACGGAGGATCATTCCCGTTTTGACCCGGATAGAGTGGAGGTGCCCGTAGTGAGTCGTGACACCGTTCTCGTGTTGAACAACGACGAGGTTCCCATAGCCGCCGTGGGGATCAGCGTAGATCACCCGTCCCGACTGAACGGAGCGTACCGGGGCTTCGTGAGGGGCGGCGAGATCGAGTCCGTGGTGGTGACGTCGCTTCCGGATGACAGGATGGTTTCGCATGCCGAAACCACTGGAGACTCTGGTGCCCACGAGGGGATGGACCACCGCTGTTGAGTCGTTTTCCGGAGGGATGACACCGGCATTGGTCGGCAAGAATTGTGTTTCTGCGCAGGCGATCAGCGGCGCAACGCAGAAAAAGAGGAAGTAGGGGAGGAGTCTTCCCATCACTACTCTTCAAAAGCCTTTACCCGAACTGTCGAGCTTGGACGGGCATCGTTCGTGGGGCCGAACCGCACCACATCTCCAGAGATCCACGCCCGTTCTCCGGTCGGAGCCATTACTCGGTACCACCCGCCATCCCGCTTCTCGACGACGAGACGAGAGTTCTTCGAAACGGTGAGGAGTACGGAATTGTTTAATCCCGGCCCGGTACGGAGGTTCGCCTTTTTTACGACGACGGTTGCAATTGGCACCTGTTGATTCGCTGTCTCTCGCTCCGGACTACGGCGTGGCTGATAGGAAGATGGTTGTGTTGGCGACAGTGCCTGTTGGTTGGTACCTCGGGTTGGCAGCTCAACTGCAGCGCGAGAGGTGCGTCGTGGAGAGGTGTTGTGCCGCGCGGTTGCGTTTCGTGATGCTGAGAGCTTTCTGAGGTTCTCAATATTTCGTTTTTCGATGATATGTGAGAGACGCTCAACCTCTGTTTCTGCGAGGAGAAGCTCTTCACGGGTGCGTTCAAGCTCTTTCAGCACCTCGGTTACCTTAGACTCTGCCCGCAGCACTCTCTGGTCAAGCGTTGTCTTGGCTCGTCGGAGTGCGGAGATCGAGTTCTTCTGTTTCTCGATGGTCTCTTGCAGCGAAGAGTTCTTTCCAACACCTTTTGCCGTGACCGATTGATCTTTCTGAAGTCCGGCTCTCTGTTGCGATCGGCCGTACGGCGATACCTGTTGGCGAGCGGCTTCAGGTCGTGAAGGAATTCGTGGGGCTACTGCGAGGCGAGCATTTCCAGCTTGCTCTTCCGAGATGCCGAGCGGAGCGTCGTCTGCGCGCGGTGCTTCTCCCGCCTGTTGTGGCGAATTCGCCCCTTCTGGGCCCTGAAGCACCCGAAGGATGGCGGCCTCTTCTTCGGCAAGTTTTGTCTCCACCAGTCGGTAAGAATCCTGTCCCTGAATGTGCATGGCCGGCACCTGTTGCGCCACCTGGTGTTGAACGTTCAGGTGTTCGGTGTTCATCCCGGCAGTTTGGAGACGACCGACCTCTCTTTGGGAAAGAGGAGAAGCATGATCACTCTCTGCCAAAAGGGGGCTCGGATCCTGAAAAGCGAGGAGCGAAGCGATAACGGAGAAGACAACGGTAGCTGCTAGCTGACCACCTCCACTCCCATGCTCCCTATTCCCATGTTCCCTATTCTTGGACTCATCCTGAGTACGCTTCTCATCCTGAGTACGCTTCATACCTTCTCCCTGTAGCCGTCACAAAAACAGCCACTAACAAAAACCAACTATATAACCACTCACCTCGCGTTCCTCCCCAATTCAGCGAAAGGGCCAATTCAGCGAAAGTGAACTCCCGTTAAAGAGACGCCGCTTCTCGCTTCGGGTCCGCTTCAGAGGGAGATGAGCTCTGGTCCTCAGGTGGATATTCTCCCCCTGTACCTCTGTTGTGCTGATTTTTTTGAGAATGTTGCGGTATTTGTCGTTTATCTCGCTCTCTTTCGAGCATTTGTTGCACTTCCTCCGGAACTGCTATCCCATTCAGGACAATTTCGACAGTTCCGGTGGCTGCGGTAGAGATTTCGAGGTTTCCGACCCCGAGCATCCGTTGGAGGAGTGATTGGTGCGTTTGAAGGCTCCGAATGTCCTCAAACCATACCCGTATGAGCCGTCGTTGAAAGGCGAGAATGCCGATTTCTCGCTCGACCCCCCGCTCCGTAATGGTATACCGGACATTGTAGATCCGGTACATGGCGCAACCTATCGTAATCACTGGGAGAAACCAGAAAAGGGGGAGTCTCATCCGGAATACCGTGTCACCAATGCGGAAGAGCTCTCCGTGGATAATAGACCACGGGAAGAGCTGAGTGAGAACGATGGAGATAATCGCCATAAAGAAAAAGACGATGAGGGAGACGATCTCCGACCTCCAGGTCCGAGTAATCTCGATCCTGGACTGAGTATCCGCCATATTCACCTCATTCCCAATGTCTTCTCAATATCATCGAGGGCTGAAGGACTCCGTTTTGCTCGCGAGGGGGGGGATTGGGGTTCCTGGCGAAGTTCTCTGCGGAGGAGAGAGCCGACATCACTGCCGTTTCCAGCTCCATTTCTCCTCGGTGAAGCTATCCCTCCCTGAGGGAGCGGTCGATTCCGCTGCTGAAGCTGTTGCTCTCCAACGGCCCTTCGCTCGGATTGCTGGGCCCGCCGTTTCTCAAAGTACTCCGGTTGAGTTACAGAGATATCCCCGCCGGTTGCCCGCCACAGTCCAAATATGGCGGCGAATACGACGATCGTAAAGAGGTGAGTCTTGTTCTTGAAAGGTGCCACGAAATTTTGGCTACTAATAAGCGCCATAGATCTTCTCCATAGGACTGAGGGGAATCCAGAGCGTTGCTCTCTGAGGATAGTCTATTTTCTCCAGAGGGAACAGCTATTCCTCACGAGGCCCCTTCTTCCACCTGCTCCCGCTACTTCGGGGAATAATACTTCCATCTCCCCTGACGTATCTCAACGATGGACTGATGGGCGGGTCGGTAATACACCCCATCAGGATCAAGCCCCGGAGGGATCTCTACGACATCCACCATCGGCTCTTCCCACACATACTCAACGACACCAGGAGCGGTTCGGACGGGAGCCTCTATCACGACCTCTTCCCGTATAATCTGCGGAGCTACTGGCTCTGGAGTGCCTCCCCCAAAGACGCCGCATCCGCTGAGCAAGAGCGCAAGGCTCCCCACACAGAGTGTCTTTTCGACTGTAAACATACCATTCTCCATGATTACGATGGACTTCCTCCAAAGATGTGATCTGCTGCCGGTCCAGAACCACCGTTTGGTGACGACGGTTCTTCCTGACCGGGTTTCCGTAAAAGCTGTTCCTGGAGTGCTTTGGCGCCGTGAGGGGCGATAGCAACTACCTGCCGAATCGCTTCGTTGAAATCTCCGTTGCACTGTTGAAGCACCTCCTGAAAGAGTTGGTTGTCGTCTCCATTGTTCGTACTCGCCCAGTAGAATGAGGGCTCGAGCGGGAGGACGAGAGCCCCTTCTCCGATATCAGAGAGGAGGAAGAACTGAGACTCCACTCCTTTGACCGTTCGGAGCCGAAGGATAACGTCAGATTGTTCTTCTGAGAGGTTAAAGGCCTGCGCGGTGAGGTGAAACTTCGCGGGGTCCTGTCGGAGGAAGATCTTGTGTGCACTGTTCTGGACGATCGCCTGACCGCCATTGCCGACGTAGAAGTCTTCCCCTGATTGGGAAGCCGCAATGACGATTCCCTTTCTCTTTCGGTAGAGTCGGAAGGCCGTCTCAATGGTATTCGCCGAAGTCTTTCCGATGAGATCGTGTGCCTCATCAAATACGAGGATCTTTCGTGCGTCCAGTTCCTTCGGATCGTTCATCACTTCATCTGCCCACATCATGGCGATCTTCAGGAATACCCGTTGGAGATCGGGGTTGCGACTGAGCGCCTTGAGGTCGAAAACGATGAAGCGCTCTTTGAGCTCGAGACTTCCTGGTCGGTCAAAGAAGCGAGCATATGTTCCATTTCCATAGTACTCGGCGATAAGGGTGGATACCCGTTGTCGCCGCATAGCGGCATCTTCTGGCTCATTGATTCGCTGAGGGGCCCGGAGGACGGACACGACATCACTGAGAATTAACTGCCGTTTCATCGGTCCATTCCGATAGAGGCGGTGGGCCTCGATGAGGGAGTCCGTCACTACGGATTTATCGAGTCTATCGAGGAGGCGAGGGCCATCAGTCGCCATGTCACAGATAACATCGGCGCTCATATCAATGAGATCCTTGTAGTCACCCTGCTGAAGGTTTGCTTCTGTTCGTCCCAGTCGGGCGAGGAAGTTCATCGAAGGAGCTTTTGACGGAGTTGCTTCGTATATTCTTCCGCCGAAGAGTCGCGCTACCTTTTCAAAGCCGCACGGCTGTCCCGCCATCCCCTTGTCAAAAACAAAGGTAATCGGACTTCGCTCTACGAGCCGACCGTTGCTGAGGGTTGAGTAGTGCCCGCGGTTCATGGTGATCAACATAAAGCAGAGCAGGTAACTTTTCCCGGCTCCGGACACCCCAGAGATCAGGACGTTTGGAGCGGTCTCTGAGTCGTAGAGGTCAAAGCCGACGAGCTCACGGTTCCAGAGGCTCGGAAGCACAAAGAGACTTCCCCGACTGCCGCGCCAGTTTCCCCAGAGAGGAAAGAGGCGAACGGCACGAGAAGAGCGCATCGTATTCGTCCACCCTGGGCCATCCGTTGCGGGGTCGTAGCATCCCGGAAGGCTATTGACGATGACGCCGAGATCGGAGACTTCATGTATCATTCCCCGTGCACCGTTTAGCTGCGGAAAGGTTGCGATTGCTTCAGAAGCAGCACGCATCGCTTCTCCCTGGGTTTGGCAGAAGAATGTCTGATGCACTCCGACCCGCACCATCTGAGATCGATTTCCGTAGAGTTCGGAACGAGCCGCTCGAACGGCAGCGATCTGGTGTTGAACCTTCTGGTTTGAGCGACCTCTGCTCGTGACCTCTCGAGTCCCGAGAGTTCCATCGAGGGCATCGAGAGAGGCTATCTGCTTCTCTTGAGCGTCTTTCGAGTAGGTGACGCTGATGATGTTCTCATAGGGAGAGCTTTGCAGCGGGGTGATCATGAGCGGAAGGCACTGCTTCGGAGATTTCACGATTGAGACAGCACGAAAGAATCGACCGTCTTTCTTGATCAATCCGTTCTCCGGGTGTTCCGCGGGGGTCTCAGATACCTGGTTCGAAAGAAAGTCGCTGGGATCGTACTCGGGGCGTGGTACCGCGGTGTTACGTCCCCGACGAAACTTTCCCGATTTAATGCTTCGCCGGTTCAGGATCGGATAGAGCAGGTCAATGAGATCTTGTCCGTGCAGTGGTCGTGGTCGGAAGCCGAGGTCGGTGAGTTTACTGATCGTTCCATCCACCCGTCCCCGAAACTCTCGGGCGTACTGTTGGTACTCCTTCATCCGTTCTGCGGTGGAAACACCAACTTTTCCGGTGAACATTGTTTTGAGCGAGCGTATCGTCTGTTCAAGCAGGCCACTGGCACGCCACGCCGGATCACAACGGAAGCTGACGAGTAGACGAAGCTTTCGAGGGCGTTGATAGTACTGCCCCTGCTGCGCACTTCTCCGAAGCATCCGGCTCCACCGCTTCGCCATCCATCCACTGACTCCACCCGAGGGGTACTCGTGGATACTCCGTTGTAGCAGGGACTCAACATCAAAGGTGGTAATCCAGTTCCACTGGACGCTGATTTCGGGCGGAAGCGCATCGAGCATCTCTTGGACCTGTGCTGAGAGCTGAAACGCCTCTCGGTCAGAGGTGTTGGTGATCCACTGCGGACTCAGCTCCCACATCGACCAGAGCGAGGCATCAGAGTGGACAAAGAGGCCGAATTCCTTCTCGAACTTCACGTAGGGAAGAAGCTCATTAAAGGTTCGTTCATCCTGGTAGAGCCTTTCCCGGGTAATGCGGTTAATGCTCATTCTGTCTCCTCCTCGGCAGAAGCCGTGTCTTCGGAAGAACTCTCGTTAAAAAAGGCAGCCTCCTTCGGTTGACCAGCGAGGAAGCGAACCTCTCGGTTCTCATGATCTATAGTCACCTTGACACCAGCAGTTGCTTCAATCTCTCTGGCGAGTTCCTCGAAGGTGCCGAGCGTATTTATGGTAATGGTCTCCTCTCTGAGAAGACTTGAGCAGTAAGTGCTATACCGATTCAGGCCAGCGAGCACCGTTGCTGCGGTGCAGAGTGGTTGATCCTCGAGAGAGAAATGAACCACTGGGAGTAGTTTTGGGCGACTTGGGTCTGCTAAGCCTGCACTCCGAAGGTCTCGACTTGGATGCGTTTCTGGGAGGTGAACCCACCGCAATCGACTGTAGGTCAGATCTGGAGGAAGTTGACGGTCCGCAACTCGATACACCTTCTTTTCAACCTCTACGGGGTGAGTGCTGCTACACCCTCCCAGAAGAATGAGGAGAAAAGAGAGGTGTAGAGGAGCAGAGAACCGCTTCATAACTACCGTCCCTGAGTAAAGGGAACAGAGGTTGTCGATTCACTCTGACCGTTAATAAGTGCTTCCTGATCGAAGACATCCGTTGCCGCCCACCGGTCATCGAGCACTTTCAGATAGTAGTAGTGCGCTGGTACGAGATCGCCATTCTTGTTTAGGTGATCTGGCACCCACATAAGTCGAACAACCGATGGTTGAATCACGGGATTTTGAGGTTGTGGCTGGTGAGCCTTGGGGTAGCGAGCGACCTCTTCAAGCGACTCTCGAGCATCTTCAATACTCGTTCCTCCATCTCGTAAGGCGCTATCGTCAAGCTTCCCGAGGTATGCACGAGGAGGAGGCTCTTCTTGAAATGGGTTCAGTGAATTTCCGAATCGGCTGCATCCGCTCAGGATCAGAGCAGCGCTCAACAGTGCTGCCGCTCCGAGAGGAGAGACCAGCGCCCGAGGCCGACCTCGTTGTCGAAGTGACCCTTCTTCCCCACTGCTATATGTTATCTTGCTCATAATTCCTCCAAAAACCGTTAATCGAGACCGCTGAACACATCTTCTTCATCAGTATTGAGCATCTCGAAGAGGCGAGGGATCTCTGCGCCACGACTGAAAATTGCGGTTGCCTCGCGTCCGGAATACACCTGAATTGCTGGTACCGTCTGTTGCACGCGTTGTCGAATTACGTCACTCCACATCCGCGCGGACTCTGAGATTCCTCGTCCCGCTGCAAACTGAAGAGCATCACCGGTAAGAGCGGAGCTGATCGCACCATTATTCCCGACAGTAGTCGTTACCTGACCGGTGGAGAGCGCATTCCCAGCTCCCTGAACGAAGCCGTTAATCGCTCCAGCTCCGAGGATCTTTCCAAGGGGATCGATGGGAATCCCCTTCATCCCTCGAATACCGTCTTCTCCAACGATCCATCCATCGACCGAGACATCGAGGAGCTCTCCGTTCGGGAGTCGCATGGTAAGCGTGGTGAGACGAAATAGGGCTCGGGAGTCAACCAGTGATCCTTGAGCGGCTGCAAGCATCCGTGCACCTCCGAGCGGAAGATTTCCTCCGTCTGGACTCTGGACATCACCGACAAGCTCAAGCAGAACGGGGTAGGGGGTTCCATCTGTGGGGGCGTTCACCCCAGCGAGTAGCTTTACCCGAACGAAATCTGTCGGAGCGATGTAGGCGATCCGAGCGTCTTCTTCGGCGAGCTCTGGGGGAGCAACGACCCCAACGTCAGCAACCTCTCCGAAGCTCTCAAGAGTGTCGCCCGAGAAAGGATCTTCGTCCGGGAACGCAGGGGAATCTGATACGGGATTACCCGTGACCCCATCAGCTGCATAGTCAGGCAGCGCTGGTCGTTGAGATTCGATCCGCTTGATGAGTGTCTCGAAGATCTCGGCAGTTCGCATCTCGTTCTCCTCGATCCGCTCCTCCGTGTTCTTCTGGTTCTCCTGTAACTGCCCCATGATCTCTTTCTGTTGATCGAGGCGGCTGACGATAACCTCCTGGAGATCACTATAAACCTCCTGGGCAGAAGCTGCTCCGATCTTATCCGCCGGCTGCTCTCGCACCGTGAAAGCGGGTTGAGCGGTTCTTCTTCGCTGTTTTGGTTGGTAGAAAACCAGAAAGAGTACCGCGAGAACGACGCAGCCCGCGATCACCTGAGCCTTTCGGTCTCGTTGAACGAGCTGGTACATGTCACTTGCTTTTTGCTGAATACTCATCGTTCCGACACTCCCCCTAGTCCTTCTTTGCCCTTGTCACGACGTATACCTTCGTTTTGTGTTTTCCGGCGATCTGCTGCTCAATGTTGAGCGGCTTCGCTGTGAGCTCCCAGTTGCTCATGGAGATCGCTCGTGTTCCATTTAAGCGGAAGGTCGCTGGATTCAATCGTTGAGAAACATCGAGCTCATTGGAAGCATCGATCACATATCCCCACAACTTCGGACCGATAAAGATCTTGTCGATCGTGGCGTTGAGCGTTCCATCGTTCAGCACTTTCTCGCCCCGGTATCGGTCTGTTACCCGATATCCTGGGATCTTATCTTTGCCAAACTCCGCTGCGAGCACGAGTTCTCTCATAAAACCAGCAACCGTTCCGGGGTGCTGTTTTTGAAACTTCCTCTGCTCATACGGGTTCAATTCTTCTTCCTCCTGATCAAAGACACTGGTGCTTCTTTTGTCTCGGATTTGGAGTTGTGGATCTCGCGGAAACTCTTCTGTGGCTCGTTGAACCCGTACCGGATACGAACGGCCATCCTCCAGCCGGACGATGAGCGCCTCGCCTTCCTCCGTCAGTGACTCATTAGAGAAGAGGATGAGGTCAGAGTCCTTGCGATCAAGTGAAAGAGAGGTCTGACGCCCGCGGAAACCACCGGCAATCTTTGACGGAAATCGAACCTGGGTTGGTTCTCCTGGTTGTACTCGAACCGGAATCTCTCCCTCTCCACGATACTCGAGTTCTCGCGCGAAGAGCGGAGATACTCCGAGCACGAGGAGCAGTGCGAGCGCTATGAAGCCCTTCGCAAGGGGGGAAGAGCTCTGTTTGTTAGTAATCAACATTTTCTACCTCGATTTTCTTCGCCATAAGTCCGTACATATTGAGCTTGTTTCTGGGACGGGTCACAAAGGTGATGGTGTACCGGGTATGAACCGTTGGAACCTGTTTCCCCGCAATAAATTTTGTTCGGTCTCCGAAGAGGCTCACGGCAATCCCCTCAGACTTCGGCTCAATTTTTGTCTTAGTCGGATCTACGAAAAAGAGCTGAGTTCTCGCCGTGCTCCGGATAGCGCTCAGCTCAAGGCCGAGCATGGTCTCTCGAAAGGTCGAGAGCGCCGGTTCTTCGAGGTGTTCAAGTGCGGCAACAAACTGCCGTTCCGCAACGTGTGGTTGGTACGTGGCGATAAGATTTACAATCTCTGTTGCGGCTTCAAGAAGAGCGGCCTCAGGGATCTCGTTAATCGCATACTGTCCCGGGAGTGGCTGACGAGGAACATGGAGAGTTACCTCTCGAGTTGAGTAGAGGTAGAAAACGAAGATGATCAGGAGGATACTTCCGATCATCTGGGCAAGAGCGATTACTCTCCAGAGCATCGCCTGCTCGCGATAGCTCTCCCAAAGTCGAAAGGTATCATTTTCTCCTTTCGAATCGACCTCTCCAATGTGTTTTATGAAGTGGGCAACTTTTCCCATCATATGCTCCTAAAACTTGGGCCTAAAACTGAGGCTCACTTTCATCACCCTCTTCCTCATCGAACAATTCTGAGAGATGAAGCTGATGATATTCCTTCTTCTCTTCGAGCTTCTTTACGGGGACTCCACTCCAGACCGGCTGGATGGCGGCGGGAGCAGGGATCCCAGGAGGACTGATTCCGAGAATGACCATGAAAAAATTTGCGACACCTCTTTCTTCGTCGGGAAAAGCCTTTCGGAGACGAACAAGGCCAAAGGTGGTTCCGATGAGGATCCCGAGGAAGATCGGCATGGTTCGGGCTGGGCTCGAAAGAAACATCTCTTGAATGAGTATCGCCACGAGAAATCCTGAGCCCCACTCCGTGACACGTGCGCCAGCAAAGGTCCAGCCTTCGTCTAGCCCGGGAATGACTTCGCCGTTATCCATCTTAAAACCTCTCTCTTCCTGTCGGAGCTTCTCCCTCTCTTGCTTCTGATTCCTGTCCTGCAGGGGCAGAGTACTCTTCGATCTCACCGTTCTGAGCAGACGAGGCTGCGAGAGGTTCTGAGCTCTCCGTACGAGATTCTGCTTCGTCCTGATACCGTTCTGCTGGGGAGGCTGCTGGAGGCGCTGATGGAGGTACCGTGCCGCCCGTTTCTCCGAGGAGTTCGGGGGCTGCTCCGTAGCGGACACCTCCCTCGGTGGCCCTTGGCTGAGGATCAATCACCCGTCCGAGGACCTGAATGTGATCAAGAATTCGAGAGCGAAGCTCTCCGGCATCGATCAGCGCGTCTGGATCCACCACCTCTGTTCCTCGATCGAACTCGCGAAGGGCCTTCACCATATAGGTGCGGGCTCGTGCCCAATGACCGGTGGCTTTACTGAGCTCCCTCCCGTCTGCGCGCTCAATAAGAACCGGTCCCGCCTGAGCAGCGACGGTGGATGAGAAGAGGACTCCAAGGATGAGACTGGAGACGAGGAAAGGGAAAGAAAAGCAGCCTGGGCGACGAGTCACCATGAGAAAACATCCTTCAAAACACAAAAAAAACCGAAAACCACCACTCCCTCCCACCTCTACCACGTTTGAGAAAAGAGATCCCCTCATGGCACCCGAGACGGCGAAAGCTCTGGCTTCAGAGAAGTTATGGGAATTTTTCACGAAATTGTTCCTCCCGAGTCAAAATTTCTCGAGAAAATTCAAACCTCATGGGTGTCAGACACCCTTAAGGTTTTGAAGGTGACGGGTGTCAGACACCCATGAGGTTTTTTGAAAAAATGAGCAAAATCAGTCTATTACGATTCTTGAGAGCGGCTCTGCGAAGGTGGGGGGATACTTCGATGCCCGTCGGAGCCCGGCAGGGCCCTTCATCTTCCAGACCACATCTCCCCCCGGAGTCACCTCAAGGATTCGGTTTCGGAAGTCTTCGGAGAGGAGGGTGTTGCCGTTCGGCAGCCGTTGGAGCGAGCCGTGACCGTTGCTAAAGAAACGGGTGCCGTTTTCGTACTTCCAGACGATTTCGCCGGTGGTCGGTTCAATCTCCAGGGCGATGGAGCCCCTTTCCCTCGTTCCATTATCGAAGATCAGGATATTTCCTGCCCCTGGGAGGCCTTTTCGGATCATGTGAGCCTCATGCGGAAATTGGAGCCCACCGAGCGGATTCTCGGAGTAGCTCCAGACGACCTGCTTTTTCTTGCGGTCTACGATGTAGCCTGACCAGAGGTTTCGAGCCATCGTGATCACGTTTCCCGGTGCAAAGCGGGGGTCTCCTTCATCGTGCCACCGGTTTGGAGGGAGGAATCGGACCGTGTTTGCGTGGCTCCAGTCCCGCACCCGTTTTCTCCAGATCGGTGCATCTGCTCCCTTGGCACACGGCCGTGTCCCACAGCTATGAATGTCGAGTGAGCGATCGAAGTGCCACTCCCACCGGGTCTTCCCGGCGCTATCGACCTCTCGGGCGATATCAGAGCGGACTCGCCGCTTGGCTTTTGAATATTCCGCTTCTGGGGAGGGGAGGTGGCGAAATCTCTTTTCCACGAGAAAGAGTGTGCGGCCATCGGCGGTCCGCTCGAAGTCGTGGTGGATCTCTCCTTCTTCGGCCCGTACTTCCCACACCTGATTCCCCGACCAATCATACTCGTGCAACGCTTCGTCGACGATGGCGAGGAGGTTTCCGTTCGGGAGGAGTTTTGCTCGCACCGTTTTTATCGCCCACTGATGGTGGAGCCTCCCACGGTGATCAAAGAGGTACACCTGGTGGTCACCGAGCGAGGGGTAGAGGAGGAAGCCGGGCGCTGATGCCGGTGAATGGTCCCCCTGAGAGGGGAAGGTTTTTACCCGGGTTGTCGGGAGTGCCTCAGCACCTCGCTCGGTGATGCCGAATGAGATGAGGCAGAGGAGAGAGTAAAAAAGGATCTTCATGATGAGGCTCCTGCCGCAGAATGTAAGGGGAGCTGAGAGAGTTCTCGGCAGTGATCGCTCGGATAGCGGTGCGCTCGCGCTGTTCGCATCTCTGCTTGATAGCTCCACACGACTTCTCCTTCCGGAGTAACTTCGAAGACCGTTCCTGGTACGTCCTCAGAGATCAGGGTGTTACCGTTCTTCAGTCGTTGGGCAACACCGGCAGCTCGGCTGAAGAAGTTTTCTCCGTCTTCATAGCTCCACACGATCTCTTTCGTTACGGGATGAATTTCTCGTACCTGAGAGCGTTTTTCGGCCCGACCATTATTAAAGAGTAAGATATGCCCCGCCCCTGGAAGGCCCGGTTCGATCATGATCCCTTCGTGCACCCCTGAGAGTCCGGTATCGTAGCTCCAGAGCACTGCCCCACTCTTTCGGGAGATGATCACGATAGTCGACCAGTTTCTGAGCGTTAAGAGGATATTTCCGGGACGGAAGGGGTTTTCCCCTCCCTCCGCAGAAATTTGGTGTGCAAATTCGTTTTCCGGAAGAACAGAGATCCCATTCGCATGAGTCCAATCAAAAACTCGCGAGCCATCGGAGATGCTTTCGGGGAGCGGCGAGCACGGGTCAGCACCACACGAGTTGAGGTCGAGGTGATCGTGTGCGGCCCACTCCCAAACGACTTCTCCACTGCGAGTAACTTCCTGGATGATATCAGTTCGAATCTTCGCGTTTCGCTTGGCGGGATCTTCGATTGATTGTTTCGCCCGCTTCGGAACGGTAGATCGAAAGAGGACGAGCGTGTTTCCGTTCGGAAGTCGTTGCACGTCGTGGTGGGCCGGGCCAGGAAGCTCATGTTCCCAGACGACCTCTCCATCCCAGCTATACTCGCGCACGAGGGGGCGAAGAGCATCCCACTCTTTCTGACTCCACCCCCACTTCGTCCCGTGGACGATGAGGAGGTTGCTGTTCGGTAAAAGTCGAACGCGGGCAGCATCAATATCCCACATTCGAACGGTTTCACCGGACATGTTTACCGCACGAATCTTGGCTGAACCCGATTCGCCAAAGATCGTAAATCCCTTCTCCGCGCGGGGATCGAGCGGTGCATTTTTCTGCAAGGGTGGCAAAGCACGTTCCCGAGGGAGATCTTTCTCTCGGGAGAAAGTCGAGAGGGCAACAGTGAGTCCGAAGGCCGCGAGGGCTCCGAGAAGAAGGAGCTGTGTCTGTTTTCTCGTCATGGAATATTCGTTTCTCCTTCGTTTTGTCTTCTCGTCAACACCATCATCCCATCAGGAGCCGGCAGTGTCCTATACCCCGAAAGATTGTGAAAGAGGGAGGGAAAGTACCGTTTGAGCTTCTCTGTCTCAATGATCACCCCGTCAATGTCACGGCGGTCAGGGAGTGCTCGCATCATTTCTCGGTTCATCAGGTGGTATCTGGAGATCTCTTGCTCCGAGACCTTTCCCTCCATCCGCACCCAAAACTGATTCTCGAGTCCGAGCACCGGGGAGAGATGGGTGGCAAAGAGGAAGCCGGGCCACTGGCTCGCTACTGTTTGCCCCTCACGAAACTCGTGGTTGAGCAGAGCTGATATCTCTTCGAGAGTCTGGAGGGTGAAGATCTCCTTGCTCTCCTGAGTGAGCCCCTTCAGTCCACGTCCCGATTCGGTGATTCGCTTTACGGTTTCCGGCGTACTCCAGAGAGAGAGCATCGAGAGACCGACGAGGATGGTGATCGTCATTCGGCGAGCAGAAAATGAGGTGCTCCCAATGCCGAGAATAAAGAGCGGTATACAGGTGCTGAAGTACTGCACGTGAATTGGAGACGGTACGAAGTAGAGTCCGAAGAGCACAAGGCCCGCTGCGGTCGGAAAGGGGGGGAGCTGTTTTTTCCACAGTGCGACCCCAGCGATGACGAGATTTATCCAGAGGAGCGCTGCAGAGGCGAGTCCATCCACACGAAAGGAGGAGTGCATGCCGGTAACGATCCGGAAAATCCTCCACTTTGAGGCCGCGTCGATACTCTCTGGTCGGTGGTTCCTCACGAGGTGATAGCCGAGATTGTTAAACCAGTACGCCGCCGGATCACTGAGAAAAATGAGGTGGGGGAGGCCGCTCACCGCTCCGCCGATGAGAAAAGCGAAGACGAAACGAGGCTGAACATTGCGGCTCGTTCCGATGTACCAGAGAAAGATCGGGAGAAGCCCGGCGTAGAAGAGACGGATCCCGATCGCGATCCCGAGGAGCAGTCCCGCCCCAGCGAGAAGAGCCGTCTTTCCCGCGATGAATTCGTCCTCCCGTTCTCTGAGCGCTAACAGGAGACATACGATACTCCCCATCAGTGGGAGGGAAGCGAAGGGATAGGTCTTGGCCACGGTAAACCAGGTGAGCACGAGGGAGTTCGTGAGAAAGAGCAAGAGAGCAAGGAGCCCACACACGAGTGATCGCTTTTGTGCGGCTACTGAGGTCACGCAGAGCGCGATCGTGCCGCATGCGAAGCACACGGTAATAAGGCGTGCCGTGAGCCAGTCAGCACCGAGCAGTGAAATCCACGCACCGTGAATCAGGGGGAGCAGCGGCATCTGTGGATAAAAGAAGGAGAAGTAGGGGAGGCGTCCTTCCGATACGAGCCTCCCAGCGAGCAGATAAAACCCTTCATCCGCGGCAACAAAACGGGAGAGGCTCACCGGGATGAGCGCCGCGCATGAGAGGAGAAACGCTCCAGTAGCGATCAGGAGAAGAGACCTCGCCGAAAAGGTCTCGGTGTCAGATGACGGTAGCGACATACGGCAGGAGAATAAGGGAAAGCAGCTCTCATGAACAGGGAGCCTCTTTCCTTCTCGGAAGAGACCAGTATCATGTTGGCTCACACGGTGTGTCGTAAGGCCTATGAAGTCAGATAGAAAAAACTTTTTGGAGATCTTGCTCCTCCTCGGAGCAGTTGCCGTCCTCACCTTCCTCGTGCAGCAGCAAGAGGGGCGTTCTGTGGGGGAACGGGAGCCGTTGGCCTCTGTCTCCGAGAGCCGAGCAAAACAAGCCCCCCCAGCTTCCCCAGAAGGAGGGCTCGAGCAAGAAAAAAAGAAGACGAAAGGAGTGGCAGAACGGATTCCCGCCGATGCTCCCTTCGAGGGGTACACCCTCTATGCCACCAGCGGAACGGCAGAGGTGTTGTTGACGAATACGTCGGGAGATTTTGTGAAGCGGTGGGAGATCGATGCCGACCGGGCGCGCCTTCTCCCGAATGGAGATCTCCTCGTGGTACACGGTTCGAAGTGGGGACTTCAGCGAGAGCCGTGGGCCTCCCTCCGTTCGGTGATTCGGAAGTATCGGTGGGACGGCAGTATTGTTTGGGAGCATGAGCTCCCCGGCGAAGCGCACCACGATATCGTTCCGCTTGCGAATGGAAATATCCTTGCGGTGTACCTCACCCGGGTGCCGAAGGCCCTTATCCGGGAGAAGCTCGGGAAACAGTTCGAGCGGGTGCATATCCGTTCTGATGTGCTCGTCGAGATCTCTCCTGCCGGAGAAGAGGTGTGGCGGTGGGCCTCTCATGAACATCTCTCGCTGCGCGATTGTGGAGCGAGGTCGTGTCCGGATCTCTCGAAAGAGGAGTTTCTGAGTGGGAAGCGGCGGTTCGACTGGACCCACATCAATACGGTGCGAGAGCTGCCGCAGAATCAGTGGGTAGAGAGCGGAGATGCCCGCTTTGCGCCGGGCAATATCTTAATCTTCCCGAGGAACTTTTGGAGCGCTCTCCTGATCGATAAGCCTACTGGTGAGGTCGTATGGCGTTACCATGGGGAGGGAGAGCGAGGAATCTCTGGGGGGCACGAATCTTACATGATTCCGCCCGGCTATCCTGGGGCGGGCAATATCCTGATCTTTGATAACGGTCGCATCCACGAACAATCCCGAGTACTCGAGGTGCATCCCCTCACGAAGCAGGTGGTGTGGAGTTATGCAGACGGCCCCCGATTCTTCTCTCGTGTCGCTGGAGCCGCCCAACGCCTCCCGAACGGCAACACCTTGATTTCGGAGGATACGAGCGGGCGGATCTTCGAAGTCAACAGCGCCGGAAAAGAGGTGTGGAGTCACCACGCCTACAAGATTCGCATCAATCGTGCCCACCGCTACCCGCCTGATTATGCGCCGCAGTTTGCGGCTCTATCAGCTAACGAAGACGGGTAACCATATAAAATTCCTGACTATTTCAGGTTTTTTGGACGGTTCGTTTCGATTGATAGGTGAAAAAACCGCCGTGCCCCCGAACTTTTGAAAATTTCGGAGATTCCTGATCATCTATTGATCAGTGGGAGCAGTCCAGTATGGTGGAAGGGCGCTTGGGAATGAAGAGCGTGCGAAGAGGTTTTTTTGGGGCGCTGTTTTGCCCCCGTGAGGAAGGTTATGTACGTAGGTGGAATGACGTTTTTTGTGTCGAAGTCTTTTGGGCGCCTCCAACTCATTCCTCACGCCGAAGGGCTGCGGCTCGTCTATACTCCACTTGATCAGGGAACACCGGATACGAGCTCAGCGGGAAATCTGGACCTGGTACTTCCCCTTGATGCCGTTGGTGGTTTGTGGGCTACCACTCGTGCTTTTCTCTACGGAGTCGAATCACTCGACGAGAATATCATTCTCCAACACGAAGAAGAGAAGGCGAGCGATAACGATATCCTCATTAAGCTCTACCGAGATAAGCCTCGTGGCGCTCAGGGAAAGCTCAACGGTGAAGAGACCTGCTGGCTCCGCCTTGTCACCGGAAGAAGCGAAGAAGAGCGGCGGCGGATTAAACTCGGACCAAGGGATCTCCTCTGCCTCGAACTCGCCTGCGGCGCTGTGCTGCAGTTAGCAACTCAGCAGGGTACACACCAGCCGAAGCTGCTTGGGTAATCTCCTTTGCTCGCAATATTTGGAATTTAGATTGAAGGCAACTTGAGTCTCCTTCAGCGTTACCTTATCGCCTCGCAAAGGAGATATACTTTCGGAAATCCTCCTTCTTGCCCCGAACAGTATCGAAGTAGAGTTGCTTGGTCATCTGTGAAACGGGGCCGATGGATCCGCTTCCGAGGATTTTGCCGTCGATAGATCTGATCGGAGTCACCTCTGCTGCGGTTCCGGTAAAAAAGGCTTCGTCGGCTTCCAGGGCTTCCTCAAGAGAGATCTGCGCCTCTACCGTGGTATAGCCTTCTCCCTTGAGGAGCTCCATGACCGTCTCGCGGGTGATTCCTGCCAAAACATTCCCGAGGGGGGGCGTTTTTACGGTCCCACCCTTTACGAGAAAGAAGTTCTCCCCAGGTCCCTCGGCGATGTTGCCTTCGTAGTCGAGAAAAAGCGCCTCATGAAAGTCGGTACCGATGAGCTCTCGAACGGCGAGAATGCTATTGACATAGTGCCCGCAGATCTTCGCATCAGCGACCGTTGATTTCGGATGGATTCGAATATAGGAGCTCACCTTCAGGTCTACCATCTCGTGCGGAAGATACGCTCCCCACGGCCAGCAGGCGATCATGACCTGGACCGGCGCATCGGTCGGATTGAGACCCATCTTGCCGTATCCATAAAAGGCGAGGGGGCGGATATAGCAGTGTTCGAGCTCGTTGCGGCGTACGAGCTCAAGCGTCGCCTCTTCTAGCTCTTCAACGGAAAATGGGATCTCCATCCCAATCGCCTTGGTAGAGTAAAAGAGCCGCTCAAAGTGTTCTTGTACCCGGAAAAGAGCGGGCCCCTCCGGAGTTTCATAGGCCCGTAACCCCTCAAAGGCCCCTGAACCGTAGTGAAGAGCGTGGGTAAGCGCGTGCACCTTTGCCTCTTCCCACAGAACAAACTCGCCATCCATCCAGATATACTTTGTCGGTTCCATCTCGCTCCTCTCTTGCTTGCTATGATGTGCGAAGAATTCGTTTTCTGACCTCAGCAGCAAAGGCCGCCGTTGAGATCGCTACTTCGCCGGTGCACGCGATATCAGCCGTGCGAAAGCCATCGTCGAGCACACCCTCCACAGCAGTTTCAATGGTCTTCGCCTCTTCATCAAGACCAAATGAGTAGCGGAGCAGGAGGGCAACACAGAGAATCTGGGCAGTTGGGTTGGCCACGCCCTGGCCAGCGATATCAGGGGCACTCCCTCCGGAAGGTTCGTACATTCCAAACCCCTTCTCATTAAAACTTGCCGATGGAGTGAGTCCGAGAGATCCGGGGAGAACTGCCGCGGTATCCGAGAGGATATCGCCAAACATATTTGAGGTGACGATCGTATCGAACTGCCCGGGATTCTGAACGAGCTGCATCGCACAGTTGTCAACGAGCATGTGAGCAAGGGAGACATCTGGATACACCGTTCCGACCTCTTCCATCACCGCTCGCCACAACTTTGAGGTATCGAGAACATTCGCTTTGTCGACCGAGGTGAGCTGCTTCTTCCGTTGCTGAGCAGCGCGAAACGCGGTGTGGGCGATCCGACGAATCTCCTCTTCGGTGTACCTTGCTTCGTCGCGAGCAACTCGTACACCAGCCTCTTCCTTCGTTTCGTGGGTTCCAAAGTAGAGATCCCCCAGGAGTTCACGAACGATCAAGAGATCAATCCCCTCGCCGATGATGGACTTCTTGAGTGGGCACCGCTCTTGAAGCGCCTGGTACACCCGGGCCGGACGAAAGTTCGCGTGAAAGCAACACCGTTGCCGAAGACCGAGCAGGGAGTTCTTCTCACAGTCTCGCCATTTTTCGGCGGTTGATTCTTCAATCGGTCCACCAACCGAGCCAAAGAGAATGGCGTCACAGTTCGCAATGAGCGTTTGGGTCTCTTCCGGAAAATGTTCCTGATGGAGTTCGTAGGCAGCTCCTCCGATCAGCCCTTCGCGCACCTCAAAGGAAAGATCGAAGCGTTCTCCGATGGCAGTGAGGATCTCAAGCGCTGCCCTCATGACCTCGGGGCCGATTCCATCTCCGGGGAGCGCTGCTATCCGTCGAGTGGTCGTTTTACTCATCTGGTCCTCCGTGATGATTTGGAATACGGGTATCAAAGAAGGAGCTCTTCTCGTGTTGCTCCCGAAAGAGCGTGATCTCTTCTTCCCGGTTGAGGAGATAGTCGAGATCGTCCATTCCGGCGAGGAGGCACTCTTTGCGGAATGGGTCGTAGGGAAAGAAAAACTTTTCTCCATCCTGAAGGGCAACCGTTTGGTTCGTGAGGTCTATGGTGAGCTCAGGAAGCGGTGTGATTTCGGGGCTCGTCTGCTGGAGTAACGAATTTACCACCTCTTCGGGGAGTTCTACGAGAAGCAACCCATTCTTCCCACTGTTGCTGTGGAAGATATCTGCAAAGGAAGGAGCGATAACTGCCTCGTATCCAGCACTCATCAAGGCCCACACGGCGTGTTCTCGTGAAGAGCCACACCCAAAGTTCTCTCGTGTTACGAGAATCTTTGCATTCCGGTAGGGTGGGAGAAACGGAGGGAACTCAGGGTCCTCATCGCGTAGCCGGCGAAAAAGGTTCTCACCGTACCCTTCACGACTGATACTCGTGAGGAACTGCGCGGGGATGATCATGTCAGTATCAACATCCCGTATCGGAAGTGGGGCGTAATGAGAGCGAAGAGTCGTGAAGGTCTTCATGGTAGTTATATCTCCTCAGCTGTGGTGATCGAGCCCGCGATGGCACTGGCTGCTACGGTTGCGGGTGAAGCGAGATGTGTTCGACTTCCCGCGCCCTGCCGCCCAACAAAATTTCTGTTTGATGAGCTGATACACCGTGCTCCTGAAGGAACCGTATCATCGTTCATACTGAGGCACATGGAGCATCCTGGAAGACGAAAGTCTGCTCCGGCTGTTTCAAAGATAGAATGCAGTCCTTCTGCGATCGCCTGCTCTCGAACGCGTTCTGACCCTGGCACGATATAGAGGGTCACCGCGGGGTTCACCTTTTTCCCTCGAAGCACCTCGGCTGCAACCCGGAGATCTTCAATTCTTCCATTCGTGCACGATCCGATAAAGGCCCAGTCCACTGGAGTTTTGGCGAGAGGTGTTCCTTCCTCCAGGCCGATGTACTGAAGAGCCTGCGCAGCAGAGCTTCGCTCTTCCTCGGGAAGCTGACGGAGGAAGGGGATATGCTCTCGTATCTCTATCGCCTGTCCCGGGTTCGTTCCCCAGGTCGCCATCGGTGAGAGCGACTCGAGCGAGATCTCAACCTCGGCATCAAAAGAGGCTCCCTCATCGCTTCGAAAGCTCTGCCAGTGGGCGACCGCCCGTTCCCAGTCGCTATCCTGTGGAGCAAACCGTCTCCCGCGAATGTAGTGGGCTGTGGTTTCATCTGGAGCAATCAGTCCTGCTCGTGCACCACACTCAATACTCATATTGCAGAGCGTCATCCGTTCTTCCATCGACATCTGAGAGATGGCTTCACCGGTATACTCAATCACATGGCCCGTAGCACCGCCGATGCCAAGCTCTTGGATAAGGCGGAGGATGATATCCTTTGCATACACGCCGCGAGGGGGAGAGCCCGAGAAACGGACACGCATGGTCCTCGGTTTCTGCTGCAAGAGACACCCCGTGGCGAGCACATGGCCGACCTCACTCGTGCCCACACCGAAGGCGAGGGCACCAAAAGCTCCATGTGTTGAGGTATGTGAATCTCCGCACACGATCGTCATCCCGGGCTGAGTTGCTCCGAGCTCCGGCCCGACGACGTGCACGATTCCCTGATCTCCGCTATCAAAGTCATAGAACTCGAGGCCGTACTGTGCGGCATTTTGACGGAGTGTTTCGACCTGGGTACGAGCCGCGTCATCGGCGATCTGAAGTCGATTCTTTCGCGTGGGAATGCTGTGATCGATCGTGGCGAGGATCCGCTCCGGGTGGCGGGGGGAGAGCCCCCTTCGCTCAAGCTCTTGGAAGGCCTGGGCCGAAGTCACCTCGTGCATGAGGAGGAGGTCGATGGCAAAGACTGCTGGATGTCCCTCTTTTTGGGTGACAACGTGAGCATCCCAGATCTTATCAACGATGTTTCGTTTCATGATTCTCCTCCCCGACGAAAGTAGTGCTCGACATAGGCGGTGTTCGTGGCATCGATCAGCGCCTTCATGGCTGAGATCTCAATGTCTCGGTCGCTTCCCCGACCAACATACTCATTCCCATCACCTCCCGTCAGCACGATCTTTGAGTTGCTCGTAGCAGCGATGCCCTCGCCTTCAGATTGGCTCTGGTGGCTTGCGATCTGATATCCCGGGAAGCGGCGGTCGATAGCGGCCTTGAGTGCTGCAAGGGCCGAGTCTTCTCCCTCATATGATTCGCTGAGCGGGCCTTCATGATCAAAAAACTGCCCCTCGAGGTGCACCTCTGAGTTCTTCGCATTCCGAGAGTAATCGAACGATGTGATGGAGATCGGTTGCCGGTATGCCCGGTAGGCGGTGAGGAGTTCGGCGTCAGTAATGCCCTTCCTCCGGTCAGCGTAGCGATCCTTGATGAACTGAGTGATCTCCGCTTTCTCCTCATCAGGACAGGAGTAGCCTGCTTCCTCGATCAGCGATTGGGCGTGATTGCTCCCACTGAGGGGGCCGAAGAGGAGAGAGACCTTGCTTCCGGTCTCTGCGGGGTCAAACGGTTGGTAGACGTGAATATTATTGAGAATGGCATTGGTATGCCCACCGGAGGAGTGGCGGGCCGCATTCTCGCCAGAGATCGGCCAGTGGGGTTGCCGCGGAAGCATGTGTCTGCTCACAAAGTTAGAGATCCCCTGGAGGTATTTCGTGTTGGCATTGGTAAAGAACTTGGAGCATTCCTTCTCTGAAGGCGATGAAGAAAAGCTGCGAATCGCCATGATACACTGCTCAAGAGCAGCGTTTCCGGCCCGTTCTCCGACACCGTTGATGCACCCTTCGATCTGTCGTGCGGGCCCATCAAAAACACCGTGAAGCGAGTTCGCCACCGCGAGCCCGAAGTCGTTGTGGCAGTGAACAGACCAGGTGAGCGAAAGCTCGGGATACTCTTCCCGAAGAATCGCAGCGTGTCTGTTCATCTGAGCGACAAAGTAGTTATCGCCCTGGATGTAGCACGCCGAGCCAATGGTATCTGGACAGTTCAGAATACGGGCTCCAGCTTCTACCGCTGCGCGGAGGAGATCCGTGACGAAATCAAAGTTCTCGCCCTGCCGAGAGTACCCCTCGGGACTGAACTGCACCTCGAGTCCCGCCTCTGCCGCACGGCTGATGTAGTCTGAGGTTCGTTTCAGGAGGGTGCTGTGGTCCTCAGCGAGTGAACCGAGGGACGCTTGCATTAGCAGGGGATCAACGGGAACATAGGTATGGAGGCGGGCTCGCCCCCGAGAGATCGCAGGTTCAAGGGCAGCTATTGTGGTGTCGATCTGCTCCGAACGGAGTTGGCACAGTCCGGCGATGGTGGTGTGGTGATTTTCATCCGTCGCAAGCTCCTCGGTGATCGTGTGGACGATCTCAAAATCAGTTGAGCTTGCCGAAGGAAAACCGGCTTCGAGGATATCAATCCCAAGTTGCGCCGCTAGCCGCGCGTACTCGAGATTTCTCTCAAAGCTCATGCCCGCACCCGGACACTGCTGTCCGTCACGGAGGGTAGTATCAAAAAGGGCGATCTGTTCCTGTGTCATATCACGCTACTTCACCGGTTATTGTCATCAAAAAAGCAAAAAAAAAGCCCTGCTTGAGCAGAGCTTCTTCGCTGTTGATTTCCAACAGAGCACTGCGTTCGTCTCCTATCCGGAGAGGAGGAGTACGAGGAGCAGCAGCAGTGACTTTTTTGAAGAATCGTTCATCATGGCAGTAGAACGAAAAAGGGGATCTCAGTCAAGGACCGCACTTGCAAGAGGTTCCTACAGATGGCAGGAAGAGCAGATGGAGCAGGTATATACAGACCGTGACGTCACCGAGGGACTTCTCGACGGAAAAACGGTGGCGATTCTCGGGTATGGGTCCCAGGGAAAGGCCCAGGCGAAGAACTTCCGCGACAGTGGGGTGCGTACGGTCCTCGGCCTCCGTCCTGATGGCCCCTCTGCCAGAGAGGCAGAAGCCGATGGATTCACCGTCCTTCCGTTCCGAGAAGCAGCCGTGCAGGGAGATATCATTCACTTCCTTCTCCCTGATGAAGTCCACGGCGCGGTGTACGCTGAAATTGAAGATGCCGTGACAGCAGGCAAAATGCTCTCCTTTAGCCACGGCTTCTCCATTCACTTTCAGTTGATAGTTCCTCCGGCGGGAGTTGACGTGATTCTCGTTTCTCCAAAGGCTCATGCGTCCGCCGTCCGAGAGCGCTATCTTGGCGGATTCGGAGTACCGGCCGTGCTCGCCGTTCACGCAGATTCCTCTGGTGAGGCGTTTGAGAAAGCGCTTGCTCTGGCACAGGCAAATGGCAACACGAGATCGGGATGTTATCGGACGACCTTCCGAGAGGAGACCGAGGCAGATCTCTTTTCGGAGCAGAACGTGATCTGCGGTGGGGTAACGAGCCTTATTCGAGCGGGATTTGATGTGCTCGTTGAAGCAGGATACTCCCCCGAGGTCGCGTATTTCGAGTGTGTCTATGAGATGAAGATTATCGTTGATCTGATCGAAAAACACGGCATTCACGGAATGTCTGAGCGGATCTCTCCAACGGCTCGATTTGGCCAGTTCGCTCAGGGAGATCGGGTGATTACCGAGCATACGAAAGAGGCGATGCGAGATCAGCTCAAGCGGATCCAGTCAGGTGAGTTTGTGCGTGAGTGGATTGAAGAGGAGTGTGAGCAGGCCGGCGGAGAGAATCTCGCACGCCGATTAGCTGATTGTCACGAGTGGGAGGTCGAGCGGGTTGGAAGAGCGATTCGTGCTCGTATGGCGAACAGGGGTTAGGAAGAAACGTACTTCTTCTCGATCGCTTCGTAGGCGATCTGGATCTCACGAAACCGCCTTCCTCCATCGATAGCCTTTCCCTTAGCGAGATCGGGATGGTTCTCCTTCACGAGCTTTCGGTAGGCCTTTTTCACCTCCTCTCTCGTAGCGCTGGCCGAAAGGCCGAGGGTTCGGTAGTGTTTTGAGCTTGCGAGGGTAGAGAGTATGCGCTCCGTACGTTCCCCAGTGCGGTGATACGATTGCGAGCGTGAGCTTCTCTGGCGCGTAGAACTACCGGAATGTTTCTGAGATGTATTCCCCGAAGAACGGCGTTTCCCACTGCTCTCAGCCTGTTTCTTTCTTGTGCGGTAGCCCATCTTCTCGTAGAACAGGTCGAGCACCTCTTGCTCCATGCGACGGAGCTCTTTTGCGTGCACACCAAAGGTGCGTGCCATTGTTTGGAGCATATGTTCCTCACTTACATTCGTTGCTCCGTCAACGATACAGATCTCAATAGAGAATCGGAGGAGCTGCTGGAGCTTTCTCTTCTGTGATGAGTAGTCCCAATAGAACTGGGCGATCCCTTCAGCGATATTTCGTCCCCGAAGCTCCTCACTCTCAAAGGCATACAGCAGCTCATCTCGGTCTCGAGTCGCCTCCGGGAAAAGCTCGAAGAATCCGCGTTGAAATTCTCGACGTTCCTCTGGAGTGATCATTCCATCGATCCGACACACCTGACCGATCAGCCGAGCGCTCTCCACAAAGAACGGATCTGGCTCCGGCTCCTTCGCAGTCTCTTCTCGTCGAGCAGAGAACGGCCATCGGAACCGAAAGACTCGCGACCACGGGAAATACGCCCCGAAGATCACCCCGACCACGGTGCCAACCACCACCATCACCCGATTCTCAGAAAATTCCATTATCATCTTATAGAGTTATGCTCTCCCAGAATCAATCTGTGCGCAGGAGGAAGGGGAGATCCCTTTTTTGGAATGACTCTGAATGTTAGCCTTTCAGACGATATGGATTTCTGAAAATTTCGAGAAGCAGTTGAAAGATCAAGCGCTTGTACAGTTTCGCGGCATCTCCAAGTCTTTTGATGGGGCGGCGTATGCGGTGAGGGACCTCAATCTCTCCGTAGAGCGGGGAGAGTTTTTTACTCTCCTCGGTCCTTCAGGATCGGGAAAGACGACGACGTTGATGCTGCTTGCCGGATTTGAATCGCCGACCACTGGTGAGATCTTTCTCGATGGGAAAAACATCGTGGGAGTTCCGCCCTATCATCGGAACATCGGAGTCGTTTTCCAGCACTACGCCCTCTTCCCTCATCTGTCTGTCTTCGAGAATATTGCCTACCCACTTCGGATGCGGGGGGTTCCTCGGGGTGAATTGAGTTCTCGTGTCGGGAAGATCCTTGAGGTCGTGGAGTTGGATGGGCTTGAGTCTCGTGCAACCTCTGAGATCTCTGGAGGACAAGCTCAGCGGGTCGCCCTTGCTCGGGCCCTCGTTTTTGAACCGCCCGTGGTACTTATGGATGAGCCACTGGGTGCGCTTGACAAGAGACTTCGTGAAACTCTGCAGGAAGAGATTCGACGGGTTCATAGAGAGCTTTCGACGACCGTTATATATGTCACCCATGACCAGTCTGAAGCCCTCTTCCTCTCTGACCGAATCGCCCTTTTTCGCGAAGGTGTGGTGGAACAGATTGATTCGCCGAATGGCTTGTACTGCTCCCCAAAAACTTCGTTCGCCGCTGGATTTATCGGAGAAAATAACTCGCTTGAGGGGAAGATTGTCTCCGGATCAAACCAGGTAGTACAGATCAAGATTCACGGGTCAGATCAGATAGTGCACGTTCCTATTTGTGGTGCTCACCGTCATGGTGCTGAAGTCACTCTTTGTATACGACCCGAGTACATCACGGCTTCTCCGTCTCAAAGCGAATCTCCTCAGGCTCACCGGGAGAACGAGGTTCGTGGGTACGTTCAGAGTGTTACCTTTCACGGTGATCATTGGAGATATTGTACCGTGATATCTCAGCAGGAGAATCAGAGGATTACGGTACCGCTCAGGGAAAAGCTATCGGTTAAGGAGGGAGAGATGCTCTTTCTCCGGTGGGAAATTTCTTCTGGTGATGGTTTTGTTGTTGATTGAAATGGGAGATGGAGAGGGATGAAAAAGAGAGTTCCTGGAGGAGTGATATTTTTTCTCGGATCATTGTTGGCGCTGGCAACGCTTCCTCAAGAGAGTATGGCCGATAGCATCGGCTTTGCTTCATGGGGCGGGGCATTTCAAGCCGCACAGAATAAGGTCATTGTGCAGCCATGGTCGAAAAAGACAGGTCACGAGGTTAAGAATTTTAGCTATAACGGGGAGCTGGCCAAGATCAAAGCGATGGTGCTTTCCAAGAATTATGAGTGGGATGTCATCGATCTCGAGGCTGGCAGCGCACATGTCCTCTGTGAAGAGGGAATGTTAGAGCGAATTCCTGAGAGTTTTTGGGAAGGTGTTGGTGGAAAGGCACTTTTCCTCGAGTCTGCGGTTCATGAGTGCTCTGTAGGCGCTGTTGTTTGGTCTACCATTTTTGCCTATGACTCTCGTCGAGTGGCTCCAGAGGAAGCTCCAAAGAGTTGGAAGGAGTTCTGGGATGTTAAAAAGTTTCCGGGTGCTCGTTCCCTCAGAAATAGTCCTCGAGGGAATCTTGAGTTCGCGCTGCTCGCTGATGGAGTTGATCGAAACGATATCTATCCTCTTCTGAGAACGAAAGCTGGCATTGAAAGAGCATTTCGAAAGCTTGATGAGATTAAACCCCACATTAAGAAGTGGTGGAGCGCTGGAGCAGAGCCTCCGCAACTCCTGGCGGACGGAGAAGTTCGATACAGTTCCGCCTTTAATGGGAGGATATCTGAGGCGAATAAGAACCAGGGCCAGCAATTTGTTATTGAATGGAACGGTCAACACGTGACCCTTGATCACTATGCGATTGCTCGGGGAAATCCGAAGAAAAAACGCGCCCTTGAGTTGATTGCCTACAGCCTCTCAGCCTCTTCTCAGCGCGAGTTCGTGCAAGAGATTCCATTTGCACCTGTTCGGAAAGGTGTTCTTGAAACCTTGCCAAAGTCGATTCAGAACCAGGTGCCAACGGCAGATGTGCACGGATATCCGGATTTGGCTATTCAGGCGGACGAACAGTTCTGGATGGTATATCAAGAAGAACTCACGGAGAGGTTTGAGAGCTGGAAGCTTCGGAGTACCGCTCACTGATGAGTCAGTCGTCGTCTCGCTCCCTTTTTCTTCTCACGGTGCCGCTCTTGGTCACCACTGTCCTCACGTTGTTAGCACCAATAGTGTTTCTCTTCCGAACCGCGCTTTATGCGCCGGAGGTGTCTCGGGGACTTCCTCGTTTCGTAGCAGCACTTGAGGCAGACACTGCTGCTGTTCCACGAGAAGAAGTTTTTCGAGTGTTAGCGGAAGATCTTGGAAGAAGAAAGGAAACCTTCGAACACGGCATAGTTATTAAGCCTATTCGGCATCAGGATCTCGAGCTGTGGAAGATGTTGAAGGGGATTCTCCGTGTATTGCCAGAGGACCCCTCCATTGCAGAGATTTCCAGTTGGCAGAGATGGTTTTCGGAGCATGATTCTCGTTGGGAGAGCGCCAATACCTGGCGAAGACTCCGGCGAGTGATACAGCCAGTGACAGATTTTTACCTTCTGGAGGCGATGGATCTCAAACGTGATGGGGAGAATGCTCTCGTTTGGCAGGAGAAGGAAAAGCAGCTCTTTCTGGGAGTGCTTCTGAATACCCTTGAGATCGGTGGAGTCGTTACCCTGCTCTGTCTTCTTCTCGGATATCCACTCTCACTGTATCTCGCATCGCTCTCTTCCCGAACTGCTCGAATCCTCTTCCTCTTCGTATTACTTCCCTTTTGGACTTCTCTCCTTGTCAGGACCTACAGTTGGATTTTACTGCTCCAACGAGAGGGGGTGGTGAATGGAATGCTGGCAGCGCTTGGTCTTGTTAGCGAGCCTCTTCCCCTCATGCACAATCGGTTCGCCGTCTATGTCACGATGACCCACGTGTTACTCCCGTTCATGATACTTCCGCTTTTTGTTGTCCTCAGGAACATTCCTTCGCCGCTCACTACCGCTGCTGCCAGTCTCGGTGCAAGCCCGTGGAGGAGTTTTCTCACCGTCACCTTGCCGATGAGTGTTCCGGGGATTGCGGCCGGCTCTCTGCTCGTCTTTTCTATCGCCCTCGGATTCTACATTACCCCAGCCCTGGTAGGAGGGAGTGAAGATACCATGTTGAGCCAACTGATCGCTCTGAACGTAAATTCTCTCCTCAACTGGGGCCGGGCAGGAGCGCTCGGAGTGATATTGCTTGGCACCGTTATGGTTCTTTTCTTGTCGGTGACCTTCGTCCTGCTGTCTCGCATGCGGTGGAATCCCCTTGCTGGAGAGCTTCGATGAAGAGGAGAGTGAGCTCATATTCTTTCTTCTCATCCAGTTTTGGTCGGCTGCTTCTCGGCCTCTATAGCTCTCTCGTACTTGCCTATCTCCTCCTCCCACTCATGGTGATCATCCCAATGGGGTTTAGCTCAGGAAAGTACCTTACCTTTCCCCCGCCTGGTTTTTCTGTGCAGTATGTACAAGAGGTCGTGCACTCTCCTCAGTGGACTTCTGCGATATGGAATAGCATTACGGTGGGAGTGGCTGCCACGGTGCTCTCCACCCTTTTCGGAACGATGGCAGCAATTGGACTTGTCTGGGGTAGATTTCGAGGTCGGCTCCTCCTGTTCGGTTTCTTTCTTCTGCCGCTCCTGGTGCCCGTTGTTGTTTCCGCCACCGGCCTGTACCTCCTCTTTGCCAAGTTGGGGCTTCTCGGAACCTTTCTCGGAATGGTCCTCGCGCATGCCATGCTCGGTGCCCCCTTTGTTGTGATGGTCGTTTCAGCAACCCTTACGGGATACGACCGACGGCTCATCAATGCTGCCTTTAGTCTCGGTGCTCACCCGTGGGGAGCATTCCGTACCGTAACCCTTCCGATTATCGCTCCAGGAGTTGTATCCGGAGCGCTTCTCTCATTCATGACCTCGTTCGATGAGGTTGTTGTGGCTCTCTTTCTCTCTGGTTCAGACTACCGAACGGTTCCGGTGCTGATGTTTCAAGGAATACGGTTTGAGCTCGATCCCTCCATCGCAGCGGTCGGCACCCTTCTCCTTGCGGTTTCACTCCTCGCGATGATAACCGCAGAGCTCCTGAGGCGCAGAGCTCGGAGGTGAGTGATAATCTCCGTTCGGATCGTCCTACGAAGTTTTATGATCGAGCAAAGGATAGGGGTATTGCGACAGCATTCAGTAAAATTTCAGCTCTCATTCAAGGGGAGTCAGACAAAGCCATAGCAAATCGGATAGCTGCTTCTCCAGGCCCGTAATAGTCTTCGATTTCTTCGATCGCATCAAATCCCAGTTTGCGGAATAGGGCTTGAGAAGGTTGATTCTCGGCAGTAATGATGGCAGTCACGGATTGCGCTCTACTGGCTGAGAAAAAACTCACCGCGCGCTCTACGAGTTGCTCACCGATTCCCATTCTGCGGTGAGTCTCTGAGATGGTGACGCTCAGGATGTGGCCGGAAATACCAGAAGCCTCAAATAATCCGATCAGATATCCCGCCAATTTGCCGGAATGGTCTCGGGAAATGAGCACGGGATGGTTCAATTCTATAAGCTGCATAGGAAGCGGTTTTCCATTCGACCACTCCCCCCAAACATCCCGGCCGAGTTGTGCGATCGCCTTACAGTCTGACCGCTGAGCCATGTCAATGGAACATCGCTCTCTCTGATTGCGCTCAGGATCTGGGGATAGATTCATAGGATTCTCCTCTGAAGTCTTACTATTCTCATCGTGCCTTCAGAAGACAGACATAGGCGGCTTCATACCTCTCTAACGTGCTCCGCTACGAGCGGAGACCACCCTCCTGCCACTCGGTTTTTAAGGAGTCCAGATCAACTTCTGGATTTAATGCCATGATATCTGAGTCTTCAAACGTTTTATGAAAGATGCGCTGCATACTGCTCGTATCGTACTCCTCCTCATAATAGTCCTCAGCCCAGCACTGGTAATCTGAAAGGCTCCAGTCCATAACCTGTTCTAAGGTGATGAGATTCTTTACGTCAATTCCATGTTTTATCCAACGCTCGCCTTCTCGGTACCAAATACAAGAGGTCGAATCTATAGAGAAGGCCGGTTCATTCTTGAAGGGCTCATAGCTATCAGGGATTCTCGTGAGCACCTCAGAGATGTTCTCCAAAAGCCCATCTTCTGGACTTAGGCACTTGTACGCTCCAAGATCCTTACATGACCAAAAAAACCATTCCCCTCCGCATCCATCGCGAAGCGACCCCATCTCCTCGGTCTCGGACCAATTAGCGTTATAAGAAAAATAGCGATACTCCCACTCGGGACAGAGTATCGAGTCGAGAATCGCCAATCTCTTCAACTGTCTTCGAATCTTCTCAATCATATTTCCTCATCGTCAGTCTCTTGGCCTGAGTATTGGTTCCCCGTAATGCCGCTGTCCTTCCACAGTGAAAACCCTTTCTGTACGAACCGCTAGGTTTAATCTATTGGCGATCGAGATTTTGCTTGGTAAACGTGTCGACCTTGTACACAATCTCGGGGCTTCTCGGAACCTCGAAGGGGGCTCGAATTCGATAGACACAGTGCGTTCTGTCGTCAAAAAATCGAAACTGAATCTGAGCGACTCCAGAATTAGGAGGGCCGAGGGTCGAGCTTTCTGCCAATTTCATCCAACGGCTATTAGCTGCACATCTCTTGTATTCAATACCTACTGGTACTTGAGAAAGAGGAGTTCCAAGCGCTGATACGGTGATTCTTGCAGTACAGTCCACTCCTCCCTTGGGAACTTCATTCGACTGTCGAATGGTTCGTCGATTCTCGAAGAAAAAATCACATACGCCAACTATCTTTGCCTCCACCTCTAACTCGTCAACTTCGATCTCCTGCAATGTAGAGTTCACAGTAATCTCGAGAGCAATTCCTTGATTGGGATTATCGCCAATCTCGACACGTGTTACTGCCTCAAAGCCTGGTGTTTTGACCTCGAGCTGAATACTTGCGGTATTAATTTCACTCTCAAAACTAAAATTACCAAGATCGCCAGTAATCGTTGTGTCACCGGTGTCTAAAATCGTGACTTCTGCTCCGACTACAGGAGTTTCAACTTCATCGACTACAGTGCCTTCAATGAGTCGTCGTTCAACAGTAGTCCCAGTGCCCCCGGATCCACCCCCACAACCGGTCAGTATGCCCATGACTATGAGAAGGAGAAAGACAATACCGTGATAATCTAGCAACTTCATGTCAATCCTGCTCTTCTCGTTGATCAGTAGAGTAACTTATGCTGCCCAATGTTACTCGAGCTCCTCCTTCCTTGTCGTAGAGTTTCGGATTTATCTCTCTATCGAACTGAGAAATGAATTTTCTAGCCTGGGCATGAAATTGTGCTCCTTTCTCAAGAAGCCAGAGCTGAATCTTCGGTAGGGATTCCATGCAGATATCATCATACGAGGTTCGAATGTGAAGGTGAGGTACTGTGTTACGATCAAAAAGGTTTTCCTCGACACTGAGATAGAGATCTAGAGCATCATCAGCAAGAAAGGTTAGTCCTCCGGGAATATCGTCTGAGATGGAAAGTGCTCCCTCGTTCAGTTTTACTCCACGTGATGTGCGGGAGACTGCTTTAACTCTCTCTAGCTCAAAAAGAACGGTGTATGGATTAATATCTGTACTTATCTCATGAACAAGGTGAACGAAATCGCTATCTGAACCTTCATGCTGCAATATCCGAGGTTTTCCTCCTTTGGTGCAAAATTGTGGGTGGCTTTGCCAGTGGCCCATAATGCGTGCCAGCAAGCTTGCCTGTTTCTCCTCGCATGAGATCTCTTTCAACCGCTTTATATCCTTTCTTTGAAGGCCGGTCATGACAGATAGCCGGCTGACGTTGACTGCTTCTTGCTGTCTTCTGAGTTCCTGCTCAGCAGCACTGGTAAAAGCTTGCTTCGCTGCATCCAGGAATTCCTGAAATCTCAATCCCCGCCGCACACATAATGTCGCCACCGGCTTGATGAGCCTCGGAAGAAACTCTCCCAATATGTCAGTACCTTCAGGATTCATACGATGTGTAAATTATCCACTATAATAAATAGCTTGGAAAGCCAACAGCATCCCTTCAGAGGCTCGATATTTGCCTTCCTTCCGGGGGGGGGCTGCTCACCAAAAAGAACTGCACTTCGTGCTGCAAGCACACGCACATGTTTGATTCTGGTGAACGCTCTAGCCGTTATTGTGAGGGATAATCTCATAGATTCCGCTACTTGCCCAGCTACGAGAGGGGGCAGAGAAGTATAGACATGTACCCATAGAACATGTATGGTGGGCAAATAACCCATTAGCGATGTATGGCATCGCTATGAAGGGTGTTGATTGATAGGAATGAGGGTTAGTTTAGTGTTTTTGTCCTTGTTCTTATGTGTACGCAGACCTCCCTTTGAAGAGGCGGAGATGTTTCGCTCAAAGGAAGATGGTGGGGGATCATGGGCAGGGATAAGATGTTGAAAGTAGGGAGGGGGATGCCTCCGTAGCGTTGCCCGAGTGATGTGACTAGCGCTCCTTCAGGTGCTAGTGTCTCGTCAGAAGAGTTTTTTCACTGTTGAAGGACCGCGGTATAACGAATCACTAGCGTTGTTGTCCCTCTGGGAGCCGTTTTCGGGCTTCGACCTGTACGGAGCGAGGTGCTCCGTAGGTAAAAAACGTTTTGGTCGCAGCACTGGTCTGTGAGGAATAAATGATGGCAGGAAGGGGACTCGAGTGAGTGACCTCCTGATGGAAAGAGGAATAGAGAAAATGCTAAGCAGATGCGAGTGTCAAGGAGATAACAGAGAGTTGTTGGGAGGGCGGACATCGTCTTCTCATTTGAAGTGGGGCGGCCGATTTGGTTTTTATCAGGTCTTGCTCGTCATGGTGATTCTGTCCTGTCTGCTGAATCAAGGTAAAGCTGAGGAGTTTGAGCATCTGTATGTGAGTGCCGGTGTCAGGGGAGAGCTCATCCAGCAGAATCTTCAGGGGGAGTGTGTTCCTCTTCAGCTCTCGGCAGATGGTGATGTAGTGCTGCTGGTTACGACCGCCCAGAACTTGACTGACAACGCGCCACCGCTTGGGATGCAGGGGTTCTACCTGTACGATGTTCAAACCGAGATGTTCTCTCTCGTGAATCAGACTCCGAGTGGCGAGCCTTTTTCTGACGCAACAACTCTAGCTGCTTCGCTCTCAGCAGATGGACAGCGGGTGCTGTTTTCTGTTCGTTCGTATGACCTAGCCACCCCTTCCGAAATGTATCTCTTTGACCTCTCGGTTGGAACGACGCGGCTTCTTCAGTCGGGCATCGTGGCAAAATCTGTTCGCCTCTCTGCCGATGGTCACTTTGCTGCGTTTTTCTCTCAGGAATCGAAGGGGTCGGATCTATTCTTCCAGATCATGAACGTTGATACGGGTGAGATCGTATTCTCTTCATCCGCAATTCGGAGAAACAAGACAAGTGCGCTGTTTGAAATCAGTGATGATTTTTCACGAGCATATATAAACTTCCAAAAGTCCTCTCGGCAGATGAAGACCATTTTGTATGATTTTGAGCGACAAACGCGAAGAGCATTTACTCTCAATAGGCGCCGACTGCCCCGGAAAGTAAGGAGAATTCGGAATTTTACTGGCGGCCTTTTGAATCGTGACGCGCAGAGCAAAATATTCTCTCCGAATACTGTTCTTGGACGTCGGAAGCGAAGAATCGGCGTTCGGGGAACTCGGAAGAAGGTTGTACTTCAGAGGCCAGCGGTGGTTTCTCGCTTTTGGCCGTCTCCGTCCGCACAGGTTTCTTCTGATGGAAGATTTCTTGCGTTTTCTTCGGAGTCCAACACTGTCAATGGTCGCAGTAGTGAACTTGGCTCTGCTCAGCTCGCCGCGTATCGGTTCGATGGGAAGAAGGGAGTCGTTGAGCAATTTCAACGTTTTAACTCGTATCCGGCATATGCACTCTCCGTGCAATCATCGTTTTTTCCAAGGGAGCATAGTGTTCCGGTACTCTCCGCCGATGGCTCTACCGCAGCCTACCCCGGAGCATATCTCGCTGACTTTGAGCAACGGGAAGTGTGTTTCGGAATTACCCGTTTCCCGCGAGAGTAGGAAGCGGAGGAAGAATAGAAGTAACCATTCAGCGAATGTAGTATAGAAGGCGATAATTACACTATTTCGGGGTATTTTGACCGATAGAAGAAAATAGCTTTTCTTGTCATCCCGGGTCGGGTATATCGTTTCTTCTGAATGGTTATGTGTCTTCACTCCCAAAGAGCCCCCTGAGGGGGCTTTCCCTCATCATTTATCAACTTACTCACTGGAAACGGTTCAAAACAAGCTGAATAGTTACTATGAATGAAGGAATTACGATAAGAGGGTGTCGATCTGGGGATGAGGATTCACTTGCTTTAATAGGTCAGGCAACATTTCTTGAAACGTTTGCCGGTATTTTAAGCGGGAGTGCAATTGTTGAACACTGCTCAAGGGCACACTCAGCTGAACTATATCGTGAATGGATTTCCGATCCGTGCTATTCACTTCGGCTGGTTGAAAAAGCTCCGGGAGGTGCGCCAATTGGATTTATGGTTCTCGCACCACCAGATCTGCCGATTCCCTTTACTGATTGTGACCTCGAACTGAAGCGAATATACCTTCTCAGTAAATTTCAAGGGGCAGGAATTGGTGGGCGGTTAGTTGAGACAGCTATTGACCACTCAAGTGAGCAAGGGGTCAAGCGTTTGTTGCTTGGGGTGTATGCAAACAACATGAACGCCATTGGTTTTTATGAACGCTCTGGATTTCGCCAGATCGGTACGCGGAAATTCAAAGTCGGAGGTGTCGATTATGATGATAACATCATGGAGAAAGTGATAGATATCGAACTCCCGTAAGGTGTGTCAGTGGCCCGACCTGATCGGAAGTGAGGTTGGTGGAAGATTCATGTCATTTCTACTGGGCCGTGCTAATGCCTCGTCCCTTATGCCTCATAATAGATGTCTCTCCTCGAAAATAACTACTCGCACTCGATGCGGGCAAAAACTCGCTTTATCTACGAGCTAAGAAGGGAAACTTAGCAATCGAGAGGTAATGCCGTTGGCGAACCCATGCTTGATAGAGCGTTGATGTGAAGAAGTGGCGAGGTGTTCGCTCACAGGCGGATGGCTTTTCTTCGACGTCCTCGACGAGGACGTGAGCAATAGTGGTAGAGGAAAATTTCGGCTCGTCTGCGGAGTGTCTCTGAAAAGCCCTCCGCCTGATAGACTCCTTTTCCGACAGAGCCTAGGCTCTGCGCGATTTTTCTCTTTTCTCAATAGAGACAGCCCCTTTGGGTCTGACAGCATCCTTCCAGAGGCTCGCTATTTGCCTTTCCTCCGGGGCTAGAGAGCCTCCTTCGTTCAGTAGCAATTGAAAACAAAAACACTTAATGTTAGGTGACAATAGGGAGATTAACGATGAAGCACCTTCCAAAAACGATTATCAGGCAACTTGTTGCGGACTCGAACCTCGGGCAAGAGATATCCGAGATTTTGGATGAGAATGGGGAGATGTATAAGAATGCCCAATCTGATCTTCATAAACGCATGATCAGTGCCCAGCACTTACTAAGTCTTGTCGCTTCTATTGTAAGTGACCATCCGAAGCTGGATAAAAAGTTCACGAGGGTTATCACAAAGGCAGAGGAGGAATATATGCCAAGTTACCCTCCTATGAGCCCGATCACTGAATCCTATTTTACTCTCTGGACTCTTTGTGATTTTGCAATCGATGTGGTTCCGCCGACCACAGCTGGCCAGTTCGTGCCCGCCTTTAGCCAAAGGTTTAAGCTCCCTGGGCAAGTTGTATCTGACTGTCGTGCGATATCAGATAGCAGAATGGGATTCTATGAGGTGATTTCCCAGAAGAAAAGCATCGTTGAGGCAAGGGAAATTCCGACTCAAGAACCAATCACTTTTGAGTGTCACTCGGGATATGAGGGGAGAGAAGGAGAGATCTGGTTCTTGCGTATTGGGAAGTTGCCTCCCGGAAATATTTCTCTGACTACTCCTTATGTTATTCAGCAGCCAATGGTACGGCCAGATATAGAAGCCTTTTTTGAAAGGCAGGGGATCTCGAGTAGCGTGAGCGGAGATGACAAGAAATTCCGTCGCCTAATGAAAAGACCTAAAGAGAAGAACTTTTGGCATGAGTATATTTTTTGTGGGTACACTGGGTATGAATCGGGAGCAGTTTTTCTTACTGGAGTTCCGGATATCCCGGAAACTCTTCCGCACTCAGGCAGTTTTGTGTCAAAGCAGGCAGCCTGCTAGTCATCAACTCCAAAGTCTTGGTACACTTTGGAAATTCAATGGTTGGTGCACTAGATATTTTCCCTCCGAGGGTTCCGGCCTTCGCCGGAAGAAGTGCCACGCTAGTCGAACTGATAGGGTGTTCCAAAACTTTAGGGGCGTGGCGATAGTGTTTCGTTATACAAACGATTGTCCATAGTGAAAAAAACTCTGCGACATTGTGCTAGGGCGTCCAGATCAACCCCAACGTTGCATAAAAATTTGTTCGTAGAGCCACAAGAGTAGTGCAGATTGGGGCTTTGGGCGAGTTTTTAGGGCGAAAGTGTACTACACGTA
>JALEGQ010000175.1 GCA_022763385.1 bacterium
GAGGAAGAAGACGAAAACTCACTCTCCAGACAGTGTGTCCAGTCACGGATTCGCTTCTGTTTTCGGGTGAGCGAAAATGACGGTGGAAGAGAACTCTCCATAGCATTCCTGAAAAAGAACGGGGTTCTGGTAGGAACCCATCTCAATTGCCAACAACAATCAACGAAATTTCCTCAAATCTCATCGGAGTTTACAGTACCTCATGAAGGATGCAACACTTCTTGGAGTCTTCACCATCCGAATGTACGAGAGTAATGAGTAAGAATGTTCCCTCTGATACCGATTCCGCTCCAGAGAGGAGTTCTTCGCGCTCCCGAGAGGGGACTCGGGCGATATTCCCGGGATCGTTTGACCCCCTCACCTCGGGTCATCTGGATATTATTACTAGAGGTCTTAAAATCTTTGACCACCTTACCGTCGGAGTCCTTCATAATCCCGAGAAGAGAACCCTCTTCTCGGTGGACGAACGGGTGAAGATGATTCAGGAGACCCTTCAGGGAGATGCCGAACGGATCACGGTGAAATCGTTTTCCGGTCTTCTCGTGTCGTTTGTGGAAGAGCTCGGTACCCATGTCATTCTTCGGGGATTACGAGCTACGAGTGACTTTGATTACGAGGCTCAGATGGCGTTGATGAATCGCCAACTTTCTCCGCACATTGAGACATTCTTTTTGATGACGAGCGAGCGCTATTCGTACGTAAGTTCGAGCCTCGTAAAGCAGATTGCCCCCTATGGGGGGGATGTCTCGCACCTCGTTCCTCCGCAAGTTCGTAAGGCCCTCGCAGCTAAGTTCTCGAGGACGTGAAATTTCGCCGAGAAACGTGACAAAAGGGGGAGATGGGAGCAAAATGAGGGCAACTTACCTACTGGCCGGGCGTTTTCGTTGACGGGCAGTGTACGGAGAACAAACGGAAAAGCGAACAAAAGGAAAAGCATGGCTGTCGAAAGAACTCTCTCCATTATTAAACCCGATGCGGTAAAGAAGCAGGTTATCGGTCAGATCTTGAGTCGTTTTGAGAAGGCAGGACTGAAGCTCGCAGGACTACGAATGCTTGAGCTCTCAGAGGCTCAGGCCAAGGAGTTTTATGCGGTGCACAAAGAACGACCGTTTTTTTCGGATCTCGTGACCTACATGTGTGATGGCTCGGTGGTGGTCTCCGTATTGGAGGGAGAGGATGCGGTTGCAGCTCATCGGCAATTGATGGGGGCAACTGACCCAAAGGAGGCAGCACCGGGAACTATTCGAGCAGATTTCGCGGATGACATCTCCGCAAACGCCGTGCACGGTTCTGATAGCTTGGAAAACGCCGCGACCGAAATCGCATTCTTTTTTCCAGAGCTGTAAGGGGATTGTTTTGCCCTTCTCCTCCTGCTCGCGCTTCTCTCGTCGCACCGCGTCAGAGAGAAAGAGCCGTCAGGAGAAGGGCGAAGGAACGGAGCGAATTTACGAGAGAGTCGTCGACGTTTTCAGCGATTCTCCGTTTTCGTCGCGCACTGGCGAGACGATTTGCTGCTCCTTACTGGGGTCGAGCTCTCTCTCTTCGAGATCTTGGGAAAATTCGGTGAATCTCGTTTCTTCGCGGCTTCCCCCTTCGGCGGTGGGGTCACTGGTATGTGAGGTGCTGGGCTCCTCCGTACGGATAACCTCGATCTCTTGAGCAAGTCCATTCGCAGGCGCAGAGGCGGGAGCACCTTCGTTCTGTGATATCCGGATGACTCGTGAAGCATTCAGTCCCTTCGGTCCCTCAGTTGCTTCATACTCTACCAGCTCTCCATCTTTCAACGTTTTGAATCCTTCTCCTTCTATCACCGAGAAGTGGACAAAGATATCCTTTCCGGAGTGATGATTGATAAAACCAAACCCCTTCGCGTCGTTGAACCATTTTACTGTGCCGCGTTCTACTGTACTCATACCTCATGACTCCATGATGAAGAACTGCGACATCGCAGTTCTTAACCTCAAAAAATGTACCTCAGAAAACCTTCGGTTCCTTTCAGATTCATACTCCAGGGAAATGGTTCCAGGAGATATCCGAAAACTTTCTTATTCTAGAGCGCTCACCAAAAAGAACAGCACTTCGTGTTATCGCTTTTGTTGAACGCTCTAGCCGGACGTACCGTTATGAGGTAAAAAGAAGAGTTATTAAAAGAGCTTATCATAGAACATACTGAGTTTATTCATTTTTTTGAGACACCGGTTGATGGTGTTCTAAATTGAGGAGTGAGACCGTGAGACAACCTCAAGGTGAATGGAGTGCGGTACTTCCGCTCCTTCTCTGGGAGCTCCAGCAGCCATTGGTGCTCCTCGACCGCAGCCGCCGGTGTTGTGGTATCTCTCACGGCTTTCTCGATACATGTGAGGGAGAGGGGGAGTCTTCCTCAGAGACACAGGGAGACCTCCAGGTTTTGCTGTCTCAGCTCTGGCCATTGAGTGCCGATATCCCGCTCCGGGCCGGAGAGTTTAAGAGTCAGCTTCTGAAGGGGAGTGATCCCCTCTCCGTAGAAGGGAGATGTATCCCTCTCTCCTCGGAGCTTTTCCTCTTCTCTTTTACCCCGCCAGATGAAGCTGAGGCGGTGTTTCATCAGCAGCGGATGCAGACCCTCGGTTTTTTGGCCGGAGGGGTTGCTCACGATTTTAACAACATCCTGGCAGGAATTCTTGGACACATCACCTTTCTTCGCGCGGTACTTCCGGAAGACGGGCCCCATGCTGAGAGCTTGGAGGCCATTACCACAGGTGCGAAGAAGGCTTCCGCTTTGACGAAGCAGATTCTTGATTTTTCCAAGTTCGATCTCGCCGAAGAAGACCCCCAGGTGCAGTTGAGTGCGCTCGTGGAGAGTATCGCGCCATTGATGAAGGGCGCCCTCACCTCCCGGGTTCCGCTCAACCTCGAATTGCCCGAGGAAGAGTTTTTTATTCACGGTTCGGAGGGAAAGATCGCGCAGATCCTCGTAAACCTCGTGGTCAATGCGCGGGATGCGGTTGAGCAGGAAGGAGAGGTGTCGGTAGTCGTTCGTCGAGCCAGAGAAGAGGAACAGCGAGAATTTTCTGCTCGTGAGGAGGAGACCGAGTGCAGCTTTGTTGTTCTTGAGGTCGTCGACAATGGGACGGGGATGAGCGAGCAGGTTCGTTCACGGGCTTTTGAGCCGTATTTCTCGACAAAGGGAGAGCATGGGACTGGTCTTGGTCTTGCGACCGTTTCCTCAATAGTTGAGTCCTTTGGAGGAAAGGTCCGTATTCAGAGCACGCTCGGGGTAGGAACCACGATGCAGATATTTCTGCGGGAAACGATCGAAGATGATGAGAAGTTGGGAGATTCAGAAGCTTCCGGTGGAGCCGCGCTTCCGTCAGGCAGTGAGTCAATCCTCGTCGTAGATGATGAGGAGGCGGTGCGTAACGTCGTTTCGATGAGCTTACGTCACCTTGGATATGAGGTGACAGAGCGTTCTGACTCGCGAGAAGCTGTAGATCTTGTCCGAAACGGAGAACTTCACTACGATCTCGTGGTACTCGACATGCTCATGCCGCACATGACTGGTGAAGAGGTTTTTCAGGCAATACGAGAGACCCGGCCTGAGCTTGCAGTGCTGATCATGAGTGGTTACAGCGATGAAGGGGCAATTGATCGGATTCTTGCTGAGCAACGCACGAGCTTTATCCACAAGCCGTTTACTGTAGAAGAGCTTTCAAATCAGGTTCGTGATGCACTTGATGGAAAGTTTTCAAACGAAGAGAGCGAGTAGGGCCTCCCGGAATATGAGTACTATTCTCTGCCACGCGGTTGTGGTGAATCGAAAGGAGTAATATTGAGTCCAGTTATGTTGCAAGCCACTGGGATTGTTCAGCGGTTTGATGAGGGAACAGGAGACGAACACGAAGTTCTCCACGGAGTTGACCTCTCGCTCTTTAAAGATGAGATCATTGGAATGATTGGTCCCACGGGAAGTGGCAAGAGCGTGCTCTTGAAGACCCTTGCTGGAGTTCTCCCTCCGAGTGAGGGAGAGGTTTCGTCTTCCCTGCAAGAGGGCGAAGAAATTAGCTTTATGTTTCAGGAGGGAGCGCTCTTTGATTCTCTCTCGGTGCTCGATAACGTGGCTTTCCCCCTCGTTCGGGGGAGAGTGCCGTGTGCAGCGCTTCCGTATGCCGAACGGACGGAGGTTTGCGATCAGGTTGCAGCAGTTCTTGAACGGGTGGGGCTCGCTGCCCACAGTCATAAGTTTCCCGCACAGTTAAGTGGGGGGATGAGACGTCGAGTGTCACTGGCGAGGGCGTTAGTGAATGAGCCGGATATCGCGCTGCTCGATGATCCCACCTCTGGGCTCGATCCGGTGGCGAGCAGTGTGATCATGAATTTGATTGAAGAGCTTCACCAAAGTTTTGATACCGCGATGATTCTGGTCAGTCATGATCTCCGCCGCTTATTTCCGATATGCTCTCGGGTAGTTGCGCTTTTTCAGGGAGAGATCGTTTTTCGTGGCGCTGTGGCTGACCTAGCGAATCCTTCCGCAGAGAGTCCAACGGTAGAGTCCCTTTTTGTGCCGTGTAAAGATCTGCTCCGACAGTTTGTGGCGTGTCGATATGATTTTTCAGATTCCGGACTTTCGTCGGTAAGCCAAGCATATAAGGAAGAGATCTCCTCATGAGGAATAAACATATCCATCAAGCTCGTGAGAGGCTGCTTTCCGGCATAGGGGTTCCTGAACCCACAGAGTTCATCCCCGACCCATTTCAGAAGCTTGCGGTTTCGAATGTGAGTCAGGGAAAAGATACGTTGGTCGTGGCACCGACTGGATCCGGGAAAACCTACATCGCTATCGAGAGTATTCGAGCCTGCCTTGACATGGGATTGCGTGCAGTCTACACGACGCCACTGAAGGCGCTATCGAATACAAAGTTCAACGAGCTCAAGAAGATATTTGAACCGAAGTATCAGGTCGGGTTATTGACTGGCGATCGGAAGATCGACACCGATGCAGATGTGGTGATTGCGACGACCGAGATTTACAGAAATGAGCTCTACCATGTTCAAGATCGGTACGCGGTAGTGGTGCTTGATGAAGTACACTTTATCGCAGATCCTCAGCGGGGTGCGGTGTGGGAAGAAAGCATCATTCTAACCCCAAAAGATGCGACGTTGTTGATGCTCTCTGCTTCGATCTCGAATCCTTATGAGATAGCAGAATGGCTCTATCAAGTTCGTGGAAAAGAGTGCGAGGTGATTGTTGAAGAGAAGCGGCCAGTGGAGCTGCGACTTGGCTTTCTTCACCCGCAGCTTGGAATCATTCCGCTTGAAGATGAGAAGGACCGTCTATTACGAGAGGTTGGTGAGTTTTATCGCTCAGCCGAGAAACGTCACCGGAGCCGAGAAGAAGGAGGGCGGGGAAGAGGTCGAAGCGGTTCGCAGTCCCGGAGGGGCTCTTCTCGAAGAGGAGGAAATCGTGGCAACCGTAAATAATCGCTATAATCTGTTTCGAGGGATACCGGTAACGAAGATTCTCTCTGAATTGCTTGCTGATGATCTTCTCCCGTCGATTCTCTTTCGGTCTTCTCGAAAGCAGTGCGATGAAGATATCGATCGCCTCAAGTCTTCAAAAATCGGAGAGATTGAGCGTGCCCATCGCGAACAGATTGAGCAAGAGGTGGCCGCGGTCATTGCAAAATATGGCATTGAAGAGAACGTTATTCTTCAACATCCGCACTATTCGGCGCTAGTTTGCACTGCGGCAGGGGCACACCACGCGGGCCAATTGCTGCAGTGGAGACTGGTTCTTGAAGAGCTGATGTCGCGAGGCTTACTTCGTCTTATGATCGCCACGGGCACCGTTGCTGCTGGAGTTGATTTTCCCGCCCGGTCGGTTATCGTTACCGCCCACAGCCGACGGGGGAATGATGGATTTGTTGACTTTACTCCATCAGAGTTTCAGCAGATGGCGGGAAGAGCCGGTCGTCGTGGAAAGGATACCGTTGGGGTGTGCATTGTCTCGCCGGGTCAGTTTTCCGATGCTCGGACCATTCATGCGCTCTCTCACCGTCCACCTGATCCGCTCCGTTCGGCGTACTTCGCCGCACCAGCGACCGTCTTAAATCTCCTCAAATTTCGAAGTGTTGATGACCTTCGGTATACCGTCGAGCGAAGTCTCGCCAGTTTCTACGATAAGCGTGAAGCGAAAGAGTTAAGAAAAGAGGCGGAGGAAATTCAGGAGAAGCTGCAGGAGAAGGACGACATCCCACCAAAAGAAGAGAAGAAGATTGAAAAGCGAGTCAGACGCAAGGTTCGGGAGGCAGAGCGACGAGAGCTCCGGCAAGAAATTCAGCTGGAGTATTCGTTAAGTGGGCTCACTGCACTCGGATATCTTGATGAACGAGGATTGACGGAAAAAGGACTCTGGTCCGCAGAGCTCTGTACGAGCTTGGTGCTTCATCTCGCTGAGGCCATTGAAGAGGGCATCTTCTACGAGCGGAGTGAGGATGACTTGGCAACTCTTGTCGGTTCGATTGCGGGAGACGCTCACCGAACGTATTACTCCCTTTCCCCGAATCCCATTTCAAAGAAGGACTATGACGAGTTGCAGCAGATTGTAGATCGAGTTCAAGATACCTATCACGGTCCAACAACTGCCAGTGATATTCACGTGCTTCCCGATGGAGGGCTTACGGTGCATGCCTGGCTCCATGCGGAAGACTGGGGGGCCTTCTCGTCGTTGTTGAAGTTATGTGGCGTGGCTGAAGGGGATGCCGCTCGGGTGATTACTCAGACGGCGGACCACCTCCATCAGCTCTCGCGGTTGAAGGAAACGCATCCAGAGCTTGCCAGGACAGCGTATGAAGCGCGTTCGCTCCTCCTTCGACCCCCGCTTAGTGATTCTCTTATTCAGTGAATCCAACTGCATCAGAGATTTACGGGAACCTCTTAGCGAGTGTGCTCCGTCTCAAACGTTCGTTCTTGTTGAGAGCCCACCGTGAACGAAACCCGGTGTGGCCCGAAGAGCCTTACGGACTCTCCAGAGAACATCTGAATCAGATTCGCTGAGAGCAGCGGAACTTCGATGCTCCCTTCCCATGCGGAGAGACCCTCCGGGTCCTCCGGATCATATCCTGTTGGAGGTGCGAATCGGACACAATTCTCTCCGGTACATCCAAATTTGGCAGAAGGATAGAGGGTTTGTACTCGAGAGTTAAAGTGTGCCTCTGCAACCTGTTGGAGCGCTGAGTGAGAAGGAGTATCCCCACCGTCACCGCCGCAGAACCCCGCAAACTCCTGTTCGCAGATGACATCGGGTTGATCGCAGAGAGCTGCTGGAGCCGTTGCATAGGTGCGGTTACAATCTCCCAACGCCTTCCCGACCAATTCCTTCGGCTGGCCTGGAAGCTCCTCCATCCGACACCCCTGAGTGACGAAATCCGTATACTCTCCTTCGGTGATCGTGCCCAGGATGTCTTGCGATCCACCGTCTCGGTCTGAGGCCCGTCGTGCGATAAAGAAGGCCCCCTCAC
>JALEGQ010000176.1 GCA_022763385.1 bacterium
AATGCTTCATTGATCTCCCAGAGATCGATATCCTCAACGGAGAGGCCCGCACGGCGCAGGGCCTGTCGACTCGCTTCTACTGGTCCAGTGAGCATGATTCGCGGTGGTGAACCGATTGCGGACATGCTGACGACCCGAGCGCGCGGTGTGAGCCCGTGAGTTTTGAGACCTGTTTCACTGGCGAGGAGGATCGTGGCGGCCCCGTCAACGATCGCGGACGCATTCCCAGCGGTAATGACGCCGTCCTCTCGAAAAACGGTCTTCAGGCCGCCCAGCGCTTCCATCGTGGTGGTTGGCCGGGGATTGTTGTCAATCGCGAGGATTTTTTCCTCTCCGCTCTCGAGATCTGTGTACGGGACTGAGACGAGGCTTCGGGAGAAGTGTCCTGCTTCTAGTGCCGCCTTCGCTTTCATCTGTGATTCATAGGCGAAGGTGTCGAGCTGCTCCCGAGAAAATCCGAACTCGTCTGCCATCATCTCCGCCGACTCTCCCTGCTGTACGAGGTCTGGATGGTGTTGCTTGAGCGCCGGGCTCTCCTCTCCACCGATATCGGAGAACATCGGGACTCGGGTCATGTGCTCGAGGCCTCCGGAGACCATGAGGTCGCCATTTCCTGATTGAATAACGGCAGCAGCGAAGTTCGTTGCCTGTTGCCCAGAGCCACAGAGGCGGTTCACGGTTGTTCCCGGGACGGTAATTGGCCAACCTGCCGCGAGCACCGCGGCTCGAGCCACGCACCACCCCTGCTCTCCGGTCTGGGTGACGCAGCCGAGAATGACATCCTCTACGGCTTCTGGTGCCACCTTCTGCCGTTCGGCAAGTGCCTTCAGCGGGAAGGTCATCAGGTCAGCAGGGTGAACAGAGGAAAAAGCTCCTTTCCGCTTGGCGCGGGGGGTGCGACAGGTGTCAACGATATAGGCTTCAGTTTTCTGCGGTGAATTCATCGGAGTTTTCCCTCTGAAAGATAGACATCAACTCGGCGATTCAGTTGCCGGCCTGGTTTGGTTTCATTACTCGCGATCGGTCGCTTGCTGCCGTAGCTTGAGGTTTTGATCTGATCGGTGCTTACCCCTCGAGCCGAGAGATACGCGCTTACATTCCGTGCCCGGGCTTCTGCCAGACGGTTGTTGTACTTTGGATCACCCGAATCATCGGAGTGCCCCACCACATGAACCGTCCCGGCCTGTGTGCTCCCTCGGATCTGATCAGCGAGCACCTCAAGGTTTGCAACCGCTCCTGGCCGGAGTTGAGAGGCATCGATGTCAAAAAACACCTGATAGACTCCACTAAATCCACCAGCACGGTGTTTGCCACCGAGTTTCGCCTGAATCTCTGAAAGTCGTCGGCTATTCACGTTGTTGGCAACCCGGAGCGCATCAAGCTCCTCCTCTTGGTCGAGCAGCACATTTTCATTCAGATCGTATCCAGCTCCTTCAAGCCCCCCCTGGACGAGGCCAAAGCCGGCTCCAACGGCAACTCCTTCTCCTTGGGTTGCGATCTGATTCCCGATCACAGCTCCGGCACCTGCTCCCCAACCTGCCCCGAGGACGGCGCCAGCCACGGTTTTGTCTGGTCCTGGCTGGGGATTCGAGCACGCCACGATTCCACTAAAGAAAAGCATCAGAAAAACAATACGCGTCAAGCGTCGGAGCCGGTGATATCGAGAGTCGTTCCGAAAAGTCATCATGACCTTTCGTTTTCCTCTCATGTATTTGGTGTGCATAGATATTCCCTCATGTACGGTGTCACCCAGGGGGAGTATCGCGTCTCCTCGTTCTTCGGACAACTCCCTCACTGATGCTTCTCAGCACAACAAAGATGCCGCAGAGGGCAGCAAGTATCCACCAGGGCAGGTTTCCAGTGCGAGAAAAGAGGGAGAGCTCCGAGAGTGGGACGACCTCTGTGTGGAGGACGCCTCCTCTCCCGGTCGGGAGCGACGAGACGGTCTCGCCCAGTGGCGAGATAACCCCGGTCTGTCCAGTGTTGGTGGCGCGGAGGTGAAAACGACGGTTCTCAATTGCTCGAAAGGTGGCGATGAGGTGGTGTTGCTGAAGGGCGATGGAATCTCCAAACCAGGCATCATTGGTGAGGTTCACGAGGAGCTCTGCTCCCTCTCGAACGGCTTCAGTGGCAAGCGATTGTACCACGTCCTCATAGCAGATCAGACTGGCGGCCGAGAGCCCTGTAGGGCGCGCTGCTGTCGGGAAGCGGTGGAGAGTGGTTTCTCCTCCAGGTGTGAAGTTTCCCGCCATCTTGTTCACCGCTAAGAGCCAGGGGAAGAGGTCGCTAAAAGGGGTGTACTCGCCGTACGGCATCAGGATTCGCTTGTGATACGGGGGGCCGAGAGATCCATCGTTTCGGATAAGGACGGCGCTGTTAAAGATCTCATCTTGAGTCTTGAACGAGAGAATCCCGCTCAGGAGGTGAGCGTGTTCAAAATGGGGAAGCCGTCTATCATGGGTGGTCGATCGGAGTGAGGTCGGAATCCAATGCATGATGGCGCTTTCTGGCCACACAATGAGGGTGTTCTCTCGGTCATAGGGGAGCGATGCTCTCCAGAGGCGTGAGAGGTCTTCCGATGCGGCACGCTCCGGTTCCTTTCGGATAAGCGGAATATTCTCCTGAACGAGAACAACGGAGAGGGGATCTTTCGCGGACTGAATCTTCTCGCGAAACAGAGATATTCGTCCGGTGCCGTAGAGGGCGCTCATCACGAGGAAGAGCCCGCAGAGCACCGCTCCCCAGCGGTGTCGCGAAACACCTCGCCGGGTACAATCGAAGAGCGATTCTGCTCCCCAGACAACGACAAAAGAGAGGCCGAGCGTCCCGAAGAGGTCGGCGATCTGTGCGAGAGGAAGGAAGGGGAGTTGCGTATGGCCAATATGCCACGGAAATATTCGGGGAAGGATCAACTCGAGTACGACCCAGGCGATGGCAGCACGGAGCGAGAAAACATCCAGCTGCCGGGGAAGGCGGTGGTAGAGCCAGCCAAAGAGGGTGAACTGTAACGCGCTTCCTCCGACAAAGAGTGCAAAGATTCCGAGGGCGACTATCCACGGAAAGGCTCCGAAGGTTCGAATGGTCTCAAAGAGCCAGTAAAACCCGAGCGGCTGGATCAAGATGCCAGTGATGGTCAGTGAGCGGAGCGGGCGAGGAGAGTGTGTCACTTGGCAAACGAGGAGCACGGATCCGACCCAGGTGAGGACCAATCCCAGCCAGCTCCCCGGCCACCACCAGGCGAAGCCAAGTGCACACGCCGTCAGCAGCGAGTACGCCATCGGACTAACGAAACGGGTTGTTTACGAATGACTCGCCGTGGAGCATCGTCTCAATAAAGAGCAGCCGATTGTACTTTGCCGTTCTTTCCGAGCGACAGACCGAACCGGTCTTGATCTGTCCAGCGCCCGTTGCTACGGCGAGGTCTGCGATGAAGGTGTCCTCCGTTTCGCCCGAGCGGTGCGAGATGACCGAGCGATACCCGTGTTCCTGCCCAAGGGCGATCGCTTCGAGGGTCTCGGTCACCGTTCCAATCTGATTTAACTTAATGAGTATCGAGTTCGCACACCCCTGTTGGATTCCACTGCGCAGCCGGTCGGGATTGGTGACAAAGAGATCGTCTCCAACGAGCTGAACCTTCGCCCCAAGAGCGCTCGTCATCGCACGCCATCCGTCCCAATCATTCTCATCGAGCCCGTCTTCGATGCTCACGATGGGGTATCGAGATATCCACTCGTCGTAGAGTGCAATCATCTCTTCAGCGCTTCGTGAACCACCGCCACTCTTCTTAAGCTCGTAAGAAGCGCTCTTTCGGTTGTAGAACTCACTCGATGCACAATCGAGGGCGAGCGAGATATCCTGCCCAGGAGTGTACTTTGCCCCTTCAATGGCTCCGAGAAGCACCTCGACCGCCTCTTCTTGGCGAGTAAAATTTGGTGCAAACCCTCCTTCGTCTCCGACTCCCGTTGAGTAGCCCTTCTCAATGAGCATTTTCTTGAGCACATGAAAGACCTCTGATGCGGCGCGGATGTTCTCGAAGAAGGTTCCCGAGAGGTGAGGAACGATCATAAACTCCTGGAAGTCCAGCGAATTCGTGGCGTGAGCACCGCCGTTAATCACATTGACCATGGGGACTGGGAGCATCCGAGCATTCGCCCCACCGAGATACCGAAAAAGAGGGATTCCAAGAAAGTTTGCGCCCGCCTGTGCGGCGGCGAGGCTCACGCCGAGGATCGCGTTCGCCCCAAGCCGCGATTTGTTTGGGGTGCCGTCGAGCTCAATGAGCCTTCGGTCCAGCGCCGCAAGCTCCAGCACCTCCATGCCGCAAACCTCTTCTCGAATCTCTCCGGTGATGTTCTCAACGGCACGTAGCACGCCTTTGCCCTGGTACCGGTCTTCTTCTCCATCACGGAGCTCGTGCGCCTCGTACTCGCCCGTCGATGCTCCTGATGGGACCGCCGCCTGCCCCACGGTGCCGTCATCCAATTGCAGGGTCACCGAAACGGTGGGAAAGCCTCTCGAATCGAGACACTCAAAAGCAAAGACATTTTCAATGGTACTCATCCGAGCTCTCCTTGCAAAAACGGGGGTTTACATCCTTGGATATCTCAGTAATCTAGAGAGAACCGCAGAGGAAAGCAACGAACTCCTCTTTCTTCGCCGGAGATTTCTCTTGAGCCCATTCCGTTTTCCCGTTTCTTTGTTTTCTTTTTTTTCCTTGTCTTCTCTGCTGCTCGGCGTCTCTGGAATACTCTTTTGTGGTACTTTTTTTCTCTCCTCTGGTGGGAGTGAGCTCGAGGAGTTGCGATCTCAGCGGCGACTCCAGCTCAGCATGCGAGATCGACTCTCTCGTCGAGTGAGTGATCTCCAGAGTCGATTGGTGGGGATGGAGAAGTCCCCGAGGGTGTTGGAGAAGACCGCTCGCGAGGAACTTCACCTCGTGCATG
>JALEGQ010000177.1 GCA_022763385.1 bacterium
CTGCCCTTTATCAATTCAGTAGTTCCGGCTACCATATGAGCCGCTAAGATTACTTTTTCTCCTGAGGAATGAACGCTATGCGCACACCACTTGTGGTCATATACCGAGACAAACGAGTTATCCGAACCTGCGACTTCCTGCTGGCGAGTATGCTTACTCTACTTGCTGCGATCAGCCCTGTCAGCGCCGAGAATCCCGCTCCTCCATTTTCACAATTCTTTTCTCCCCTCACCCAAGTTTCACCACCGACCACTCCCGAAGGGAAGGCAAAGGTCTCTCTTGGAGAGAAGCTCTACTTCGATCCGATCCTCTCACAGGCGAAAGACATCTCCTGTAATAGCTGTCATATGCTCTCGAAATGGGGAGTTGATAATGAACCCACCTCCCCAGGACATCTCGGACAACGAGGAGAACGAAACTCTCCTTCTGTCTATAATGCGGCACTTCACCTCTCGCAGTTCTGGGATGGAAGGGCAAAGGATGTCGAAGAACAGGCACTTGGCCCGGTAATGAACCCGGCAGAAATGGCGATGCCATCTGAGGAGGTGGTACTGGAACGGCTGAATGCCGACAAAGAGTATCCAGTACTCTTTCGCAAAGCGTTTCCGAAAGAGAAAAATCCAGTCTCCTTTCAGAACATGGGGCAAGCGATCGGGGCATTCGAAAGAACGCTGCTCACACCATCGCGCTTCGACCAGTACCTTGCGGGAAAAGAAGAAGCTCTGAGCTCAGAAGAGAAAAAGGGATTACAGAACTTTGTCGAGAACGGATGCACCGCCTGTCATATGGGAGTTGGCGTTGGAGGGGCGATGTACCAAAAGCTTGGCCTCGTAAAACCGTACCCCACCAAAGATCTTGGCCGATATGAGGTCACGAAACAGGAAGCCGATCGCTACGTTTTTAAAGTTCCCAGTCTGAGAAACGTGGCAAAGACAGGGCCGTATTTTCACGATGGATCCGTCGAAACTCTTGAAGAATCAGTGAAGCTCATGGGACGGCACCAACTTGGGCGAGAGCTCTCAGAAGAGCAGGTGGGATCTATCGTTGCCTTTCTCGGCACACTAACGGGAGAACTCCCTGAAAAGTACCGATAACAAGACCGAAAGCCCTCCCAGTCGCGAGATTCTCGGGAGGGCACGCCACTGGCGGGCGATGGAGCTGGCTTCCCTCCTGCTCCTCGCCTTCAGCGCGAGCATCTTTCTCTTCCACCTCTGGCTCAATTCCGGGCCATCCTTTAACAACTACAGCCGGGCGAAGTTTGGCGCCATGGTCGAAGGAGTTGGGGACAAGCCCTTCGTCATGCGAACTCTTATCCCCACCACCAGTCGGATACTGGCACTCCCAATCTCTATTCCTGCGCGCGAAAGGCTCCTAGCCGAAGAACCGCTTATCCAGCAATTTGCAACGAGTTTTCTCCTGAAAGATCCAAGGCACTTTCCAGAGCTCTTCATCGCGCTCCTTCTCAGCTATCTCTCACTTCTGTTCACCCTCCTAACCCTTGCAGCACTCGCAAGACAACTGCTACCGGCCTCAAGAGAACAGGCACTCCTTGTTATCCCGGTTGCTACCGCCGTTATCCCCCTTCTTTTTCATGAAGGGCTCCACTATCTCTACGATCTCCCGGCGCTCTTTTTCGCAACGGCAGCGATGGCATTACTGGTAAAGAGATCTTACCTCCTTTACTACTGCTGCTTTAGCGTAGCGCTCTTCAATAAAGAAACAGCCGCTCTGTTCCTCATTTTTTTCTTCGCCTCAGAACGCAAGGTCGATTCAAGGAGAGCAACGGCACTACACCTCCTTCTTCATGCCTCCCTTACCCTTCTCATCAAGGGGATCTTAGAGGGGGTATACTGGAATAATCCTGGAGGAGCAGTTGAGAACCATTTTCATGAAAATATCGAAACGATATGGAGTGCTGCTCACGCCTTTTCTTTTGCCAATGCCGCCATTGCCCTCCTCTCCTTTGTTCTCCTCTCCTCCTTCTTCACCGAGAAGCACTCCTTCCTCAGAAGAAGCTTGGTACTGCTCCCGGTGGTCGGAGCAGCCTATATCTATGGAGGGGTCTGGGGCGAAATTCGTGTTTTCTACGAATGTCTTCCCATCATTATTTTACTCATCACCGATACCCTCATACGTTTGTATCATCTGCATCGAATACCGAGTCGCGGGGAAGGGCCGTCTCGGGCATCGAGTTCCTTTGGGCCAGCCATTGCAATGCTCTCTGGAATAGGAAGTGCGCTCTTCTGTATCTACTCTCTCTCAGTTGTCTATGGAGATCTCCTGCATACCTCCCGCGCCTCAGTCATATTGCTGAGCGAAATACAAAAGCGAGTTCCAGTAGGAACACCGTGGGATGATCCGAGAACAACTCGCATCTCCCATGAAGGCCTGTCAGTAATACTCCCCTCTCCGAGTCGGAAAAGATTTGTAGAATTTTCCGCCGATCATAACGAGAGCTATCAGATCTTTTTCTACCACGAAGACAAGCTCCTCGGAACGGTTACCGCTCCGCAGCAACCACAGGATCGTGGCCTCATCCGTCATATCCTGCCGGTCCCCCGAAAGATCCGAAAACACGGATACACCAAGCTTCTCTTTTTGCCGCAAAAAGGAGATAGCCGATACGCCATCGGACATGTTCGCCTCAGAAAAAGCGGCACGCCCCTGGCTTTACCGTAGATCCCCCACGTCTTTAGTGAGACACTGCCTTCGATGAACAGTGAATCGAAACACCTTATTGTTGTCGGAGGTCCGAACGGAAGTGGCAAGACCTCCGTCGCTGAGTTCTTACTCGAGCGAGGCTCCTTTCCTTATTATTTCAATGCTGATTCTATCGCAAAAGGGCTTCAGCACGGGCAATCCGGTGTGGGAGACCTCAAAGCTGGCCGCATTCTGCTGAAAAGCGTTCAAGAAGCGATACGGAATGATAAGAATTTCGGGTTTGAAACGACGCTCTCTGGAAAAGTGTGGAGACGAACTCTGGAGCAAGCCAAGCAGAAGAATTATGAGATAACCCTCTGCTATGTGGCGGTAAAAACCGTCGAGGATTCAATTCAACGGGTATCCTTTCGAGCCCGAGAGGGTGGTCATAATATTCCAGAAAGTGACTTGCGGAGGCGTTTTCCGAGAAGCCTGGCGCACTTTTTCTCGCTGTACCGGAATCTTGCAGACAATTGGTATTTCTTTGATAATACCGGTACGGCTGCACGACTTATTGCGCACTCGGATAACGGGAAAGAACAGATACTTGATGAGCAACTCTTCAGACAGTACCAAGAAATCGGAGATACCTCAGATCCGTAACCCATACATACGGGTGCTCGTTGAGAACAGAGAAGCGTTTGGTCAGTTCGTCCAAGATCAGATCGCTTTCCGACGACGAAAGCGGGAGTTTCACCGACAGGTCTGGGAGCAAGCCTGCATCGATGCCGGGTTTATCTCGCCACCAGATGATTCGGAAGAGAAAAAGTGAAATTTGTCTGGGTAGGAATCTCAGCTTACTTTTTCTCCCAGGAACGAAGCAGGTCGTCACTAACTCCAACTCCTCCACATATGATAACAATAAGATCTGAGAGAGGAGATCGCAGTGCCGCGGTGATAGCAGCTCCACACGCCGGTTCAACGAGCATGTGGTGTGCTTCGAGCAACTGACGGCATCCTCCTACCGCGTCGGCATCAGAGATGACGACGGGATGAGTCGGGTGCTCGCGAGCTCTATTCAACGCTTCTTGCGCGACCTGCTTGGCTCCCAATGAGGTTGCGATGCTTGATATCGATTCAAGCGCTATCAGTTCATTCGCCTCCAGTGCTTGAGCAAAAGAGTCAGCGCCTTCCGTTTCTACCGCGATCAAAGGAACATCGCTCCATCCTACACGGCGAAGTCCCTCGACCACTCCACAGAAGAGTCCCCCGCCGCCCACTGAGAGTACGATTGCATCGGGACGACCTCGCTCCTCTGCTAATTCTTCGACAAGTGTGGCGTGTCCCTGCCAAATATAGGGATCATCAAAAGGATGAAGATACGCCGACTCTCGATCCACCCGCTGCATCGCTTCCTCATGAGCCTCTGCCCACGATGAACCGTGCACCACCACCTCCGCATTCTCAAACCGAATAAGCTCCTTAGCCCGCTCCGTCGTGGTTTCAGGGACCACCACCACAACTGGAACCTCAAGCATACGTCCCGCATAGGCAACCGCCAGACCCGCATTCCCGCCAGAAGAGCTCACAAACCGCCTTGCCCCCTGCTTGGCATAGACCTGACACGCATATCCAATCCCGCGTGCCTTAAATGACCCCGAAGGCTGAGTATTTTCAAGCTTCAGCCAAACCGAACGGTCCGGGCAGAGCCTCCTCGAAGCCAAAAGCGGGGTCTTTATATGCAAGCTCATTGAACTTTCCTATCAAATATTAGCCTCCCTGAGGCTGACTAAGAATCTCGGGGACGATATCCTAGAGAGTTTACCAAGAATAATGGCACTTCGTGCCATTATTCTTGGTAAACTCTCTAGTAGAAACGTCAGCTGAGACAGTAAATGCACTCCGAAAAGAGGGATATTATTTTTCTTTTCCCTGGGAAGGGTCTGCTCGCTTCATGCTCTCCTTTGCTCATTCCGAGGAGGATCTCATCACTCTTGTTTCGTCCGCTTCAGCTCTACGATGCTGATACTCCTTCAACTCCTCTGTACAGCCTGAACGAGGCTCCAGTGTTCTTGCTCTACAAAGCACTTCAGCGCTTCCAGTCTTTTACGAGTTTCTCTTCGAAGGAGAAACTTTATCAGTGGCTCGATCAGGAAAGAGAGCATCGCCGGACGAGCAAATACGTGAATGAATACGCCTATGAAGATAACCGGTTCGGGATGCCAGGATGTGCTCGCTTTTTCGGATTATACTTGCTGATATAATGGAGAAAGCAGAGTTGGATGAGGTGCCGTATTGTCCCTCCGGTGATTTTCGCCCTTCGACGAAAAGGTGCTCCTCCACCTTCGATGAAACATTTTTTTTGATGGAGCACTGCGAGGCTGTAACAGTATGACGCGATATATTTTCCTGATGACACTATTCTTCTTTCCGTCTAACTCGATCTGGGCAGAGTCGAAGTGTACACCTACATCAATTATCGAGATTTTCTCTACGGGCCAATTAAATTATGTAAACGGATTCGCGGAGCTCCCTCCTGTGGTTGAAGAGGCGATACGAGACGGCAGGAAAGAGGACATTATTGAGTTTCGCACAGATCATCTTCCGGAGAACGTACGTAAAAGGCTGCGCAAAAGTCATTTAAAGGCCCAAGAGATCGCTGATATCGGAGAAGATTGGAATTCCGACTGTTCTCAGGCTCCCGAAGGACCGCCTCCCAATTCCCTGAGAGCAGCCGGTTCTGTCGGCCATATATGGTTTGCTCTGCTTGCAAGTGGTGGGCTTACGGTCAACACGATACTTGAATTTTACTGCTTGCAAGACAAAGAAATTGCTCGGAAATTTACATACAGTTATCCGGAAAGCTCTGACACCTTGGAGTGGACCAAAGAGGGGCTAGTAGAGGTTTGTTTTATGGATGATTCTCCAAAAGGGAATAACCTCAAGAAATGTCTCGAGCATGCGAATCGGAGATATGAGACGAAGAAAACTTTGTGTGAGCTCCCCGGAAACAGGGCAAGCTGCTTGCACAAATAGGCTAGTACCGCCTTCATTTATGGAGCCTCAGCATCAAACTGGTAAGCGTTCACATGCTGGGTAAGTATCTAAAATGCCAGGGCATTCAGACTCCAGTGGAAAAGCCTGATCGGCTTTCTCCTTTCTGTGAACGCTTAGCGTTTTCACCCCTAAAATGGTCCCCTGAGGGGACCTTTATTCGTAGAGTCTTATTCTGGC
>JALEGQ010000178.1 GCA_022763385.1 bacterium
AAGTCCCCCGGAGGGACAACACATACTGCCCGCAAAAACGGGCGAAAGCGATCAGCTTTCGACAACCACTCCGGCAATTTGATTGGCGGGCAGTATACAGAGCACGGTATCACTCCTCACAAGGGATGTAATGCTCAGCGAGAAAGCTGTTGTGCTGCAATTTCAAGAGAAAAACACCAGCTAGGCCTTGTCGGATTGTGAGGAGATGCCATCCCGCTCTCGCTCAATCGCATCGGTAATCCCGAGCTTGTCCATCTTGTACTTGAGAATCCTTCGACTAATGCCAAGGAGTTCGGCAGCCCGGGTCTGCACGAAGCCGGTCTTCTTTAACGCTTTGAGGATAATATCCGACTCAAACTTCTTCTCAGCCTCTTCGAAGCTCAATCCCTGCTCAAGGAGTTGAAACTGGATCGGCTCTGGAATTTCGGAATGAAGGAGCTGCTGAGGGAGGTATTCCTCCGTAATAAGGTCCTCCGGGGCGAGGGCGAGAATGCTCTCCACCACGTTCTCCAGTTCTCGAATGTTTCCCGGCCACGGATATTCTCGAAACACGGTCCACACCCCATCTGAAAATGAGAGATCACGTTTTCCATACGACTCGGAGAATTTTTCAAGAAAGTGCTCGACAAGAACGGGGATATCCTCATACCGCTCTCGGAGAGGGGGAACCTCGAGGTTCACCACGTGAATTCGGTAGTAGAGGTCCTGACGGAACTGTTTCTCTTTCACCAGCTCATCGAGTTTTCGGTTTGTTGCGGCCACCACCCGCACATTTACCCGTCGGGCCGTCGAACTTCCCACCCGGAAGAACTCCTGCTCCTGAAGGAAGCGGAGCATCTTAACCTGTACCGAGAGACTCAACTCTCCGATTTCGTCGAGAAAGAGAGTCCCGTTATCGGCAAGCTCAAAGTGACCAACTCGCTCCTCAATCGCACTCGTGAAGGCACCTCGCTCGTGACCAAAAAGCTCTGATTCAATCAAACTCTCTGGAATCGCGGCACAGTTAATCGGAATAAAGGGGCCAGAGGCACGCTCACTTTTGTCGTGGATCCGCCGAGCAATCAGCTCCTTCCCCACACCAGATTCACCGGTAATAAGAACAGTACTCTCCCGTGCAGCTACCTGCTCAACCTGGGCAAGAAGCTCTCTGATAGCCTCAGACTCGCCAATGATCTTCGAGTCCGGGCCGCTCCTCTGCTCACGGGGGGGCGTTTGAACGGCCACGGGATGATCAGCCCCACCCTTCGGAGCCTCTTGCTCACTCTTCTGTAGTGTTTCGATAATGGTGTTCGTCAGCTCTTCGACATCAAAGGGCTTACTGATATAGTCGGCAGCTCCGAGCTTCATCGACTCAACCGCGGTGCGGACCGTATTGGCGGCAGTGAGCATGATCACCGGGAGAGCTGGGTCTTTCTGCTTCAGCCGCTTCAGTGTCTCGATCCCGTCGACCTTCGGCATCATCACATCTAGCAGCACGAGGTCAGGTCGAGATTCTCCAAAAAGCTGAAGTGCGCTCTCAGCATCACCAGCCGTTCGCACCGAAAACTGTGCTTTGAGGAGAAGGGCAAGCGAGCTTCTGACGGTTTCCTCATCGTCAACAACAAGAATGCTCTTCATCTGAAAAAAATCTCCTCAAAATACCGCTCACGCGGATCTCCAACAAAGAGACCCCCTCAGTTGGATGCGGTGGGGTCTCAAAAAGAACCGGACTCATACCGCGGCTCGGAGGGAGACTCCATCCTCTTCCCGATTATCCTCATTTTCCATATATTATCAGGGATCTATCAGGAGCACTCCGTCATGCAACACTCGCCCTTTCTTGGCCAATTTTTTCTCTCACTTCTGTTTATCTGCCTCGGCCCCATGCTCGCAACAGAGAATCTCTCCGCAGAGACCCCGGAGGACTCATCCCTGAAAAAGCCCTCTCTCCACCCCATGATAGAGAAAGCTGAAGCGCTGTACTCAGCAGAGAACTACGAGGGATGTATTGAGATCCTTAACGCCGGAAAGAAGAGACTCCGACCCAGCGACCTGGACCGCTTTTACTTTCTCCTTGGACAGACCTATCAGCAGCTCGAAAAGCCGCAACTCGCCCGCAAGGCACTGGTTCAGTCCCTCGAATATCGGGCCAGGAACTCGGATATCCTTCACCTCCTCGGACAGCTCGCCATCGAATCCAAGAATTTCAGCACGGCAGAGCAGTATCTCCAGGAGGCCATCTGGTTTCACCGCTACACAGAGTACGAACCTGGACGCAGTTGGTATCTCCTCTCCCAGGTGTACGAGTCGTTAGGGCTTGCGACGAAAATGGTTTCTGCCCTTGAGATGAGTGCCAAGCTTGGAAACTCAACTGGGGCCGCCGGAAAGAACGACGGCGCCCTCCGCTTGGCTCGGGTGAAGATTCAGCAAGGTGAGCTCGCTGCAGCAAATCAGATCCTGGGAGGATTCTCCTCAGAAAAACCAGTTGAGAACCTGGAGAAGGAGGTCCTTCTCGCGCAGATTTCGCTCCTCTCACCAAGAAGTTTGAGTCAACAGCGAGAAATGCACGCATCCGCAGAACGGCTCAGTACCATGCTTCCCTTCCCAACCGACACCGCAGCGTCACCAGAGACAGACCGAGCAGGCAAGCAACTCTCTTCCTTCGCACACGAAATCCTGATTCGGAGTTGGCTCAATGCCGGTAACCTTGGAAATGCCGCCGCGGCACTCGCCCAGGGGCGAGAGCACCTCTCGTCACCGCAAATTGCAAAGGAGCTAGAAGAGCAGCTCTCTATCGAAACAGAGAGACGCCCTTCCTCGACGCAAGAGCAAGATATCTCTGAGTAGGGGTAAAGCTCTCTAAGAGAGCAGAACTCTCGCCAATTCTTGGTGAGCTCCACTCTCAGGATCTCCCATCAGAGCTCCACGGAGCTGACTCTTCTCTTCCTCACTTCTTGGAACCGTTCGCATCTTCTCGATGAGTGATGGAAGGGCTCGCTTCACCAGCTCCGAAGAGCGTGAAATAACAGCGAGTACCTGGGCAACTGAAACGTCCTCTTCTCCGACATGCCAGCAGTCATAGTCTGATACCATGCCGAGCAGAGAAAACTTCATCTGTGCCTCGAAGGCGAGCTTTACCTCTGGACACGCGGTCATCCCGATCAGAGAGGCCCCAAAACTCCGATAGATAGCACTTTCTGCCCGAGTCGAGAGGTGCGGTCCCTCAATGCAGATATATGAGCCTCCACGATGCACCTTCCCCTCTCCCTCACCCAGTTGAGAGGTAAGCACCGTCGCAAGCTCCTCAGAGAGACCATCAGAAAAAGGATCGGCACTCGCCGGGTACCCCGAAAACCCTTTTTCAAGAAAACTTACATTCTTCCGAAGCGTCCAATCAATCAGTTGATCGGGGAACAAGAAATCGCCAGGAGCAACCTCTTCCCGCAAACTTCCAACCGCAGAGATGCTGAGACAGCTCGTGACCCCAAGCGACTTGAGCGCAAAGATATTCGCTCGATACGGAAGTTCGTGCGGGAGAAACTCATGATGCTCCCCGTGGCGTGGAAGAAAAAACACCGGTGCGTCCTGATATGAAAGCTCAACAATTGGCCCAGATGGGGCTCCGAACGGGGTGGAAAGATGATGCTTCTCAACGAGCTCAAACCCAGAAAGCTCATACAGACCAGAGCCACCGATAATCCCCACTGTTTCCATCATTACTCTCCTAACTCACCCGCCGAGCGCTACCTGGAGACTCCTGCCCCCGCCCTCGACGGCCGAACCTCCTCTCTGTTGGTTCATCCCGCTGGTAATAGGCCGAATAGTACCGATTGTAGTAGTGGTAATCAGCGCCACGAAAATCGATATCGTTCAAGATCGTACCGAGTACTCGTGTTCCCACATTTCGAAGACGAGCAACCGCCTCCTTGACCAATCTCCTCGGCGTGGCACCACCCTTCACCACCACCACAGCACCATCCGCATACCGTGACAATACCACCGAGTCTGTCACCGGAAGAATCGGTGGCGAGTCGATGACAACAAAGTCGTACTGATTTCGAAGATTCTCAAGCAAGCGTCTCATCTCGAGCGAGCCGATGAGCTCTGCCGGATTCGGAGGAATACTCCCACTCGGAATAATCGTGATCCGTTTCAGGACATTTTTGATCTTCACCTCTTCCACGTCGTGAGAACCAGTGATGACTTCCACCACTCCGGGTGGAGTAGCATCGACTTCAAAGTACCGGAGCAAGCTGGGACGTCGAAGGTCACAGTCAATAATGACGACCTCGCCGCCAGAACTCGAAAGGCTCGCCGCCAGATTGATTGCCGAGGTTGTTTTTCCCTCAGAAGAATTTGAAGAGGTCACCAGGAGGGTACGCGGAGGTTCTCCTGCTTGAGAGAGGAGTATTCCGGTCCGAATAGTCCGGTACGCCTCGGAGGCCAACGAGCGCGGATCACTGAGGAAGGTAATGGAGTGATCTCCAACCGTAGAGAGAGACCGGAGCCCTTTCGATGGTGACTCCTGAGGAGGCAACGCCCCTTCAGATTTCCCCTCACCCTCAGAAGGCCCCTTACCTTCAGGAACAGAGCGAGCCCCCAGTCGCTTCCGAGGCTCTGTGCCTTCAAGAGCCGGAGGAGTTGAAGGAGAGTAATCACTCTCAAATGAAGGCACCATACCGAGGGTCGGCAGCCCCGTTACCTGGGTCAGGAGTTCTGGCGATCGGATCGTGTTGTCCAGGTGATTCAAGAGAAAGGCGAGACCCAAGCCCGTGCCCAAGCCCGCTGCGAGCCCGAGGAATACGAGCAGGCCTTTCCTCGGAAATGACGGAGCATCCGGAATGACCGCATAGTCAACCAGTGAAACGTTAGAAGGGTTTCCTTCTATCGCCAAAGCCGACTCCTTTGTCTGACGCAGGACATTCTGAAGCAACTCTCTCGAACTCTCGAGCTCTCTGCTCAGCACGTTGTACTGCACCTGCTTCTTGGCCAGTTCAAATGTCTGACTCTTCTGCTGCTCTAGCTCTTCCTGAAGCCGTTTCTCTTCCAACTGAAGAGCGAGCGCCTTCGAGCGGAGTCCACTTATAATCTGTTCTCTCTGGTCTTTAATCCCCTTCTCGAGCTGACGGATCTGAGAAGCGAGTTGTTTCACCCTCGGATACTCTGGAGTAAACTTCTCTATGAGAAGGCCGTACTCCCCCTTAATGCGCCCGAGTTCAGAACGCATCTGAAGCGTGGTGGTATCATCATACGCGGCAGAGTTATCTGCATTCAGGTTTTGAGCCTCTTCGTATCGATTCTCGGCTTCGATCCGGTTCGCGGTGACCTCGGTCAGGAGCTCACTCAACTGACTCATCCGTTGTGCGGTGATATTTTCATCACGGTTTACCGCAATAATAGAGTGCTGTTCCGCGTAATCAGCGATCTCTCGTTCAAGCCCTGACACCTTTTGTCGCAACTCGGTGGCCTGTTCTCGGAGAAACTGCAAGGTGTCTGAACGTTGCTTTACATGAGACTCCCGCAACCACTCGCGATACTCCTTCGCGTGAAGATTGGCCATGCGGGAGGCGACCTCGGGACTTGAAGAGGTAGCATTGATCTCTACCAGAGAAGTCCGTCGAACTGGTACAACCTGAATGAGTCCGAGATAGTTCTTGATCTCTTTTACTCCGTGCTCGTAGATGAGCTGCTGTTCAGAACGGGTGGCAAGAGACTGAGGTTCTGAAGCTCCAAAAAGCGAAGAGAAAAAAGAGCCTCCTCCCTCTCCTCGAAGGGCTTCTCGAATAACATCATCTCGTAAGACTCGATCCCCTACGGTAAAACTCGTGATCTGCTGGATCTGAGTTCCGAGATAGTTCGCCTCTTTACTTTTTTCCTGATAGATCCCCTCAACCGAAGTTGCCGGCAAAATGGGCTCGTAGGTACCGATACGAATCTTACTCGTTGCGGTGTAGAGCGGAGTCACGAGGAAAGCATACAGAAGGGCCAGCGCGGTGACCGCAACGGTAGTAACGAAGATCAGGATTCGAAACTTATAGACGACCAACCAGTAATCGTAGAGGCTCGACTCAGAGAGCACCTCTCCAGTATTTCCGTACTCTCCCTGCCCAGGAGTCCCCTCACCTCCGATATTCGTCGAAAAAGACTCAATCGGCACATGAGAAGAAGCGCCCGGCTGAGGAACTGGGCGTATAGGAGTCCAGGGGTCACGAGTCATAGCTGGAATTATCCTCTTCTTGTTTTCTCTACTCTGAGCGGTTCAGCTCTCTTCTCCGGGAGTATAGCGATATTTACTCCCATTTGCCTAGCTGAGCTCTGCACCGGCAGTCGTTTCGGCGAGGTACCAAACTCGTCTCTCCCGGTATCAGCAGCGGAAGCTAGTTCATTACGTTTACAGAGCCTCCCACCCCAAAGTTCAGGATGCGGGTGATCCCATTAAAAGTATCCTCTCGCATTCGACGTCCACTGTGAGAAGGCACTCGCACCAGGTCCCCATTTCTCACCGAGATATCCTTCTGAGCACCACTCAGGATCTCTTCAAGATTCACCACGAGCCGCAACCGATCTCCTGTCCGGGTCGGGCGAACAAGCTCAACCTCATCGATCTTGGCGCTGTAGGTAATTCCACCCGCCGCAGCGAGCGCTCCGAGGAGAGTAGACCGTTGTCCAAGCTCAAACGCTCCCCGCTTCTCGACCTCGCCCTCAACGAGCACCTTTCCCGCTTCGGGCACGATGATCATATCCCCTCCGCGGATCGGTATCTCAAGGGGGATCCCTCCGGAAGTTCCGTAGACATCCTGCAGCGAGATCTCCAAAGAGTTATCGGCACTGACTGCTCCCTTCGACTGAAGCGCAGTACTGGCCTTAAGCGCAAATTTTGCTCGCTCCTCCGGGGACTGGGCTGCGGGCACCCCGGTAAACTCCACTGGAACGAGATTCACCGTACTTCCCGCAGTATCAGAAACTCCGCCGGCAAGGGTGAGCACCTCTAATAAGGAGTTGTTCCCCTTTCGCAAGGGATACCGCGCCGGCTTCTCCACTGCACCGATAACGGCCACCTCCTGACTTGCATAGTGCGTCAAGAACACACTCGCTTGTGGATTTCTGACGAATCTCCTCAGCCGCCTCCGAAGCGCCTCCTCTAACTGGGCAGAGGTGAGTCCTTTCGTTTCCACGGCTCCGACCAGGGGAAGATCGATAAAGCCAGACTGACTCACCCGAACGGTGGTATTCAGCTCTTCAACATCAAAAACTCGAATCTCGAGCTCATCTCCAGGACCGAGTCGGTAGCTGGGATCCAAAGGAACCCCCGTCAAACGATTCTGGATAAGCGCCAGCAGCCGGTCTCGGTTTCGATCCTCCCACTCATAAAAACGCGCCCGATCTTCTGCGATAGACGGAACGGAAACCCCCTGGTCTTCGGCCTCCTCAATGATAAGGGAACGAGGCTTCGTAATACTGCGCGTGGCACACCCAACGGCAAGAAGAGAAAAGGCCAGCACTCCGACAACCACTACACTGAGATGCCACCACCCAAAAACTCTTCTCACCACCGCTCTTCCATCATTCATATCTGTCTCTCCCCTACATCGCGAAGTGAAGTGGTTCAGTAACGTAGCCGCGCTACCCATCGGGCGTCCTCACAATCAAGCTGCAATCCACGCCGATAGAAAACAGAGAAACCCCGACAGGTTCCCACCTCTAACGTTTGGTCTTGATCTGCTAAAACACGAACCTCTTGATCTTCCGCAAAAACGAGGTCAACGGAGCCGTAGCGAAGAGCGGTTAAAGCCCTTCGCGGGTCCTCAATTTTTCGCACCTCAATCTCAGCTACAAACTGTTTGATGCCCTCGTGATGCGAGAGGTTCGTCCACGCGTCCTTAGTACGGTTCAGTACTACCCGTACCCCCGGCTTGAGATTGGAAAGGTAGTACGGACCGAGGCCAACGAAAAAATTAGCCGTTCCAAGCAGATCCTCGAAGGTCTCTCCTGACTCCTTCTCCAAGACGGGACACTCCCCGAGAAGCCTATGGGCGAGAGACAATCTCCCACGAAACACCACTTCGTTCACGGCGCTTCCCGGTTCTATCACGAGCGGTGAGGATTGGGGCGAAAAATCGCTGGCAAAAGACTTCATACAGAGATTAAGGGAGAAGAGAACATCTGAGATCTGGACAGTCGATCCGTTCGCGAAGGTAAGCTCTTCCCGGAGGATCGCTTTCAAAACTCCGTGATCTTGTTTCTCGGGATTTATCTGAACTCCAGAGAGAAACGAAAGGACACCGAGAAACGGTGGTCGCTCCCGAGAAGGAGAGCCCAGAGGAGGCGCCGCAGCAGAGCGAAGGACTTCTTGGTATGGCGCTGCTTCACCAGTTTCTACAAAAGAGCTCTTTAAGACGAGCTCCGGAACAGCGATAGCAACCCGCTCAGCCGCACTCGCTGAAGTGACCACCTCCACGAGACAGAGCAAAAGGAGGAAACACCAAAAAAGGGAACTCCTCTTCATCGAAGCTCTCCATAGACGGCGAGCAACTCTTCTCCTCTCCCGAGAATCTTCTCTTCTTGGGACTTACTCGCAAAGTGGATCTTCCAGAGACGGGCCAAGCGTTGTTCTCGGATCTGAAAAACGATAATGCTCTGCCCACCGAGCATCACCAATTCTACCGAGAGGTGGTTCTGAGGCAACTCCTGCCACTCTACATTATCTTCACTCACATAGAGCTTCAACCTTGAGAGTATATCGGGAGTAAGGGGAGCCGCGGTCGCGACGGTGATCAGTGAAACTCCTTCGCGTGGGCCCACGGCAAAGCCCAAAGAGCGGTACTTCCGGTCAAAGGCGAGGCGCTCAGTGGAGGCCCACTGCGAGAGCATTCCCTGCTCCGGGCGAAGGTCTGAGATATTCCATCCCGGGACAACTGCCAATCGCGTCTTGAGTGCACGCACAGAGAGGAACTCCTCGACCCCCGCTCCGAGTATCCCTCCCTGAAAAGAAGAGTGTCGCGGACTCCCCCGCAGCGATGAAGAAAAAACATCGGCGATATGGAGAATGGTCGCGTCAATCTCACGCCGCACCTCATCGGTGGCGCTCAAAGGGGAAAGCGTGAGCAGCTCATCAAGAAACTGCGCGAGTGAGATCTGTTCAGAGCTCAGGGAGTCCCCGTCGCCCTTCTCTCCCTGCACCTCTTTCCAACGCGACTCTATGGCAGTTCTCTGAAGTTGAGCGAGCTCCCGACGTACGACACTCTCGTCACGGAGACGTCTCGACCAAAATGAAACCTGCGGGAGATGTGGAGGAACCACCGCGAGCAGCCGAGCACCTGGCCGACCTTCCGAGCGGCCCTCCTGAGGAGCAATCCACTCTTCAATCCTCTGAGCCTGAGCCGATCCCGTTGTCGGAACCAGTACGAGATAACGACGATACGCAGTGGCAGCGAGCTCGTCGAAACCGAGCTGCTCAGCGAATCGGCCGAGTTGGAACTGGATCGAGGGGTTCGATGGAGCACTCGCTTGAATCCGTTCGAGAGCTGGTTCGGAAAAGGATAAGAACTCGGAGGTGCTCTCGAACCGCGGCAGACTCGCTCTCAAGTCATCTTCATCGGCCAAC
>JALEGQ010000179.1 GCA_022763385.1 bacterium
TTGGAGGACCGACGGGACTCTACTTTATCGGCTCTCAAGGAGAGCTCGAATTTCTTGCTGAGCTTGGCGTCTCTCTTCTTCTTTTCAGTCTCGGGCTGGAGTTTTCTTGGGAAAAACTGAAGGGCTTTGGTTCAAGCACTCTCATCAGTGGAGTACTTCAGGTAGGAGCAACACTGATAATCCTATCGATGATATGCATGTTTCTCGGCTTCGAAACGTCGACGAGCATGGCTATTGCTGCGACCTTTACCGTGAGCAGTACCGCCTGTGTGCTTCGAGTTCTTGGAGAACGAGGGGAAACTGATAGCCCTTACGGTCGAAAATCTATCGCGATTCTTCTCGTACAAGATATCACTATCGTTCCTCTCGCCCTCTTGCTCACTCTTCTTGGAACGGAGGGAACACTCTCCCAAATTCTCTACTCAGTAGGAAGCATTCTTACTTCCGTTGTTCTTCTTACCCTCGGCCTCTATCTCTTTATTCATATCGCGGTAACGCGAGTATTGGGGACCTTCACGATCCAGAGCAATAGAGAGCTCTCTATCCTCTTGGGAACGGTCATTGGGCTCGGAACCACCTGGATCGCTCATGAAATAGGAATTTCCCCCTCGCTTGGAGCATTTCTCGCGGGCATGCTCCTCGGAAGCTCCCCTTTTGCCACACAGATTCGAGCAGATATCACATCGGTAAAGACAATTCTCCTTACGCTGTTCTTTGGAGCTGCTGGAATGGCAGCGAATCCCGTCTGGATCTTTGAGAATCTCTTTCTCGTCCTCTCAACGACCGTGGCACTCCTTATCTTCAAAGCCCTCCTCATTGCTGGAGTCCTGGTACTCGTGAAAAAATCTTTCTCTGTCGCTCTGGCAACGGGATGTACCCTTTCTCAAGTTGGAGAGTTTGCCTTTGTGCTCGGTGCTCTCGCCCTTGACCTCGAACTCATTGATGAAGAGATTCATAATCTCGTCGTGTCAGTCGCAATTCTCTCGCTTTTCAGCACCCCATTTCTCATCTCAAACGCTCCCAAGCTTGGACTTGCGCTTGCCCGACTTCAGAAACGTACTTCACCGCGAGAGACAAACAACCTCGCGCCAGTCGGTAAAACTCCTCAGCCTGAAGTGGTCGTCATCGGCTTTGGTCCAGCCGGTCAAAGTGCCGCAGCCGTGTTTGAAGAGCGAGGAGAGGAGGTCTTGATCATTGACCTGAATCGACAGGCCCAACAGCAGGCGCTTCAATCTGGCTATTCTTTCTTAGTCGGAGATGCTGCAATGCCGGAGATCCTCGAACATGCAGAACTTGAATCAGCGAAACTTTTTCTCGTTACTATTCCCCACTTTCAATCGACGAGAGAGATCATCCGACATCTTCGCGAGCTCTCTCCACAAGCGAGAATCGTCGTAAGAGCTCGGAGCGAGGTAAATGTCGAAGCTCTCTATCAAGCAGGCGCACACGATGTGGTAAGTGATGAAAAGGAGAGCGGAGTAGCACTCTCCAAACACGCCCTGCACCTGGTCTCAGGACAATCATAAAGAGACCTGAGCGAGATCATAACATCTCTCTGTAGAGCTGATAGGCTCGTTCGTAAACATTATACAGGAGTTCATCATGCTTAATGCAGCACTTGCTTTCTTTATACTCGCCCTCGTCGCCGGTGTATTTGGGTTTGGGGGAATTGCAGGAGCATCAGCCGGAATCGCAAAGATTCTCTTTGCCATATTCCTCGTTCTGTTTCTCGTATCACTGGTAACTGGAAGAACACGAGCGGTATAGAGAAGCAGAGATGAGAGCTCCATACACCAAAAATAACAGCCTAAAATTGTAAGGAAAATTATGACCACTACGAATGAAGAATGTATTCAAAAATGTAATGAACTCCTTCGCGGAGAGCTTTCTGCGATAGAGACCTATGAACAGGCTCTTGAACGAATCGATGAGCACCCCGAGGCCACGACACTCCGACGTATTCTTACCGATCACCGGAGAAATGCGGTAGCACTCGAGAAGAACGTCCGGGGGATGGGGGGCGAACCCGCTACTGATTCTGGGATGTGGGGAACCTTCGCCAAAGCCGTTCAGGGCACAGCGAAGATATTCGGTGACTCTACTGCGGTGACAGCGCTTAAAAGCGGAGAGAAACACGGCATGGAGGGGTACGAGAAAGCCCTCGAGTCTGATGAAGTCAAGTCAGAGTGTAAAACCCTCATCCGAACGGAGCTTCTTCCCCGACAGGTAGAACATATCTCAACACTTGAACGAGTGGAGGCGACTCTATAGAGTGCGACAGAAGGGGATCGGGAAAATAGTTTTTCCCGATCCCCTCTTTTCTTTTTTCCTCTTAAGAGTAAAGGATTTTCCGATTCATAACCGTTTACCAAAAAGGGTAGCCGATCAGGCTTTTTCTACCCCAACCTGAATACTCCTACCGAAGCCCCCGGATAACCTGTTGAATATAGCCTATTCCAGACACCTCGTACTGGGCATCACCGAAGTTATAGAAGTGATCGGGGTTTCCTCGATTCATTCCAAGTACACTTACGGCATCAAAAGGAATCTCACCATCAACATAGATATTGAGTATTCGATTTCGAGAAAACTCCGAGGCATAATCAAGCGCCATGGTGAGGGCATTCATCTGTGAGTACGAAGTTGCCCCGCCACCTGGAAAGGAAGTGGCGATCAGGGCAGCATTTGAGAGTGGCACACGGGTACCATTTCTGATGGCGGTCTCTGGTCGAATCCAGATATAGCGGTAAGACTGCCGCTGCAAGTCGGGTCTTCCGAAGCTACACCGCTGCGCATCCTGTGTTCCGCCACACGTCACCGCAAAAGCTTCTGCGTGCCTCGAAAGCACTCCTCGAAAATCAGCAACGGTAACCTCGAGATCAGGTATGCGGCGAACGACTCGCTCAAGACTGCCCCAATAGAAAGATGCGTAGTTCGATTCCCACAATGAGGAAGCGTGGAGTGCAATTCCATGTGGACTTCTTGTAGCATGATACGGCACAAGGAGATCCTGTCGGGCTGCGGTGAGTGTATCGTTTACTTCACTCGAAAGGAGCGCTGGTGGGACATAGAAACCGTCGACATGAAGCGCCGTAACGATATCTCGTAACTGAGAACCACTAAAGTCTCTCTTATCATACTTTCGAACATTCTTGAGAGTTCCAGAGTTTGGACCTGCTGAGACTATGACAGAGCGCATCTTCTTATCGAGTCTGGTGATGATCTCATCTCGAATCTCACTTGAAAAATGAAGAAGAATCTCAGCAAACAGCATTGAGGTATTTCCCCGTCCCAACACCTCTCGCATCTCACCTGGGTGCTGAGTTGCAGAGTAGAGATGTTGGTCAAAGGTATTTCCATTTGCTCGTGCGAGATTCGTTCCGTCTCTCGCCTTTGTTGCGATAAAAAACACCTCTGAGAGTGCCCGGAGATATTCGCGCTTCCAGAATGAAGGGAGAACGAATCCAGCCTGAATCGCAGCTGAAGCTCTTGGAGAGTGCAGGTGATCAACACTTCCGAAAGGAACATACGGATACCCGTTATCCTTGATATATCCGATAAAGTCATTCCAGTAGGGCACAGAGCTACTATAGCTCGAGAGGTAGTTTCTCAGTTGCCCGTGATCATCCATGAGAGTCTGATTTGGGCAGAAGCTGTTCGTACGGGTATCAAAATCTCGTTCGAGATGATAGGTAAAACGGTCCGCAAAGTTCCACTGATCCGTGCTAGCGCGCTCGAAATCTCCAAGCGTAATTCGCTCACCGTCTCCCTGGTACATCGCAGAGGCGATCTGACGCAGGTAAAAGTACTGAGATTGAAATCGGAGGAGGTCAATCACCTGACCGATTCCATCGGTCTCGATGGAGGTTGCAAGGATCAACTGCGGAGAAAGCGTCCATACCCCAGTCCCACTCGCCTGACTCAGCTTCGCCATCGAGTTTGTCATCCCATAAAATTGTGGATGAATGGTGTCAAAGTCTTGCGCTCGTGAGCTATTGAGTATTCCGAGCGGAGCGTACTTTTCGAATGCTTCCTGCGCAAGCATCTCGAGCTCTTCCCGAGAGTAGAACGGCTTCGCATCTGCCACCGGAACGTGAGACCAGGTTTGAATAGCAAGGTGATTCAGTACTCCATCTTCCTCTGAACCCGTATGGGCTATCAACGGCCGGTTTCCCGCTGCCTGCTCTTCGGCGCCCCTATCGTCTCCGAGAGAAAAGACAATGTTTTCCCCTCCAAAAGACTGATCCATTCGAATGGCGTGGTTTATCCCGCTCCGAGTCGGAATAAAAGCATACGAGGTTCCGTTGTCCTCTATCTCGTGCCGCTGAAAATCTTGGTTCAGGTACCGAAGCCGTTGAGCGAACACCGAAAGTCTCGTGTTATCGAGGTGCGCGGAGAGTTTTCCGTTCTTCGCGATAATATGGCTTGTTCCATCAAGGTGGCTGTTGGAGAGCAACATCTCAACTTCAAAGAAGTCCGCATCAGAGTAGAATTTCGGGAAAAGAACAATCACCGCGTTGACCGGAATCCCATTTCGTGAGGAGACGAGCTTCTTCGCACACCGATAGACCTGAGCAAACGCGCCATCTCTTTCTTTTTCCACACAATCAGTCGCTGGTGTGATATTCGCTGAGAACGTAAGACCATTTTCTGCACCTTCAAGCACCACTGAAAAACGACCGTTCTGGAAGAATCGCTCGGCAGCCGAAGACCAAAGAAAACTCGGCTCACCTCCCGCATCACTTGGAGAAGCAAGATATACCGGAAAATCAGTGACTCCGTTCCCATCAACGGCCGTTGGAAAGAGAAGTTGGTACTGAGAAGCGATACTTCCATCTTCAACATGAGCATATGTGTACGGAGCAAATCCTGGACGAATAAGGCTTCCGTCAGGGCGTTCCACCACCAAGATGTTATCTCCGCCTTCGATCGCCCGTGCAAAGGGTTCTGAAACCGGGATGTTCCCCGTCACAAAGAGATTATCGGCGGCAGCGGTAAAGCTCCCCTTCAGCAGCCCCACCTGTCCGTTTTTGACGGTCAGCCCCGGCCCCGGAGTGGGTGTCGGCGTTGGGGTCGCCGATGGAGTTGGAGTTGGGCTTCCTCCAGGATCGGGTGTTGGCGTTGGCGTTGGGTTTCCGTCTCCGAAGTCAGGCCGATCTCCACCGCTATCATCACCGATCAGAGCGATGCGCAGCTCAAACCCGGTTCCGAGTACCCTTTCTCCACACCTATTAAAGATCTGAAGTACCAGCGGTTCTGAGGTATTCAAAGTAGTAACAGAGGCGAGAGAGAGCCTCAGGAGAGAGAGTCTCCGTGAACGTGATTCGAGAACTGCAGAGAGTGGTACGGGAAAGTCAGCATTTCTCACCTCTACTACGCCAGGTGCAAAATCATCTTCCAAGGGCCAGAGGTTTCGCACGAGGAGGTCGATGCTCTCGCTCTCTTGTTGAGCAACCGAGAGCTGCCTTGGATAGGAGATCACCCGAGGGATCTCTGTACGACACCTCTGATCGAGATTCTCACTCTCTCTTCGAAGACGCTTCTGTGCCCGACGAAACTTCCTGCGCTGCTGCTTCCAAGACCGTGAGCACGATCTCAGACTCTGCCGAACAAGCTTTCTCGTAGCTCGTCTCTCAGACCGATCTCGAATCTTTAATCTTTTCAGCGCTTTCCGAACCGCACCCCGATCTTTAACCCGAAAAAACCTCCCTCGGCGGTTCTCAACGAGCAGGAAATCTCGCTTGCACATCATCTCAGGGGATTCCGCAAAAGCGGACGAAGCTCCTCCCAGCATCAGGAAGAACAGAAGAACCATGAAAATCATACCGCGCGGATCGAACATACAACGCCTCCAAAGAACGAGGACTGCAAGAATCGTACGAGGTTATTTCTCTCCTTGTTTTGATATGTTACCGGTCCCACCAGGACATAAGGCAAGTATTCAGGTGCCTTCGAAAATACGATCTCCACACTCTGTGAACTTTTTTCAGCCATCTGGAGGTTTCATCGAGGCTCAAGCACTCCATAACACCACAGAAACCCTACGAAAATTTGTGACTGAATATGCTTCCTTCACCAGATCAAGGCCGCCGAGCCGACAGAATTTCCTCCAGCCCGGCAGAGGCCCGCACCACGATAGCCCCAAACGAGCTATGTGAAGAGATCCGAGAAAAGCTCTCTGCCTTTATCTTTCAAGAGGAAGAGATCGTTCGTCCCGCAGAGTTTCTTGGAGAAGGAACCGAACAACGAGCACCACACGAGGAACTCGCGATACAGTGGATGTGTAGCCGGGTTGAAGAGCTTGATCTCGATGAAATTACCACTCTCCAGAGTCGATTTCGGAGAACGATCGGAGAGAGAATTCTTACCGAGCATGTGATAACTCCATGTGAATTCGAAGACTATGAGGACATTCGCGGAGACATTCTCGGCTTTCTTCCCCCATCAGAAGATTTCTCTCAATCAGAACACTTCGCACGGCTCAATGCTCAGTTTGAAGAAGCTTCAGAGCACCTCAAAAGATTACAGGAAATGCTTGTTTCCCTCGAAGGGCGCGGTGAGGAAGTCAACGAGACTCTTCAGGTTGTTGATTCACACCTCACCGAAATAAGCGAGAGAGATCAGGCCTTTTATCGGATCTGCTGGTTTGAGATACACTGGAAAAAGATCGAAGAAGCACTCATTGAGGCAGAAGTTCTCCTCGAAGCAAAAGAAAAGAGTGGTGCGAGACAAGAAA
>JALEGQ010000180.1 GCA_022763385.1 bacterium
ACGTGCAGTACACTTTCGTCCTAAAAACTCGCCCAAAGCCCCAATCTGCACTACTCTTGTGGCTCTACGAACAAATTTTTATGCAACGTTAGGGTAAACGTGAACAACACTTCTTTGGGGACCTTATGCGTGACAAATTTGTAACTGGGATCGCTTCTGGATTTGGGCTCGGATTTAGCCCGATGGCCCCTGGAACGGTCGGGACGGTCGGCGGGCTGCTCTTCTGGTGGGCCGTACTCACGCTGATGGGGGATTCCGTGGCGGTACGCGGAGTGCTTCTCTTTGGAGCCTCAGTGGTGGGATGGTGGGCCACAACGGGCTATCTCACCCGATTTCAGGGGGAATCACACGCCGACCCCTCTGAGGTCGTCATTGATGAGTGGGCTGGGGTGTTCGTGGCGCTGCTCGCTGCGGATCTGAGAGATCCTGTCTCTCTTCTTTCCGCATTTTGTCTTTTCCGTTTTTTCGATATCGTGAAGCCGTGGCCCGTGTCTGCCGGAGAACGGCTCCCCGGTGCCACTGGGGTCATGCTTGATGATCTGATCGCGGGTGCCATTGCTGGTCTACTTCTCTGTGCAGCGTATCTCGGTGCGGCTCGTTTCTCCCTCTAAACAAGGTTTTTATGGTTCTCCATTGGCGTCTCTTTCTTCCTCTCCTCCTTCTCCCACTCTCTCTGGGCGCTCAACCGCTTGCTCCCCGCGATGTCACGGTGACGGTTCCTCAGGGGGCTCAGGGACGGGTGCTCTTCGCCGCACAATCTCTCGACAACACCTCTTCTCAGATCTTTTTGGCAGATCTCCGGACGAAGCGGCTCGCTGTCCTCTTTCCATCGCGCGATTTTGATACCTCGCCGGTATTCCATCCCAACGGAATGCTCTTTGCGTTCGTCAGTGACCGCCCCCTCCCCGCACCACCTCCACCATTAGAAGGAGAAGAGCCTCAAGAAGAGGCACCGCCAGAGAAACAACGGAAGCGACTCTATGTCGGGCAGTGGAACGGAAAAGAGCTCTCACTCGTTCCCACCGGGGGAACTGGGGCCGTTGGAAATCCTGATTGGGATCGAGATCCCGAACAGCAGAAACTCTACTACTACAAAGAGGAGGGGGGCCCCCGAAAGACCTCGCTCTACTCCTATGATCTCGTGACAAAACGGGAGACGCGGATCTCAAAACATCCGAGTCGGAATACTACGCCGAAGGTCTCCCCGGACGGCTCAACCCTCGCCTTCTCCACTAACCGCTCCTGGCCCGGATGGGATGTCTGCCTCTTCAACATGCAGCGCAAGAGTCTCGGATGTCCCTTGAAGGGGATCGAGTCCTTCTGTCGACCGAATTGGAGCGCCTCGGGAGAGCACCTCTTCTACTCGAGTGGCTCCGGACGTGCGATCGGTCTCTATCAACTCGAGTTCGCCTCCGACACCCGTACGGAGCTCGTCGCCCCCGACAGCCGAAGCTATGATGTCATTCTCGGCGGGGCAAACCACCTGCTCTATGCCAATGACAGACTTGGGAGCTTTGATATCTATCGACTCTCACTTGAGAAGAAGCCGAAGAAGGGAGAGAAGACAAAACCGGAGCCGCTGCTCTCTGCCCCCTTCCACCTGCGCTATCCGAGTTGGCATCCCGCTTCATCGATGGAACAGGAGGTGCAACGATTCAAAGCAAGCAACGAATAACGGTCATTCTCGTCGGAGCCACCCTCCTCGCCGCCTTTTTTGCGAGCGGCCTGGTGGGGTGTAGTCCGGCCTACCTGGCAAGGGCCGCGCTCACCGAAGCAGAGATCCTCCTCAATCGAGAGCCCATCCTCGAGGTGCTCGACCCGGAGTACGGAGATCGAGAGCAGCTCACCGCAGACCTCCGGGCAAACCTTCGGTGGGTGTTGCGAGCCCGGGACTTTGCCGAATCGATCGGATTGACCGCCAAGGGCTCGTTTACCACCTACAGCCACCGAGAAGAAGATGTGCTCGCCTGGGTGCTGATCGCTTCGAAGAAGGATGCCTTTGAACCGTACACCTGGTGGTATCCGATCGTGGGCCGGGTGCCCTACAAGGGGTTTTTCGAGAAAGAAGACGCTCAGTGCCTCACCGAACGGCTCGAAGCTCGGGGGTATGAGGTCGCCATCCGGGGAACTCCTGCCTTCAGCACCTTGGGGTGGTTTAATGACCCGGTGCTCACTCCAGCCCTGAAGCACCCACCTCACGAGGTCGTGAATACGGTGATCCACGAGATCTTCCACCAGACGGTGTGGATCCCCGGCTCGGTCGCGTTTAATGAGAGTGCGGCCAATGTGGTGGGTGCACTAGGGGCGATTGAGTTCTTTCACCGCGAAGCAGAGCGGTGCACCTCAGCATCGTGCCGTTCCGAAATGGCGCGCCATCAGCTCCGTGCGGAGAGATCGTGGGCCTTTGAACGGGAGCTCGGAATCCTTCTCACCGAGACCGTTTCTGCACTAGAAGCGCTCTATGCCTCAACCGAACTCACCACGGCCGAAAAACTCGCTCAACGTGAGGCGCTCTTTCACGAGCACACCGCACCGTTTCGACAACGGTACCCAGAACTCTCCCTCCTCTCGGAGCTCAACAATGCGGCCCTCCTCCAGCTCTTTCTCTATCGACAGGAGCTCGGTGGGCTGGAAGAGCTCTTTCTCCGGTGTGAGAAAAAGTGGAGCTGCTTCCTTGCCGAGCTTCAACAGATCGCTGACACTGCTGGGGAAGGCGATCCCTTTACGCACGTCAAAGAGAGGAAATAGTTATGGCGAACGCAAGTAGGCTCTTCCAGGAGAGAATTGAGTGGTCAAATTCGGTTCTCTGCCTCGGATTTGATTTTCGGCCTGAGCACGTACCGGCTTGCTTTTATAAGTACGGGCCGGATGGGTACCTCGAGGGCGAACGGTCGATGATCTCCTACCTGCACGCGGCACTCTTTGCGGTTCAGGATCACGTCGCCTGTATCAAGCCGAATATCGCGTTCTTTGAGGCACTCGGCATGGATGGACTCTATGCGCTCCAGGCCCTCAACGGGATGGCACGCAACACGGAGGTGCCGGTCATCCTCGATGCGAAGCGAGGTGATATCGGCTCAACGAATGAGGCCTATGCCAAGGCCTATCTGAATCCGACCGGTTTTGGCGGGAGTGCCCCGATTGACCACATCTATTGCGATGGCCTCACGATAAACCCGTTTCTCGGGACCGACTCCCTCACTCCCTACCTCGCGGCAGCCGAGGTCGGGGAGAAAGCGCTCTTCTTCCTCGTGAGTACCTCAAACCGTGATGGAGCGATGGTGCAACAAGCAACCACGAAAGACGGCAAAACGGTGAAAGAGGTGATCGCCCACTGGATTCACGAACGGTACAAGACGAGAAACTTCGTTTCGAAGGGGCTCTCCGGCCTCGGTGCCGTGGTCGGTGCCACGGACCC
>JALEGQ010000181.1 GCA_022763385.1 bacterium
AGGCAAGCGAACGAACCTCATCGAGATCAACATCTGGGTGAAACCGAATTCCTCCCTTGGTCGGACCAAGCAGATCATTGTACCGTACTCGATAGCCCTGAAAGACCTTCAGAGATCCGTCATCCATCCGAACGGGGACGGATACCGAGAGACTTGCCTTGGCACTCCGGAGTCTGAGCTCTGACTCCGAGTCAATCTGATAATACGTCAGCGCTTTTTCAAGCTGCTTCGTGGCCTGCTCAAAGGTAGAATTCGCCATTCGTGATCTCCATTCGTCGTTTTTTCATCGCTGCTGAAACTTTTGGGGAGGGCGTCAGATGAGGCCTCCCACTGAGACACTCCCAAAGGGCGTCATTTTGCGCAACAGGTAACTGTGGTGTCGGCTGTTTCGTAGTAGGACATGAGCGCCTCCGCACACCTCTGCGGAGAAAGCAGGGCGTGGATCTCTTCAATACTCTCCCTTCGAACGGTCTCGGAGATCTGAAGTTCGGTAATACACTGTATTCCTTCAATGAGCGCCTCCACAGAATACGGAGAGCGAGGGATCACCATCGCCTCGGAGCGTGGTGCTGCCGAGATCAGGAGATCTGGCGAGGTAAGTACCGGGACCCCTCGGGCAAGACTCTCATAGATGGGATAACCGAAACCCTCCGCAAGTGAGGGGAAGAGCACCGCCCGCGACCGCTCGATACACCGGCAGAGCTCCTCCCGATCAAGCCCATGCACGACTTCAATCCGGTCAACTGCTGGACTGTTCGCTACCACCTGGCGGATCTCTTCGACGATATGACCTTCGCCAACGATCACCTTGAGCACAAACTCCGTTCCACTTCCCTCAAAGGCGGCGAGCAAACGGGGAAAGTTCTTCCGAGGATCGGAACTCACGAAAGCGACGAGATACTCGCTTTCGACACTCTCAGGAAGCGGGTCCAGCTTCTCCAAAAAACGTGGTGTCAGGGGCGGAAAAACCACTCCGAGCTGAGTCGCCCGTCGCTTCGGGTAACGAGCTTGTAGCTCACGTTGAGACCGCTCGTGCCCGGTGACGATGGCGTCTATCCGAAATCGAAGGAGATACCACAGGGAAAGTCGATAATAGGAGGTTCGCAAAGACCGATAAAGCGATGGTGGACGTGCAACCGGAAACGGCTGAAGGAGGTCGTGGAGCGTGAGGATGTTTCTCTTCCCTCCCCCAATAAAGGGAAACGTATTACTCATGCCATGGAAGATTCCATCTGTTCGCCCGAGGTACACGAGATCAGAGAGCACCCCCAGATACCGAGACCCGAATGGATCTCTCCGCCATTCGAGATGGTACTTTCCCGCGACCGCTTCAAGGAGGTGTTCAACTCGAGCCCGCAGGGAAAGGGCCCCCGCACCGAGGACCGTAATCTCATATCCCTCACGGAGAAGGAGATCGACAAGAGGCGGCAAGACACTCTCAAGGTACACCCAGAGGCCGGCTCCCTCCGTTCGGTGCCTCCCAAGCCACAACGTAATCTGACGTTTCTTATTCCCCTGGTCCACAGCGCGGAAGAATGACAGTATTTGAGGGAGTCGCCAAGGGCACGAAGCACTATCCGGGGAGTATCAGAAGTTGGAAGAGCAGGACGAGGGGGAAATTTCGGGAGAATATCCGCAACTCCGACGTATCCAGTGCCCGAACTGTAACGCCACTTTTGCGCTCTCTCCTGACGAACTCGACCGAGCCACAGCGACGCGAAACACAGAGGAGGTGGGAGACTCTCGGCTGTACTGCTCAAAGTGTGATTCCCGCTTTCTCCTGAGGCAAAATCTCTGCTTCCAAACAGCGGAGGAGTACGGCCTGCCCGAAGCCTCTGTAGCGGCTCCTGAATCACCGAGCAGTGCAGAGATACTTCATGGAAGTGGGGAGGAAGATGATATCCCTCCTCATGAAATTACCGAGCTATCGAACACAGATGACACCGGGGTGGAGCAGCCACCGATCGAAGAGGAGCCCCCCTCCCCGGCTGGCGACGCTTTCTCTCCCCCATTACAGGAGAACCTCTTTTCGCTCCTCCGTTCAAAGTCTCTCCCCTTTGAAGAAGAAGATGGGGGAGATGTGCCGGATGCGGCTCAGATTGAGGAGCTCGACTCCCCAATAGAAGACGAAGAAGAGACTCAAGAAGAGGAGGTTTTTTCTGCTGAGAGCGAACGAGAACAAGAGCAACCAGCGCAAGAAGAGCCACCCCTCCTAGCTCCTGAAGCAGCACCAGCGGTTCACGAAGAAACGATCCACCTCATGGACCAAGGAGAAGAAGAAGATAGTTATGATTCTGAAGAGCCCCTCCCATCAGAATCGACAGAAGCAGAAGAGGAGGAGGAAGATAGTCCCGCTCCTGCGGCTGAGCCGGAGCAACCAGAACCGATACGACCGAAGGGAACGCCACTTGATAACCTCATCTCAATGGAGATTGATGGGAGAAAACACGATGCACCTCCTTTCGGCGAAGAGCTTCGAGATGAAAAGAGTGAGATCCTCTACGCTTCAGCCCAAACAAGAGACGAGAGTGCTGTTCGACAGATGCCAGCACTCTTCTCACTCTTCTTTCTCACTCTCCCCCTTATTCTTTTTGTCTGCGCGCTCCCCTTCGTGAGCGACTTTCTCCGAGAAGACTCTGGCATCAGCCGCTTTCTTCGCGGAGTCGTGCTCTCGGAGCTCCCGTCTCCTCCCCCTCCATCCGTGCAACTCTCACAGGTTTCGTTTTCGAAAATCCCACTTCTTGCCGGCGGGGAGATCTTTGCTGTTCAGGCCCAACTCAAGAACGAGAGTGAACAGAACTTTCGCCGTGTACAGGTCGAAGCGGCTCTCTTTGACGAGAATGGCGTACTACTCACCGCAAAGCAGGGGGTTGTGGGGAAGTCACTTCAACTGAAAGGGGGGCTCACCACCGTTGAAGAGGCCCTTCAATTTCAGGAAAGTTTCGGGGAACGAGAAAATGATATCTCAGCAGGTGAACAGCGGAAAACGATCCTCTTTTTCACCCCCGAAGAAGCGCAACGGGTGAAGCACTTCACCGCTCGCGTTCGTTCGGTTCAATAGTATTTCGTCGGAAAAGTTTTTTAGGCGCAGTACAAAACTGACCCCTCTACCGGTCCTTCTCATCAGAAGAGGAACTCTTCTCCTCCCGAGCAGACTCTTCCTTCGGTGGAGTAACATCGATGGCCATCCCCTCCTGGTAGCCCTTGCGAAAGTTGCTGATCGCCTTTCCAAGTCCGCTACCGAGTTCCGGCAACTTCCGGGTACCGAAGAGGAGCACAACGACGAGGGCAACGATACCAATTTCGAGTGGGCTCAAACCGAGCATGAGAGGCCTCCTGTCAGAATACTGGTTAATGGTTTACCATTATGGGATGATTGTGCAAACAGTGACGGTGCACCGCTCGCACGAGTTAGGCCTCCTTTCCCGTCGAAACGAGGGAATATGACGACAACCTCGCTCTCGAGGGATATCACGTTTTCTCAGTGGTTATCGCTCGGGATTCTGGTCTCCGTAATACTGCACCTCCTCCTCTTCTACCTGGCTCAGGCGAAGTGGACCACGACCTTTCCTCCGGCCTCTCCCTCCGTCATAGAGGTGTCGCTCGCCCCCACCAGCTCCCCGAGAATCATCAGCGAACCGCAGAGCGAGGTCTCAGAAGCAGTGCCAAAAACAGCACGCTTTCGGGCGGAGCAAAATCGAAGCACGGAGCGGGAGCAGATCCGTCGCGGAGACGGAAGAGATGCTGGTCCCGTAGTCGGAGCGAATAAGGCACCACGCCAACCGAGCCCCGAGGACAACTCCCGTTCTCCTGCCCCAAGCTCGTCTAGCCCCCCTCCGGCAGCACCCCAAGCAGCCCGCCCCCCCGCACCACCACCTCGAACTTCGGGCGGTGCGAAACCGCTCAAAACACTCCGTCTCTCAGATGATGCACTGGTGGGAGAGTTCGGGGCCCAACGGGAGACAGAGAAGAGTCAGGGGCCACCCGCCCGCGAGTTCCTCAAAAGCCCGCTTGCGCAGAGTGGGCACTATCGGCCGTTCTCACGACCTATCGGTTCTGGAGCGCGATTTCTCGGCAACGCTGGGAACAGTGACTATCTCCCGCAGCTTCCCGACGGTGACATTACTCTGCTCAATGCGAAGGCGAGTCGGTACGCCGTCTTCGTCAGACGAGTCGCCACGCAGGTCTTTAGCAATCTTCGCGCAAGTGGATGGGAGTCACTCTCCAGCGCCGATATCAGGCGGATGAAGGATTTTAGCACCGTTCATGTCGTGCTCTCGCCAGCGGGAGAGCTCCTCTCGATCTCCCAGGAGGGAGAATCCGGAAGTCGCTCCTTTGATGATGTCCTCCGCGAAGCCGTTCGTGCGGGGGCATCTGACCCGAATCCCCCTCCCGGAGCTCTCGCTGCTGACGGGAAGATTCATTTTATCTTCAAAGCGAAGAGCTGGAGCCAGGTCGGTCCTTCGCGGGGCGGAAGAGGTATTGCCGAGCACCGCTGGCTCCTCCTCTCGACCGGTCTCGGCTAGGCTGTGTCGGAAAAGCGCAAATACTTCTTCTTTCCTATTTTGTACTTTGGTACGATCTCGTGAACTTGAGCAGACACTAGGGGACGATTTATGACTCAGACACTTATCATCATCGCCATTCTTGGTGCTCTGCTCTTTTATCTCGTGGGGATCTACAACAGCCTCGTCCTGAAGAGGGTAGCGTGTGAGAACGCGTGGTCTCAGATCGATGTTCAGCTCAAACGGCGGTATGATCTCATTCCGAATCTGGTTGAGACCGTCAAGGGATACGCAACCCATGAACAGGAAACCTTCGAAAAGGTCATTCAGGCACGAAACTCGGCGGCTTCCGCAGCCTCTGAGGGGAATGTGCGAGGAGTTTCAGAAGCTGAAGGAATGCTTTCTGGAATGCTCCGGCAGGTATTTGCCCTCTCTGAGGCATATCCGGAACTGAAAGCAAACGATAACTTTCTCCGGCTGAACGAAGAGCTCACCTCTACAGAAAACAAAGTGAGCTTCGCCCGGCAGCACTACAACGATTCGGTAGCAACCTACAACACCTCTCTGCAACAGATCCCGAACAACTTCGTGGCGCAGTACGGCGGCTTTCTTGCCAAAGAGTTCTTTGAAGTTGACCCGGCAGAAGCGAAGGCGGTGCAACAGGCTCCTTCCGTCTCTTTCTCCTCATAATAGGAATGCTGCCCACCGAGAACCGTACACGAGGGAGAGATCTATGAGAACATCCGCACTTCTCGGTTTTTTTGCGGTACTCATCGGGGCATTCGGGGCTCATGCGCTCCGGGACCACCTTGATGAACGGGGCATCGAGATCTTTCAGACGGCCTGGAATTATCACGCGTTTCACTCCGTGGCCCTCCTCTCATTCGCATGGGGTTCAGCAGATGGAAGGACAGAGAGAGCTATCGAAAGAACACGTATCCTCTTTCTCTTCGGCACGCTCCTCTTTTCTGGCAGCCTCTACCTCCTCGCCATCACGAAGCTCTCTTGGCTCGGAGCGATTACTCCGATCGGAGGAACCCTCTTCCTCCTCGGCTGGGGGAACCTCGTCTACGGAACGAAAAAAAGAGGGTAACCATTCAGCGAATATAGAGTAGAAGGACGGGAATAAAGAGAGAAAAAAATGGTGGGCGCTGCAAGGATCGAACTTGCGACATTCAGCTTGTAAGGCTGACGCTCTACCAACTGAGCTAAGCGCCCCCACTTGGGATGGAGAGAGTAGCGAGGGAGCTCAGTGTTGTCAAACAGGCAGCACAATATTTCGCAATCGCAGACCTATGCCGCCTCTGAGTTGGCCTTTCGAAGAACCTGATACACGGCCGAGAGCACCTCTGCCATCCGCGGATAGTTCAGCACCACTCCTGAGAGGGCCCCCCTCAGCGCTCCGGTGTCAGTGACAAGAACAGCGCTCATATCGGCCTTCCAAAACTGCTCGGCCCGACGAACTCCACTGAGTGGGAGGAGCGAAGGTGGCAGGTTCAGTGATGCGACCGGAAAATGAACCGCACTCTGCATCTCTCTCTTCACCGTGTAAACGGGAGAAGAGAAGGAAGGCGCTCCGAGCAAGAGGAGGAAGTTCGGTTTTGACGGAAGGAGGAGGAAGGCCCCCGGAAACAACTCTTCTTGGGAGTTGGAATCATCCATAAATGTTCCGATCGAGTGAAGGAGAAGAATCTGCTTCGGTGACACCTTGAGCTCGAGGAGAGCCTCCAGATACGGGTTCGTCTCGCCAGGAAGAGAGCTTTCACCCCTAAACGCCACCAACTCCACTCGAATATTCGACAGGGGAAATCGTTTGAGAAGGGTGGCCAACTCCAACAGTCCGGAAATTCCGCTCGCGTCTCTGTCTGCATCCCGGCCGCCAGCGGGTATTGGCGCTCCCACCATATGGAGCGGAGCTCCCGGTGACCCAAACTGAGCAACAACACTCTCCCCTTCTGGTGACTCTCCATCGCCAACCTTCTCAACGAGCACGGTTGCCCCTGAGGCCTCAAACACCCGATAGATATAACGGATAGCCTCGCGGCGGCCTCGGCGACCACCGGCAACCCTCTCAGCAAAGTAGTTCACATGAGTCTGAAGTTTTTGAGGCGCAACGGAATACACCGACTTCGCACGGCCAGGAAAGAAGACTGGCCTCGTAACGAAGAGCCACGCACCGACGGCACCACCGATCACGAAGAGCCCCAGCAAGAACAGAGATTTTAAAGGAAGAGATCGACTCATGACACACGATCCTCCCCTTACCCCGCCACTCCCTGGTGCTGCGACCAAAAAGTTCTTTCACCTGCGCAGCACGTCGCTGCGTGCAGGGCGAAGCCCGAAAACGCCTCCCAGGGGGACCAAAACGCTAGTGGC
>JALEGQ010000182.1 GCA_022763385.1 bacterium
ACCATGAGCCATGAGATTCGTAATCCCTTAAACGGGATAGTCGCCTCTTTGGAGATTTTGTCAAAGAGCTCTGATTTACAGCGAGAGAAGGAGTATGTCGATCTTGCCAAGGTTTCTGCCGAGCATCTTTGGGGGCTGATTACCGATGTCTTGGATCTCTCGAAGATTGAGGCAGGGCAGATCAAGTTGGAGAAGGTTCCATTCTCTGTTCAACAAGAAGTTTATGAGTCGGTAAAGATATGCAGAGCCCAGGCGGATCTTAAAGGTATCTGTATGACTGTTGACGTGGACGATGGTGTAGCGCCACTGGTAGAGGGCGATGCCTTTCGCCTTCGGCAAGTTCTTCTCAACCTGCTAGGAAATGCCATTAAATTTACTCCCACTGAAGGGAGGGTGTCACTCTCGGTGGAACTGCTTGAGGCTCCTTCTTCTGACGAGGAGGTCGTACTGAAATTTCGTGTCTCTGATTCGGGAATCGGTATTTCGGAAGAGCAGAAGAGGGTTATTTTTCAAGAATATCAACAGGCCACGGGTTCTATTGCGGGTGAATTTGGAGGCACTGGTCTGGGGCTCAGTATTGCGGCGAAGCTGATTGAGCTGATGGGCGGTGAGATCTCGGTCGAGAGTGAGATGAACGTCGGTACCACTTTTTGTTTCGTCGTAAACTTCTTGCCAGCTGAGAGTAAGCGTGAGAGCAGCGTTCCCGCTGCTTCTCGACCAGAAGATGTCCCGCAGCTCTCTATTCTATTGGCGGAGGATAACCGAGTAAATCAGCGGCTGATGCAATCGGTCTTGGAGCGGCGCGGGCATCAGGTTACCATTGCGGAGAATGGTGAAGAGGCCGTAAGTCGATTCGAGCGCGAAGAGTTTGATCTCATCTTTATGGACGTTCGTATGCCAGTATTGTGTGGGATGGAAGCGACCGCACGTATCCGGGCCAAGGAGAAACCTCGTGGAACGCACGTTCCGATCGTCGCCCTGACGGCTCAAGCGCTTCCCGGAGACCGAGAAAAGCTTCTCAGAGAGGGAATGGATGGATACCTCTCCAAGCCGGTGCGGCAGAGCGATCTCTTTCAGGCGATCGCTCAGGTCGTGAAGAATCAGGGGGAGACCCTTGGCGGCGGGAATGTTCGGCACGGCTTGAAGTCCTCGTAAGAAAGAACTCCTTTTCTGAGATATCGTTTTACTGTTTTTCTTCTCTCGCCCGATTTTTCCCTGGATATTGCTCGATCCTTGTGTGAGCCTGTGAGTCCTGTGGTGGTCCTACTGTGAATCTGGGGGTGAAGCCTATGACTGTGCCAGCTTTTCGGAAAGCCTCTCTCGCTTCTTCCCGTCGCTTGAAGGTTGTGGTGGTAGAGTCATGTCGAAAGGTCTCTGGCGACCTTCACAGTGCTCTTTTTTCGCTTCGATACGCAGATACTCAGCAGGTGGACGTCTGTTCTACCGTCTCTGCTGATGTTGTTGTCGAACGTGTACTGGGGGCTACCCCGGATATCGTACTCTTGCCGCTCACCGTTCGCTCGCCAGGAGATGGAATTTTTCTCGCGATGCAATTGAGAGAAACGAGCGATGCCTCTATCGTCTACCATTCGGGCTACTACCGATATGGGAAGGGAGTTGATGTGGCAGGCCTTTCTCGTGCCATTGAGTCAGAGCTTTCTCATCGAAGAGAGGTACGCACGTGAGTATGTCCTCATGCAGGGATGCTCTTTCGTAACTCGTGGATGATGGGAGCGATATCACTCTCTCCCTTTATCAGGTAATCGTCTATGAGTTCTCGCTCAGGTCCAGCCAAGGCCTCAGGTGCATCAAATCCCGAGAGTATGTATATCCGAGATCGTTTCTCGACTTCACGGTAGAACCGAGATGGTATCTCCGCACCGAATGCATCCGGAAGTTTAAGGTCCAGAAAAATGGCGTGATAGGGAGCTTGTTTTTGAAGCGCCTGTCGGACATATGCAAGTCCCTGTTCGCAGGTCGTGGCGTGAGCAAGGTCGAGATCTTCTGAGATTTTTGCGCGTTTCAATGAGTATTCAAAGATCTCAAAATCTTCCAGTGAATCGTCTACCACCAGAAGAGAGAGCGGTGTTGGCATAGCAGGAGTCCTGTAGTTGAAGTTCTATAGCGATCCTCAAAAATAATGGCACGAAGTGCCGTTGTTATTGGTGAACGCTCTAGCGTAACAGAAAAGGGTGGCCGTCGCTCAATCTGTGAGGTTTGGGTATAACGCTGTCACGCTTTCAGTTGCTTGATCGTTCATCGAGGCTGTGGTGCTATTTCGTTAACGTACAAGCGTTGGGAGAGAGTTGGATACAGTCGAGAACAGGTGCCAAGCAACGGGGGATGAGAAGGTATCGCTGTACAGGGATACTGATAGCCTTTTGCTCAGCAGTGAGATTGGAATCGTTTTTCTCGATACGAACCTGGTGATTCGAGCGCTTACCCCGGCCATGAGGGGGCTGATAAACCTTACAGAAGAATCCATCGGCGAATCTCTTGATCATATCGCTCGCGAAGTTGAGCTCCCGCCAGGAGAGTTGAAGCGCTTTGTGCTTGATGTCCGAGATGCCGGAGTTTCTCTTGAGCAGGATGTTCGCCGATCGTCTGAAGGGGAGGAACGGTGGCTGGAGATGCGTCTACGCCCCTCTCGAGGTGAAGCAGAAAGCCAGTCGGGAGTGGTGCTGATCTTCCTCGATGTTACGGCTCGGAGACGGCGGGAAGAGAAGAGTTTCAGAAGCTCTGCACCCCTCGATGCGACCAGCAAAGAGCTCCAGGAATTTGCGAATGCGGTATCACACGACCTGCGAGCCCCTCTGCGGCATATTCGTTTTCTCCTTGAAAAGCAGGTGGAGTCTGGTGGTGATGTGGGTGACGTCGAGAAGATTTTTCAGAAGATCGACTACATGTCGACCCTGATACAGAGCCTCTCGGAGTTTTCTCGCATATACTCTCGAGCCGGAAAGATGGAGTTTGTGCCGTGTGCTGAGGTTCTCGATGTTGCTCTCCGGAGTCTTCGTGTTGTGATGGAAGAGAGTGGCGCTCAGTTGCACCACACGGCACTTCCGTCGGTTCTACTCGATAAACCGCAGCTCACTCGGGTGTTCCAGAGCCTTATCGATAATGCGGTGAAATTTCGCGGAGACTCGGCGCCGGTCATTGAAGTCTCGGCCGAGCACCTCGGAGAGGAGTGGCGCTTTCGGGTACGCGATAATGGCAGGGGGATGAATGTGAGTGATCAGGCCGAGCATGATCGCGCCTTTCTCCTCTTTCAGCGACTGCACAACGACTCATCGCTTCCGGGAACTGGGGTCGGATTAGCCATCTCGAAACGGATTATTGAGCGTCACGGAGGGCAGATCTGGATTGAATCCAATCCAGGAGAAGGAACCGATGTTTTATTCACCATTCCCGCGGGGGGGAGCCGTTTCTTTGAATAGCTACCATTCAGAGATGACTCGATTTTATTAAGGAATCTGTCGACAACCTCAAAGATAACGGTGAAAGGCTGAGCGCTTACGGGCACGGTGTGAAGAGAGATATGTACTCACTTCCAACGGAAGTTTCTTTGCTCCTCGTGGAGGATGATGAGATCGATCAGTCCCTTGTTGAACGAGAGCTGTGTGCAGGGCAGAACGGCTACTCCCAGTTGCATCCCATCTTTCATCTCACGAAGGTGGTCTCTCTGCAAGAAGCGCTCGATGCGCTAGAGAGGGGCTGCTTTGATCTCGTGCTCCTTGACCTGACCCTTCCGGACTCTCGTGGGGTGATGAGTGTTCAGCGGGTGTTGGAGCAGGATCCATTGTTGCCGGTGGTTGTTCTCTCTGGAGTAGATGATGAAGAGCTCGCTCTTCAATCCCTGCATGAGGGAGCGCAAGATTATCTGGTCAAGGGAACCGAAGGAGGATCGCTTGCCCGGGCGATCTGTTACGCGATTCAGCGGCGGAGCATTCTTGCTCAGCTCGAAGAAGCTGAAGCAAAGTCTCGAGCGGGGACGAAGGCAAAGAGCGCATTCCTCGCAAATATGAGTCACGAGATCAGAACACCTCTGACCGCCATCCTCGGATTTGCTGAGATAGCGCTGGAGTACACCTCTCACCGCAAACAGGAAAAGGCGCTCCTTGCTGTCCGCGAAAATGGCGAGCACCTCCTGCACGTGATCAATGATATCCTCGACATTTCGAAGATTGAAGCGGGAAAATTTGATATCTGCCGAGAAGAGTTTGAGCTGTTTCCTTTCTGTTACTCTCTTAAACGTACTTTCGGAACAAGGGCGAAGGAGAAGGGGATATCGTTTGGGATTGAATACTGCTATCCACTTCCGAAGAAAATTGTTTCCGACGCACAGCACCTGAAGCAGATCTTGTACAATCTTATCGGTAACGCGGTGAAGTTCACGGAGTATGGAGGGGTGAAGGTTGTGGTACGGGCCTTTCCAGCGGGCGAAGTTCGGTTTGATGTGATCGATACCGGAATCGGAATTTCTGCTCCTGATCAGGAGCACCTCTTTGATCCCTTTACCCAGGCTGATGGTTCAACTACGAGACCGTTTGGTGGAACTGGTCTCGGATTGAATATTTCTCGACGGCTTGCCAAGTCCCTCGGCGGAGATATCTCGGTGGAGAGTGAAGAGGAGAGGGGGAGTACATTTTCTCTTTGTGTTCCAGGAGGAGAGCTTCAGGAGGAAAATTATGTTACCGAGCCGCCGGAGTATGTTGAGGCGGTGAATGAGGTCGATACCGGGATACCGTCACTGAGAGGGAGAGCGCTTGTTGCGGACGATGTTCCGGAGAATCGTGAAATACTTGCCCACTACCTTCAAAAATGTGGGGTTGAAGTGTGTGAGGTAGAAGACGGAGCGAAAGCGTTGGAAAAAGCGCTTCAGGAGCGTTTTGATATTATTCTTCTCGATATGCAGATGCCAGTGTTGGATGGATATGGGTGCGTTCAAGAGCTGCGAGAGCGGGGCGTTACCGTACCGGTTTTGGCGGTAACCGCGAGCGCCCTCAATAGTGCCCTTGATCGGTGTCTTGCGGCAGGGTGTTCAGACTATATGACGAAGCCGTTTCGTCCGCATGAGTTTTACGATCTGCTGACGAAGTACCTTCCAGAGCGGTCTGTGAAGAGCGACAGCTCTGACAACGAGCTCTTAGAGGAGACCGATCCGGCCTTTCAAGAGATCGTTCGAGGCTTTGTTCGACGTCTCCCGCAACGGCGGAGAGAGCTCAGCGAAGCTTTTGACCGAAAGGATCTGGCGCAAGTTGCCGCTCTCGCCCACAAGCTTGCCGGCGCTGACCTGTTTGGATACAAACTGCTCGGCAACTGCGGCAAGAGTCTTGAGCAGGCTTCTGTTGCTCACGATCTTCCCGCCGTTCAGAGTCTCTGGAAGGACCTTCAGAGCGAGCTCGATAAGATCTGCGATTAGGCAGGTGTCATAAGTGACACCAGTCACGTCACACAGAGCCCCCAGTCACACAGAGCCACCACTCACACAGAGCCACCACTCACACAGAGTTCGCCAAAACAACAGAGAAAAATTTGAGCCGGGGCGGGTTCGAACCGCCGACCCACTGATTAAAAGTCAGTTGCTCTACCGACTGAGCTACCGGCCCATACCGAGGGTCCCTCACGAATGAG
>JALEGQ010000183.1 GCA_022763385.1 bacterium
ATTTGGTTCAGATTGCTTGTCCCCGAGTGAGCGAAACCGCAGGAATACTGAAGTATTTTGAGGATTTCGTGAGGGAGGAGACGAGCAAGGTGAGCCGAAGATGTTCGACAAAACGGTAAAAATTAACTTGTGCAGACACTAGACCCCCCTTCCCGGAGAAATACCTATGAGCGCTATTGTTGAGGCCTTTTCGCGATATCTTCCACCGAAAGTAGTAACCAATGAAGAGCTCTCCTCCCTTATGGAGACAAGTGATGAGTGGATTCAACAACGAAGTGGTATTCGCGAGAGACGGTTTGTCGATGCTCCTACCACAACCAGCGACCTCGCTGTTGAAGCTGCACGGAAAACTCTTGGGGCTCTTCAGGGGAAAAGTGTCGATGCCATTATTGCAGCAACACTCTCTCCGGACTACGACTTCCCCGGCATCGGCGTTCTGATCCAAGCAAAGCTCGATCTTCCGACGATTCCAGCATTTGACCTTCGAAATCAGTGCTCCGGCTTTCTGTACGGACTCGAACTTGCCACCGCACTCGTTCAACAGGAACAGTACGAACGGATCCTCCTGGTTGGCGCTGAGGTTCATTCAACTGGACTGGATCTCTCCACTCGCGGTCGGGATATCGCCGTGCTCTTCGGAGATGGGGCCGGTTCATGTGTCGTTTCGCGTGAAGAAGCGAGGGCGACTACTGGGACTGGCCTCAGAGTGCTCCGTTCGGAGCTCCACGGCGACGGAGCTCACGCCCCAAAGCTGTGGTGTGAGCATATCGGCAGCGCTCACTTTCCACACCGCATGGACGCCTCACTTATCGAAGAGGGAAAGTGTTTTCCCTCTATGCAGGGAAGGAAGGTCTTTGAGCACGCCGTAAAGCGGATGGTAGAGGTGTCTTTGTCTGTTTTAGAAAAGGAAGGGATCACCCCAGAACAGATTCGCTTTGTCGTCCCGCACCAGGCCAATGCCCGAATCAACGGGCTGGTAGCTGAACAGCTCGGCATCCCGGGGGAGCGGGTTTCTCAGACGATCACCCACTATGGAAACACCACCGCTGCAACCATCCCGATCGGTTTCAGCCACGTACTAGAAGAAGAAGAGATACACCAAGGCGACTATCTGCTCAGCTGCGCCTTCGGGAGCGGGTTTACCTGGGGAGCAACACTCCTCCAGGCAGTATAACACCGGGTCTTGCTTATATGCCCCCTCTTCTGAAAGCACTTACCGCTCCAAGCTCTTTCGGCGGGCTCGGTACCATCCTCGTATCGATCCCCTATTCACTGTTCACCGCAGGGGGATACGTCATCGCAACGGTTATCAGCACCAGGGGTGAGTATAGAGCTGCTCAAGGACTGAAACACAAAACAACTCTCTCCAGTCAGGGGTTCGTCTACCTCTTTGCCACGGGAATTGCCCTGCTTCAGATGTTCGCCCTCCTCTCCGACGGGAAACTCTTGGATGCAACCGCATATCTCGGGGTTGCCACTGGGAGCATCGCCTACTTTCGGCTGGTCGTACGGCAGGCGCAGAGCAAGCCGATGAATCACACGCTTAGTCGTTCAAAAGGGAACTCCGACCGGCCTCTCCTCCTCATTCAGTGGCCACTCTTTACGAATCCAGTCGTGGGACTCACCACCGCAAACATTCTCTTCTCATCGCTTGCACCAGGAGCATTCTCAGAGCCGAGCCAGATGACCTTGCTCTCCACAGGGATCCTTGTCGGAGGGGCAGCACTTCTGCGGAGTATTAAAAATACAGCGAAGTCCCTCAAGCAGAGCCTCCTTCTCGGAGCAGTCTCCAATGCCTGTCTTGCTCTGAATGCAGCAGTTGGAGGCAGTCCCTGGATCGCCATGGCGCTTTTTAGCTGGACTGCTCAAAATGTGAGTGCATACCTCCGCGAAAAGGATCTGCCGTCGCCATCTTCCCTGATAGCAGATTAAATCTTTCGAACGGTCGGCCCACGACATAGTATAAGCCTTGCACCCATCCCCGCGTATTACGACCCGTTATGAGATATTCCATACTCGTTCTCCTTTCGCTTCTCCTCATCCTCACACCGACCGGCACGATCGCCCAAGCACCATCAGCCGACTCTGCTCAGGAAGAGTTGACCGAGACCCAACAACTTGAACGCAACCTTCTCCGAGTTCTCGAGCTAGAAGAGACCCTCCGGGAAGAACTAAAGCTAAAACAGAAGGAGCTCAGGAGTCCCGAAGCGGCAGGACGACAAGAGGAACTCGCTGCTGATATCCGAGCCCTTTCGGCGCGCATGGAAGAGATTCGCACCAACTTTACCGAGATCGCTCTCGGCGTCGATCTTTCCTCTCTTCGAAGAGGAAGGCAGAGCGAGATTTTCTCGTGGAGCGAGGAGCTCAGAGACCTGCTCGGGCCACTGATCGCGGAGCTGCGGGAGATTACCAGTCGCCCCCGAGAGATCAGCCGGCTCAAGGAGGAGCTAAGCCTCTTTCAAGAACAGAAACAAACGGCTGAACAGGCAGCAGAAAACCTCAGAAAGTTACAAGCACAGCTCTCAAATAAGAAGCTAAAAGAACCCATTGGGGAACTCCTCAAAGAATGGGGCGAGCGACTCAAATCTCTTAACGCGGAACTCGCTATTACTGAGGAGAAACTGACCCAGAAGCAGTCAGGAAGACGCTCAATCGGACAGACCTTTGAGAGCGTCATATCTCTTTTCTTTGAAAGTAGGGGGAGAAACCTTTTTCTCGCCTTTCTCACGGCCCTCGTCGTCTGGTTTTCTCTTCGTTACCTTCCCAAGATGCTCATTCGCCACCTTGGAAGTCGCGGCATCCGACTGAGCCACGCGGGAAAGATTGTACAGGTAATCGGCCTCGTGACCTCTACGATAGGAGCAATGCTCGCTTTCCTCGGGATGCTGTATGTCTTCGAAGACTGGGTGCTTCTCCTCATCTCATCTCTTCTCGTTCTCGGGCTGCTCTGGACCATGAAAGATACCCTTCCGGAGCTCTGGCAACAGCTCGCTCTACTCTTAAACCTCGGGCCGGTACGAGAAGGAGAACGGGTGGAGATCAATGGCCTGCCGTGGATAGCACAATCCATTGGCTTTTACTGCTTCTTTACCAACGGTGCCTTCTCAACAGGAAAGGTCTTACGCCTTCCGATACAAGACCTTCTTGAGCTGCGCTCACGAAAGATGAACACCGATGAGAAGCTTTTTCCAACCGCTGAAGGCGACTATGTGATCTTCTTTGGCGACAAGTACGGGCGAGTGACCTTCCAAAGCCCGGACTATGTGGAGCTCGAGGGGTTCGGTGGAAGTAAATACTATATCAACACCCAAGAATTCCTCTCGGCCCAACCACGGGTGCTAAACTCCGGCTTTGGTGAAACGATTACCTTTGGAATCGATTACCAACATCAAGATATTTCGACCGAAGAGATTCCGAAAAAGCTCCATAAGAGGATCTCGGAAGAATTCGAGCGAGTAAATCTGTCAGAGAACGTAGTGCGGCTCCGAGTTGAATTTCAGCAGGCTGGCGCTTCCAGCCTCGATATCGCCGTTGTTGCCGAATTCAAGGGGGAGGCGGCAGGCCGCTACCTCACCCTTCCACGGCTGATACAGAAGGCATGTGTCGAAGCCTGCAATGAACACGGTTGGGTTATCCCATTTCATCAACTTACACTTCATATGGCTGAGAAGGAACCGCTTCAGAGCCTACCACGAGCAGAGAGAGCATGAGGAAAGATACAGAAAAGTTTCGGGTGAACGCGACGTGCACGGTGCACGACCCAAGCTGGGCAAAGACCCCCTCTGGTACCCGGGTAGAAGCAGAGCTGGCCGTTCACGTGCTCGATGCCACCTGGCCGAGTATCGAGAGTGAGATTCGGATACAGATTTTAAGCGAAACCTGGCCGCAACTCACCCAACACGCCTCCATACATATTGATGACGAAGAAACTCCGTGCCCCGAAGAACTCTTCGACTCCATGCTCACCTACGCCAAAGATCAATACTCCGAAAGAGTGTGGCAAACCATAGGTGGAGCATTCACGGCGAAACTCTCTGGCGTAAAGCCAGGAACTTTCACCGTCGGAAAGAGCTTTCAGATCAAAAAAGATTTTCCCAAACGCCACGAATTCTCACTTGAGGTCGGTCCGCTACTCGTACCGAAAACTCCAGGCAGTGCTGGAGGCATGATTCCAAAAACGGCAGTCACGGTTAGCGGCAGTCACGAAAGCGATCTCTCTCTTGAAATACCGATCTCGCCGAGCTAAGCGGCTCTCATGCCGGCAGCTCCATCGCCCCGAACCACTTCGGGGTGAAGTGATTGGAAAACCTCGAGAAGATGCTGAAGCCGAAGGCCGGTAAGGTTGTCACAAAGCTGCGCCGCCCCTGAAAGAGGGCCGTCCGAAACAACGCCGAGAGCGGTCATGCCAGCGCTGTTAATCGCCTCAATGCCAGCTTGGGCATCTTCTACTCCGATACAGTTACAGGGACGTACCCCAAGCTTCTTCGCAGCAAGCAAGAACACCTCGGGATCAGGTTTACTGACCAAAACCTCACTCCCATCGGCAATCGCGTCAAAGAGCTCAGTGAGACCAAGCCGCTCCAAGATGAAACGTGCATTCTTGCTCGAAGAGGCGATCGCGGTCTTCACTCCAGCTTTTCGAAGCTCCTGGAGCAATTCGAGCACTCCCGGCAAGATCGCTTTCTCATCAAGCTTCTGCAGAAGCTCTCGGTAGTACTCATTCTTCTTGCTAGCAAGCGCTTTCTTCTCCTCCTCAGAGAAATCCTTCGAGCGGGCACCAAGGATCCGCTCGAGCGACTCAGTACGACTCACTCCCTTCAACTGCTCATTATCCGCTCTGGAAAAGGGAACCCCTAACTCATCAGCCATCCACTTCCAGCTCTCGAAATGGTACTCCGCCGTGTCAGTAATCACCCCATCAAGGTCAAATATAACCGCTCTGAGATATGGGGCTATTCGCCTCTTCTCCACGGGATCACCGAGGGTAAAGGTTTCATGATAGTGCAACATTTCAAGAGGTGCTCCTTCAACGAGCCGATACTCTATCTCTTCTGTTGTCACGAACACCTCTATTACCCGCCCCTGAAAGTGGAGACGGGTCTGAAGGTTTTCCCACTGCGTCGGAAGTGAGGGGCGGAAACGGAGCAAGCCATCGCGGATCTGCACCCCAAGAAAACCGTAGAAAAGCGCTCCCCAACTCCCTGCCAGCGAAGCGATATGGAGGCCATCCTGCGTGTTGCCACAGAAATCATCGAGATCAAGCCGAGCGGTCCGATCAAAGTATTCGTACGCGTAATCAGGCTTTCCAATATTCGCCGCAACAGCAGCATGTACTGCTGGTGATAACGAAGAATCATGAGTCGTGCGTGGCTCGTAATACTCAAAGCAACGAGTTGTCACGGCCTGAGAAAACTGCTCCGGCATGAGGTAGATCGCCATGAGAACATCTGCCTGCTTGAGCACCTGGTGCCGATAGATGTTTAAGTAGTGATAGTGAAGCAAGAGCGGATACTTCACCCGAGGCGTTCCGGCAAAATCCCACTCCGGCTTGGAGAGAAAAGAGTCATCTTGAGCGATAAGCCCTCTCTTTTCATCAAAGGGAACGTACACTCCATCGGCACACCGTTGCCACTCTTCACACTCGGCCTCCGAGAGGGAGAGATCTCGTTGAAGACGATTCCAATCCCGACCATACGTCGACTTCATGACCTGCTGTGCCCTTACTGCCGCCGAAAGAGCCTCTCGAACGATGATATTCGTATAGGCGTTGTTATCGACACAGGCGGTGTATTCATCGGGACCGGTCACACAATAGAAACAAAATCCCTTCCCAGGGATCCAACTTCCGAGGCTCACGAAGAAACGAGCTACTTCGAAGAGGATTTCAGCCCCGAACTCAGCCAACATGCTCGTATCGCCAGTCACATCCACATACTTCGATATAGCAAAGGCTATGTCGGCATTAATGTGGTATTGGGCAGTTCCCGCCGGAAAGAATGACGAGGCCTCATCCCCTGAGATCGTCCGCCAAGGAAAGAGCGCTCCTTCATGACCGAGCTCTGCTGCTCGCTCACGGGCCCTGTTCAGTATCGAATAGCGATAGCGGAGAAGTGCTTTCGCAATCTCCGGCTTCGTCCAGGTAAAAAACGGGAGAACGTAGATCTCCGTATCCCAGAAATAGTGTCCACCATAGCCCTCTCCGGTAAGGCCCTTCGCCGCCACATTGCTCTTTCCATCACGGCCAACAGACTGAAGCAGTTGAAAGAGCGCAAAACGAATTCCCTGCTGAAGGGCAACGTCTCCCTCAATCTTGACATCGCACTCATCCCAGAACTGCGCGAGATACGCTGCTTGCTCTTCGAGAAGAGTTTCCATCCCCTCATCGCAAGCTTTCCGAACTTCCTCGCACGCTCTCTTCTCGAGGTCTCTCTCTTTTGTTTCAATGGAATGAAAATAGGCGGCAAACTTCTCTACTCGAAAAGGGGCGTCCGGAGTAAGCTCACACTCGTAGGTTAACGCTCCACTCGCCTTATCGCAGTGCGAAAGACCTCTCTCCCCGTCCCCTTCACATGAAGAGCGATGAGAAACAGCAAGCACGAGCTCATGATACGAGCGACTTGCTCGCTGTCGAACAACCACTACGTCTTCTTGGACCTTCAGATCTCTCACCGGAGCTCCCATTGACCCGTCACCGCCCCCTACTCGAGGATCACTCGGATCAACGAGCTTCTCCGAAGAGAGCTCTATCTGGGATCGAACCGTCAAGTTCGCAGCATTATCGAGCGCATGAACTTCAAGAGCGTTCGCACAGAGGTGGTGACGCGGAAAACTTGCCAGCCGAGTAAACTGAAAGCGAAAACGATCCCCCGAGCGACTGCTCCACACGAAAGATCGAACGAGACTCCCCTTCTGAAAGTCCAGAGTCCGCTCGTACTCCCCTACCCCCTCAGGAGTAACACACACCTCTTCCCCATCAATCGCCAGAACAAAAGAGCTCGGCTGAGCAACAGAGAGCATCGATTGATGAAGCCTCGCGTATCCATATGCTGGCTCGGGATATTCAATCGGGGCGATATCGTAAAATCCATTGAGGTACAGGCTCCGAACAGACCCGAACGGATGCTCCTCACAGTAGTCCTCTTCGAAGAAGCCACGAATACCGAGAAATCCATTTCCTACCGTGAATACGGACTCATTCCGAGCAGCGAACTCCGGATCGAAGCCATCCTCCACTATCTGCCACGGGCGGGGTTGGTAGATACACGAGGGTCCGATAGCACTCATAGTCTCTCCTCTCCGGTTTCACAGGCCAAACATATCAGAGCACGCTCCCCATTCAGGAATACGAAAGGCCTTTGTCATCTCGAAAACCCGTTCCACAAGTAGCATAGGGGGCCGATGAAGTCCTTATTTTGACCAAAATTTCTGAAAAATGACGCATAACCGCACGACGACTCAGACCGGAGGAGAAAAAATCAATGATTTTCGTAGTTTTTTTGTACCGAGAATACTCAGGCTCTCCATTCCAACTGTCGACCTCCTGCTCTGCATCTATCTTCTCTTCCTGGAGACCTCCGAAGGCCTCAGGGAAGAGCACCATACGTCGTCACTGAACGGGCCACCTGCGCAGCAAGGAGGAGGTCCCCGACGACGAGAAAAATCTCCGCCCTCAACAGAAAGGTATGAACTGCTATGGATACTCACAACCAGGAGGAAACCGTCTATCAACTCGTCTTCCAGGGCCCGAAGGATGCCCGTGCTGAAACCTTGCGATCCCTCCGTGGAGCCCTGATCGGAGACATGAATATTGATCTCGAAAGGGCCAAATTCCTCCTCGAGAATGCACCGGTGACCTTCAACGAGAGTGAGAACAGAGAGCTCCTCACCCCCCAACTTCAACAACTCGAAAAGGCAGGTGCTCAAGCACTCATCGTCCGAAGCACCAAGGTACAAGAGCGGCGGCAATCGAAGGCGCAAGAACCCACGTCTCGCCCCACTCCCATCCGCAAGAAAACAGATCTCAAGCTCCTCCGCCCGGTGAGGTCCGAAGATCTCGCGCTTCCAGAAGATCTCGATATCGATACCCTTCTCGACGAACAAGAGGTCTCCGATGGGGATCTCTCTCTCAAAACAAAAGAAGTAACGGATGAGCATCATCCTCAGGTCGATGCCTTCTTTCAGAGACTCCAGAAAACTGCCGTCCTCGATAAAGACCGACAGCCGCTAGTTGCGCCCCTCGCGGAAATCCAACGGGGCTCTCTCTCTGGACAAGAGAAAAAAGCCTCTGCGAAGGTCGGCAGGTGGACCCAGTATCGAGATTGGATCACCGATACAGATGTCAAATTTCGTATCATTCTCAATGAAGAGATGGTGGCGGGGACGATCATCTCCTGCTTTCTCACCATTCTCGTCTGCGCCTTTCTCATCCCACTCGAGCTCCACACTCGCTCTCAGTACAGCGAGCAGGAACGAAAAGTTGGGGGCTTCGTAAATACTTACGCAGATCTCTTGGTATACGGAGAGGGAGTTTCCCCGGAGGACACTGAAAAGAGATGACCGCAGATCCGGCAAAACGCTTCGAAAAGGCCTGGGACCTCTGTAGTAATCTTTGGTTCCCTATTGATCACCGCCACCTCGATGAGGTGCTCCTCACCCTCGACCAACACACCACCGCTCCGGTTCAGAAAGAACAACTTCTCACATCGATAAAGGAAGACCCAGCTCTCTTTTCGTACTGCATTCGCCACGCCTCAGAAGACCTTCTCAGGTGCAAGAAGAAGAGGTTACGTTCAACACAGCCGATGAAGCTGCTCGGCTCCCTCGAGATACCACACCTGGAAAGGATCCTTCGAAATGCGCGCTCAGAAAACTCAGGCCACAGCTTCGAACAGATGACGGAAGAGCAGGCTCACCAACTTCACGAACTCCTGATCACCACCAGTACCGTTGAAGTGCTGGCACGTTCAGAAAAGATCGAGCCTGAGGTTGGATTTACCACTGCCCTCCTCCGGCAACTCGGGTATACCTTGATCGCCTGGAACTACCCACGGATATACGCTCAGGCGATGAAGCGAGTTCAACAGGGAGAGCAAAAATCTCAAGCCCTCTTCCGCCTTATGGGATTCTCACCTTACCTCCTCGGGATCACCACCGCAGCAGAGTGGCAACTTGGGCTCGAAGTGAAAGCATCTCTCGGAGATAAATCGGCGATCCAGCGTATTCGAAGCGAGAAGATATCACAGCTCGGGAAGAACGCGCTCCTCCTCCGAAAGTTCTGTAAAGTCGGAGAACAACTCTCACAGGCCTTTAACCCAGAAACATACCCTTCCGCCGGAGCGGACTGGAACCAAGCCCGAAGAGAGATCGCCGAACACCTCGGAGATGACGGCCTCGTTCTCATACAGAACCAGGTAAAAAGAGCGTGTAAAGCCTTCATGCGAAATGCACCACCTCACCTTAAAGCGCTACTTCAGGAGAGTAGTGAGTTAGATTTTACCGTCCCCTCTGGACTGGAGGCATTCGCCAAGAATAGGGCACTCAAATCCGTGCCAGCACCGATACGAGACGAGATCAAGGAGCTCTATCGCAAAACTCAGCATCAATCCGTAGAACAGGCCTCCATAAAACACCTTGTTCAGAAAGTCATTCCACGGCTCGGCTTCACCAAGGGGTGCATCTATCTCCTCAATCCGGAATCGCTCACATTAGAACCGATGGTCACGATCGGAGACGCCTCACTCCAAGACTTTCCAAATGCTGACCTCTCTCCGCTGGCACGGGAAGAAGATCCGATCCGAGAAGCCTTTGAGCAGTCTCAGCCCGTTGTTCTCAATACTGACAGTTGGGATTCCTCTGTCGTAGCATCCTACGCCGCGGTATTCGGAATTGTACACCGAGTAGGAGTCCTCTGGCTGGAGGCCCACATCGACCCCGAAAACCCCGACAAGGACCTCCACTACCACCGGTTCCTCGCCGTGAGGAACTGTCTTCGTGACTTCCTAAAGTTACGATGATCAAAGATTCTCACCGAGAGCGGTAACACCGCTCAAACGGAGTGGCTCCGTCAATGGCCTCTACCTTTCCGCAAGCCGCAAGTCGCTCAAGGATCTCAAAAGTGTGGATGTATTCATCCCCACCAAGCTTATCAACGATCGCCGCGACACTCATACCACCACCTTCGCGCTGCAGCAGATTACAGATTCTCCCCTGGAGTTTGATGATCTCAGCAGCAGCAACCTTCCCTGCTTCTACCCCCGGCTGGTGATAGGCATTGATATTGGCGAAACTCGCATAGAAGGTGACCGCCCGTTCAAACAGAGCCAGGAGAGCACCGATCGAATACGGAGAGAGCTCTTCAAGAACGATGGTGAGCGAAGGACGGTCCTGCTCCGCCAGAGCTCGCCGAGTCCCCAGAGCGAATCCGTGGAGATAATCGGCGCTCGTAACCCCCTCTTCAACCTCACCCCGACATACCTCTTCTAACGCCTCTCGGGAGTGCGTGCTCTGAGTGGGAAGAACCGCATAGTCCCTGAGGACCTCAACAAAAACCGCAAAAAAATTCCTCCTGCCATCTCGCAGCTGTTGGATATACGCGTGTTGATCGGTGGAACCCTTGTTTCCGAATACCGAGAGCCCCTCCTCAACTGTATTGCCGTTTCGATCGTACTCCTTCCCGAGACTCTCCATGACGAGTTGCTGAAGGTATCGGCTCAGGAGAAGAATTCGGTCACGATACGGAAGAACGATCATATCCTTCGTTGCGGAAACTTCCCGCCAACAGAGAGCAAGAATTGCAGCCGGATTCTTGAGGAGCTCCTCTGACCGTGTGGCACAATCCATATCAGCCGCCCCCTCGAGCAACTTCACCGTATCGATACCGAGTAACGCACACGGCAAAAGCCCAACAGAAGACCAGAGACTCGTTCGCCCACCGACCCAATCCCACATCGGAAATACATCGAGCCACCCCTCCTCGGCGGCCTTCTCGTGAAGGAGGCTCCCCTCCCCAGTGACCGCTACCGCATGTTGAGCGAACTCCAGGCCAGCCTTCTGAAAGGCTCGCTCTGTCAGGACCATGGCGTTTCGAGTCTCCTTGGTCCCCCCAGACTTCGACACCACGAGCACGAGGGTTTCATCAAGCTTCGGAAGAGCAGCGAGCACCCGTGCAATCCCATCAGGATCCGTGTTGTCCAACGAGAAAAAGTTCATCGGCTGCCCTGCGTATGCGAAAGCATCCGCCAGGAGCTGTGGCCCAAGTGCCGAGCCACCGATACCGATGACGAGAAGCGATCGAAAAACACGTGGCTTTCCCTCTGCTACCGCACTCGCAAAGCGAAGCACGTGCTGCTGTTCACGCTCTATCTCCTCGCGTATCTCCGGATTCGGAGCGAGCTCTGGAGCCCTCAGCCAGTAGTGGCCAACCATCCGTCCCTCATCGGTGTTGACCAGTTCCCCCGCTTCGATGCGCTCCATCTCAGCGATCGCGCTCGAAAAGAGCTCTGCACTGCGGGTACTTCGAGGGTCACCTTCCGGCGAAAAGGGAAAGAGCGCATAGTGAAACCTAAACGTTTCATCTAATAAAATTAAAGACTTATCTTGATACTCACCCCATTCAACCATCTCGTCCTCGCTTCGCGCTCTCCGGAAAATATCGACGTCCTTATGATCCTCGTCACGGTGCAAGAAGACTACGGTGAGACACTCCTCATTGCAAAGATCAAAGTCTCACTTTTATTGAGCTCGGAGCGATCTGCCGTAAGAACTTTTCATTCCGGACGTCTTAACCAGTGTCGAACACCCTTGAACAGGAGAAAAGAAATAGCACCATGAAAAACGGAGAGTTAGAGCGCACCACCCAGACCTCACCAACCTCTGTTATACACGGAGACCCGCAACTCCTCCTCCGGTTTGGAGTGAAACTCCTCCTCACCTCAAAGGCGAACTGCACCTACATCGGGGAATACGACAGTGCTGAGCAACTCAAAGCCCAGCTCGTTGAAAAGAAGCCCGATCTCCTCCTCCTTGAGCTCGCCCTTCGAGACAGCAGTGGGATAGAGGTCATACGGTACATCAGGAAAGAGCAGCTCCCGATGAAGGTGTGCATCCTCAGTGGATTTGAAGGAGAGGCAACCGTTCGACAGGCTCTCCACGCCGGGGCTGACGGATATCTCTTCAAATCCTGCTCCCCCGAACAGTTGATACAGGGGATACAGACCGTCATCTCAGGAGAGCGAATCGCCCTTCCCAGCGAGCTCAACCACCTCCAGGAACAGGAGCTCAGAGAATACCGAAGAAAGGGGGCGAGAAAGGGCTTTCCCCTCGACCCCCTCTCCTCCCTCAGCAAGCGAGAACGTGAAGTATTCTACCTCCTCGCTGAAGGGCACCCCAACCGCACCATCGCAAAGCAGCTCTTCATCAGCCCCCGAACCGTAGAAACACACCGAGCCCGAGTGATCCGCAAACTCGGATTCGACAACACCGCCGACCTCGTCCGCTACGCCATTCGCAACGATCTCATGTCGCTGTAATCGGTGGCTTCTCAGGTGAGTAGCCTACCTACCACTCACCTGAAGAGCCTGGATTCGTTCTTCGAGGGGTGGATGGGTCGAGAGCAGCTGTAGCCAAGGCGACTTTCCGCCTGAGATACCGAGCGCAGCGGCGGTTTCGGGAAGCCCCTCTTCCTCCTCGGCACCATGAGCGAGAAGCGCTTCCAACCCCTTTATCATCTTCGCGGAACCAACCAGTTTGGCGCTTCCGGAATCGGCGCGAAACTCGCGTTTCCGAGAAAACGCACTGGTCACCAGCATCCCGAGCAGACCGAAGACGATCTGCATGACGATCACGGTCACCCACCAGACGATACCGGCAAGCTGCTCCTTCACCGCGCTACTCGCAAAGTGAGCAATAATCCGGGCAAAGAACATAACAAAGGCATTCACCACTCCCTGAAGAAGGGTCATCGTAACCATATCCCCATTCTGTATGTGGGCGATCTCATGCGCCGCCACCCCTTCGATCGCATCACGGTCCATCTCCTTGAGAAGCGCAGAAGAAAATGCAACAAGTGAGCGAGACTTCGAGGGGCCAGTCGCAAAGGCATTCATATCGTCACTGCGATACACACCAACTTCCGGGGCTGGAATGCCGGCCTGACGAGCGAGGTCGTGAACAAGAATCGCCAACCACTGAAGGTTCCCCTGCTCAGTTGGACGAACAACTTTCACCCCCAAAGCTCTCTTCGCTACGATTCGCGAAAAAGCAAGGGAGAGGCCGGAAGCCACAAACCCGTATATCAGGCAGATCCCAGCAAGAGCACCGTAGTTCAGGCCCTCCTCGGTGATATAGGAATCAATCCCGAGCAAACCACAGACAATCGTAATGGTTGCAACGAAGAAAATATTACTCAGAATAAAAAGAGCTATTCGTATAGCCATATGAGAACCTCTCCTGAAGATCATACTCTCTGAAACCTACAGCTCTGCTGACTCGCTCTTTACCTCGATATCATCGAAAGACTCTTCCGCCTCTTCCCGAGAACTACTGCCGATATAACAGAGCACCGCACCGAGGATTGCAATGGAAACACGAATGATGTTTCCCATTACTTCTCCCCACGTATCAATCCACATCAGAAGACGAAACTCATACTCAAAAAAGTGCAGAGCAAACGAACCAACTCCGAGAAGAATAAGAAATTTTCCTAGCTCAAGCATATAAACCTCCGACTATATCGACACTGTTGTCCAGCATATCCAGAGAGATCTTTGAGATGCTTCACGCTTTCTTCCTCAGCAGTAACCATTCAGCGAATAGAGAGTAGGAGGCGATAATTACACTATCTCGGGGTAGTTTGACCGATAGAAGAAGATCTCCTTTCTTGTCATCCCCTGATCGGGGATGTCGTTTTTTTGAATGGTTACTTGTCTTCACCCCCAAA
>JALEGQ010000184.1 GCA_022763385.1 bacterium
CACCGGTGGGGAGAGGCTCCTCGCTCAGGCGTCATACACAACTTTCAAGCGTAGCTCGGGGGGAGGTGCGAACCTGTCACCTGCTCGTGCCCTCCATCTCGGTGTGGGGATGGCATCATCGACCACCAAAGTGGAGAAGAGTGCGAAAACCACGGTCTAGATTGCTGGCTAAATCCAGCCCTGGCCATCCCCTCGGGGTGGGGAATTACCGGTCGCTGCATCGGATGCCGCTGTGAGCGTTTTGCCCTCAGCGATCCCACAGAGGAAGCTATCAACTCCTCCGGGCTGGAGTAACTCTACAGTGTTCCTGAAAAACAGTGGCACGAAGTGCCGTTGCTTTTGGTATCAACTCAGTGTGTGAAGGAAGGTGCTCACGTTTCGGCGAGCCGCTTCTGTCGTATTTTCGAGTGTTCCTTCTGTATGAAGAACCTGCCAGGAGAGCTCACCGAAGTCCTTTGAGAGCTGGTTTTTTACTACTGAGGTATCTGCATCTGATACATCATGTGTTCTCTGTTCCACACGGGCGATGGCTGTTTCGGCTGAGATCTCACACCAGAGCCCCAGAAAGGGGATGTGAAGGGAACGACTGAGCGACTCTACTTGATCTCGTCTCTCCTCGGTGAGATGTGCTCCATCAACAACAACTGAATATCCCGCCTGTGCCGCAAGTGAGGCAACTCGCAAGAGCTCATTGTAGGTTCTTTCTGACCACTCTGGCGAGTAATAATCTTCAGAGAGATGGCTCTTGAGAGGCACTCCTGCCAGATGTTTTCTGATGGCATCGGTCTTCAGGTGCACCGCACCAAACTGCTCTGAGAGGTTCTGGGCTATGGTTGATTTGCCAGACCCTGAAATGCCACCGACCGCGATAAAAAATCGAGGTTTCCTCGTGAGCTCGTGAGAGGTGAGCGAGAGGTAGCGGTTTGCCTCTTCGACTAATTCTTGCTGGCGAGGCTGCGAGTTGTTCTCTGCTTGAATACAGGCAACTTTTGCGCGAACCGTCGCACGATAGGCGACATACAGACCGAGGAGTGAAAGCCCTTCAAAGTCACCGCTCAGCGCGGCGTAGGAGTTCAGCGCAGCGTATGCCAGGTCCGGTCTCTTGCGAGCAAGCAAGTCCATATAGAGAAACGCAAAATCAGCCCAGGTATCACAGCACGAGTAGCGGTCGCCAAATTCAATTCCGTCGAACAGCGTTGCCCTTCCTTCAAATATGCAGATGTTTTTCAGGTGGAGATCGCCGTGTACCTCTTTTACATGGGTTCCGCGCCTTGCTTCAATAAGCTCTGAGTAGCTTTGGAGTTTCGTTACGGTGGACCGCTGCACTTCTTCCAGTCGAGGCCGGTCAATCCCTTTGGATGTGCATTCGCTAATGGTCGTAAAGTTGTCGTGCAGCAGCTTTTCTATTTCAGGCACCGACCACCGATCTGATCGGTTCTGAGCCTGATGGTGGAACGACACAATCGATTCCACCGCTTGAATAATGTGTTCTCGTGTGAGGGATTCATGCTCCAGCATGGTGAGAAAGAGCATCTCGGTATCGAACTGACGCATTCGTACGAGATACTCCACGGGAGTACCCCGCCCCGCCAAATTGAGAGAAGAGTGCTCCTCACAGATCGGAACAACGGTATCATACAGTTCCGGGGCATAGCGTGAATTAAGAGTTATCTCTCGTTCGCAAAAGTGCTTTCTCTGCTCGCAGGTCGTAAAATCACAAAAATCCAACCTCAACGGCTTCTTGAGCTTGTACACCCACGAGCCAGTGAGAAAGACATGGGAGATATGGGTCTCGACGTGCCGAATCTCTGCAACATCATGGAGATAGCTCTGCTCAGTGCTGAGAAAATGAAGAATGCGCTCCTGGTCCATCGAGTGAAGGTTAGCGAAATGAGTCTCAATTGTCAGGGAGGTCGTTTCCAGTGGGCATGGCCTGTCAGTGAATATGGTAAGTTTTTGTAATCATTTGATTTGTTTTCAACGATCGTTCTCATTAGCAGGTCACGTGAGGAAGGGGATTCAGAATAACATCGGTGTGAAGGAAGTAGGAGTCTCAGATGTTTGACAGGAGGCACGACGGGTGTGCGGTGGTGTTGGAGAGTATGTCTCCACAGGCCCGAAGGCTGTATGAGTTGGTGTTGAAGCCCACTTCGACAGGAGTGGTAGATGGGCTTGCTGAGCTTGAAGAGTCAAAGCTCCATAACTTTATCTCTGGCGTCGTTGATTACGCTCGGGGTGGTGCTGCGAACGGGGAGTATCCAAACGTTCGCCCGGCAGTCTTTGCCGGGTTGGTGAAGGCCCTTGAAGAAGCGGCGGAACGTGGGAATCCACTTCCCAAGCAAACACTCTACGAGATGGTGGAAGATTCTGATTTTGCTTCACAGCTCTCCTTCGTGCTGAGTCTTGCAACTATCGACGGATATGAGGAGCAGGTCACTGCTATTCTCCGAGATGCTACTCCAGAACAGCGCGTTGCGCTGCTTACTGCCACACACAGCATAACTTTTCGAGATCACCGTGATATGGATTTTTCGAGGGTTATTGAGAAGACCGCGGGTTCTGCAGTACTCGCCAGTGCACTCGTCGGAGGGCACGAGCAGATTGTTGAAACGATTTGCACACAACTTACTGCCAATCCGCCAACCGAGAGAGATGGAGAGTTTGTTGAGGCTCTGTTTACGGCAAGTGTGAGCAACCTCCTCCCGATCGCGATGAGGGGGCACCTGAGTCTGTGTGAGAAGTTAGTCTCTCTTTTACATCAGTTAGAACAGTTTTCTCCTCAACAGTGTAAAGAACTTGCTGATCCGCTTCGGGAACGAATGGAGACAGCGGAATATCCGGTCGTAACCCTTGATCAATCTCCAGCATTTGCCGCGGCGGTATATCTCGGAAGCTCTCATGTAAACTATGTGGCGAAAGACCGTTTTCCCCGCATGGGTCCAGCCGATACTCCTCCTCGGTTTGATCCTCAGGCACTGTGGGATCGGGTTATGGCACGAGAACTTTCTCCGGAAGAGTTTTCCCAAGTACTCTGCCAGGAATTAAGTGGTTTTTTAGCTTCAATTGGGGCTCAAGTGAGCTCTCCAAGTTCCAATCCCTATATTCCTGATACCCGCCATATCGATGGACGCTCTCCGATATCTTCGATCGGGACTACCTCTCCTGAAGCTATTGCTCAACGGCTTGTCAGTGCTGAGAGCTGTATTCCTGATACAGCAGTAACTGAGTTCTTTTCGACCTTTTGGGGAGATAATCAACGGGGTGCTCACGAGTTTTTGGAGAATGCTATTGCATGGGTCCAGAGTGGCCACAGTAATCCGGCGGCAGCGTACTCCCGATACTTTGGGCCAGAGATGATTGCCTCCGCTGGCCTACAACCGTGGCCGTGGACGGCAAAAGCCGCTAGCGGTTTAGATTTTGATGTAAAGCCCCTCTCAAATCTCTTGAATGTCCCACTCCCATATCTCGATGATCAGTCGAAGAAGCAGTGGGCTCACGTTCTCTGTACGGTACCGGAGGCAGCGCTTTTGCTCCCTGCTCACGCCGCTCTTGCCTCTGCCCTCTCGTCTCTCGATACATCATCTGAAGTCAGTCGTGAGTTGTTTATGGGCTTAGCGGTAAATGCGCTCCTAGAGACGTTAGGCGTTCGTGAGGAAATTCGCACCGCGTTAAGTGCTCAACTCGTGTCAAATATCCTTCGTGGGAGTCACAACGCTATAGAACGACCAGACCCCGCGATATTCTGTCATACGATTGCTCTGAAAGCCTGCCAACCGGTGGGGAGAGATGAGCAAGAAGCCATTGCTCCGTATTCAGTGGCGACAGCGCATCGAGAGCTCCTCAAGGGGCTCACCTATCTCGGTTGCTTTTGCGATGCTGCCTTCGAAAAGGTCTTTGCGGGAGCTCGTGGAAGTGGCTTTGACCAGATTACGCTGTGGGGTAATGATCGAGAAGAGCTTCACGAACGAGCTGAGATCGTTGTTGGTATCCTTCGAGCCCTCAAGAAGGATGGAGCTGTCGGAGTGATGGTATCGCATATATTTGGTGTCGCGATGGATCCTGACATTGAGGAGGCAGATTTTGAGCCAATTCAAGAGACGCTTGGAGCGCTGCAACTCAATGAGGATACACAGGGCGAACTTTCTCAGGCCTTGGGCCAGCTTAGGAGATTTCTGGAGGAAAACGGAAGCCTGCGCCTCAATGAAGATTTCGTGCCTTCTTCCTCTTCTGTTGAGATTGATTTTGCGGGTGGTCTCAGTGCCACCGGTCGGCACAGAATCAATGTAGAGAACTACCCACATGTCGCATTGGATATCGAGGTTGTTCTCGGAAGGAGGAGCTCATTGAGGGCAGAGGACGCGGGTGGCCAGCTCAACAGTCTTCTCCTCGATTGATGAGGGAAACCTCCGTGCTTATCGGCTCGGTGGTGACTCACTCTGCCCCTTTACCCAGAGCAGGAGTCCACCGAAGCCGAGGAGGAGGAAGGCGGCTGGGGCGAGCCAGGCGAGGAGGCCGACGCCTTCGCCTTTTGGTGAGGCTCTCATCTCGTTGCCAAAGTCCTCCAGGAGGCTCTGAATAATCGTTTCAGCATCTTCGCCCTGAAGAATCCGCTCCTTAATCGAGAGTTTGAGCTCTCGGGCAGCACTGCTGGGACAGTCTTTTAAAAGTCGACCGGGGCAGTAGGGGCTCATGATATTTCCCTGAACCTCATGAAAGGTGTTCATCTGATGACGAGAGAATTGGTCATCAATCAGTCCTGAGGGGGGAGTGCATGATCCGGAGGAAGGAGTGGCGAGTACTGCAGAAAAGAAAAGGACAATCAGTATCGTCTTCATCGTTCAAAACTCGCCTCGAGCGGCTCTCTCAGGCACCGTACTGTTCGAGATAATTCTTCGTCCGATCAAACAGCTCGTTCGAGAGGGAGAATCCGCTTGAATTCGGCTCAGAGAGGTATCTCAGGACCTCATGTATGGTGACGAGTGGGTAGACGGTGATTCCGAGGTCTCGTTCAATCTCATCTGCCGCGGAGAGCTCACCAGCGCCCTTCTCGCACCGATCTACCGAGACGATGACCCCGCGGATATCTACCTGAGCGTGGTCGAGGATCGTGGTCACGACTTCGCGGAGGGTCAGTCCTGCGGTAATCACATCCTCGATAATGAGGATCGAATCTCCATCTGTAAGCGGGGTGCCCACGAAGTTCCCCTTATCACCGTGAGTCTTCTCTTCTTTTCGATTAAAGGTGAAACCGATATCGTGTTTAAACCGATTATAGAGCGATATACTCGTCGAGACGCAGAGCGGAACCCCTTTGTAGGCGGGGCCGAAGAGTGAATGCACCTCAGAGAGCCCGATTTTTTGAATGTGAGAGGCGTAAAAATCACCGAGACGCGAGATTCGGGAGCCATTGTGGAAATTTCCGGTGTTGACGAAGTACGGCGCTCGGCGGCCAGATTTCGTCACGAAGTCTCCAAAAGAGAGCACTTCTGATTCGACGAGAAAGTCGATAAACTCTCGTTGGTAAGTACCTAAACGTATTTCGGCTTCCATAACCGGGTATTTTAGGAGATAAGTACGGCTTATTCAAGGAGTTAGCCGAGATCCCGGCGTGAGCAGGTCGCTTCATTCGGAGCTCAGGAAAACCCGTACAGATAGCGAACGAGGAAGTTTCTCTTGGACACAGAGATCGCCATACCCCTTCATAACGGCCTCTTCGCGAAGAGGTACCGCCCCCTACGGATGCTCGGCAAAGGGGGGATGGGAGAGGTGTATCTCGTTCAAGATTCTATCCTCGAAGATGAAGAGGTCGCGCTTAAGGTCTTGAAGAAGGACTACCTTGAAGATGAGAAGCATACCGCCCGATTCTTGCGTGAGGTAAAACTCGCTCGCCTCGTGACTCACCCCGCGGTGGTTCGGACCTATGACGTCGGAGAGTCCGACGGGATCCTCTACTTTACGATGGAGTACGTGGTTGGGGAGTCTATTAAGGAGTTTCTTCAACGGGAGAGAGTTTTTCCCTATACCGAGCTCGTCAAGATTCTCATTCCGCTCTGTGAGGGGCTCGCTGAGATCCATAAACATGAGATCGTGCACCGAGATCTGAAACCCGCCAATATCCTCCTGATGGAAGGTGAGGGGGTGAAGATCACGGACTTCGGTATTGCTCGTCCAGGAAGCTCGCAACTGACTCATGCCGATGAGATTGTGGGAAGTACTCACTATCTGGCCCCTGAAATTTGGCTCGGAAAGGAGCTTTCGTCGGCAACGGATATATACGCCCTCGGAATCGTCGCCTACGAGATGTTGACCGGAGCAACGCCCTTTGATGCAGAGAATCCGGCCGAGCTCATGTGGAAGCACCTCGATGTGAATCCCGTAGAGCCGAGCACCCTCGAGCCCTCCGTGCCGAAGTGGCTTGATGAGCTTATTCTCGCTCTGATCTCCAAGGATCAAGACACCCGGCCCTGCAATGCGCACGAGATTGCCGAGTATCTGCTCCGGGCATCAGCAGAAGACGAGGTTCGAAAGACCGGAGATTTTCTCGCGCCCGTAGCGGATCAGAGTGTTCAGGTCACCGAGGTCGTCTCCGACGATGCGCCGGGAGTGCTTCCGGAGCGCTCTTCCGTTGAGAAGCCGGAGCAAGATCTGATCGAAGATAGACTTACCTCAGCCGAGATTCCGGTGATTGAACCAGAGGTCAAGGAGCAGGAGCCAGTAGTCCTTCCCGAAAAAAAGAGTTTCTTCGCACGACGATCTGGAGAAATGGATCAGATCGGAAAGCGAGCAGTTCGATTACTGCTTACCACCGGAGTGGTAGGGGGAGTCCTCGTTCTCTCTCTTGTCCTCTTTCCCCTCGTGATTCAAAAAATGAGTCGCCTTATCTTCTCCCTTACGAGCTCCAAAATGTTTGCAAACGAGATCCGAGGATACCTTGTTCTTGCAGCATTACTGTTCTTGTTTTCTCTTCTGCCAACGCTTCTTGTTGTACAGAAGAGGCCGGTTCGTCACGCCGTGCGAGAAGCTGGGAGTGGTTGTTTCTTTTTCTTTGTGGTGACCCTGATCATTGTCGCATTTCGCTACTTTACCGCCGACTTCACGCAGCTCCGTCTTTTCCTCGAAGAGGAGTTCTCCTCACTCTTTGCCGTAGCATTTCTCTCGATGGATCCAGTGCTGAACGCTTTTTCTGAAGGAGATTATGTGAGAGGAGTGGTGTTCTTCCTCTTGCTGTTGCTCTCTGGCGCCGTGCTTCTCTCTGCCATCAGAGGAGATTTTCTTCTTGGAAGACATCTTCTCCGTCGAAGATCGTGGGGCCTCTCACTTCTTCTCCTCGGAGTGCTCACGGGAGTCTCTCTTCTCTGTCATCTTCTCGACCTTTTTTCTGAAGCAACCCATACCTTTCTCTTTGCCTCTTACTCTTTTGAAATAAGCCTCTCACTCCTCGTGTTCGGTGGAATTTCTCTCACCCTTCTTATGGGAATCTCTCTCTGCTCTCCAGGGGAGCACCCTCACGAATAGGAAAGTTCTCGTTTTCAAGAAATTGGAGGAGGCTCTCAAACGAACTGTTGCACATAATATGCAGTGCGAGCGATGAGGAGATCGGAGCGATCGCAGCGGGCCATTCGAGGATATTTGCCGTAAGGAGAAACTCTTCGGGGAGGTCTGCGGCAGATCGCAACGGGAGGCTGATCGGAGTAATGAAGAGCATTGGTTCGGGGTAGCGTTTGGCTATCCCTTCTTGAAGTCTTCTTCTCTCGGCCTCCAGCTCTGGAAGCTTCTCTTTGAGCTGTTTTCCGAAGTGCTGGAGTGCGAGGAACTCTTTTGGTGCCCGTTGTAGAGGGGAGGGAAATCGTTCAGCCACCTGATGAGCAACGATCTTTTGGTGCAATAGACGAAGTTTCGAGTGATTCGGCCAGTGAGAAAAGAACTCTTCTTCTTCTGATAGCTCTCGCAGGAGTTCATTCCTCTTCTCTCCTTCTTTCAGAAAGAGCAGGAGGGGAGTCGGGGAAGTCGTAGGTGTCGGAGGCACGTCTCCAAGTGCTCGTGCTGCTTGGAGGAGGAGTGTTCTCGTTGGGGTGATGATCCCCAAGGTGTCAAGTGCTGCGTGATGGCGGAGGACTCCGCGGTGAGAGAGTTCAGATGGAGCAAATTTGATACTCCATAATTGAGCTGAAAGGGCTGGAAGCCGAATGCTACCAGCAAGGTCGGTTCCGATTCCGAAGTGCGCGAGCTGAGACCGCACAGCAACGGCGACACCACCACTGGAACCGAGAACAGGAGGGGTGAGCTCTCCCGGGATCTCTTCATGGGTGATATCTCCGTAGTATGGGTTCTTCCCACGTGCTCCGATCGCCCCCGGTTCACAGTTTGTACAACCCAATAGTGTTGCGCCAAGTTTCTCGCACCGAGTTACCACAGCGGCATCAGATGGTGCCACCGGAAGATACGGGGGAGAGAACCCCCAACTCGTTGGAGAGTGACAGACAGAGATATTCTCTTTCACGACAAAAAGAAGCTCGGAGAGCGAGGAGTTTGGCCCTGAGCGATCGCTCTTTTCGGCGGGGAAGGTTCGAAGAAAGATGTGATGGGGATCATTCATCTTCTTCACCTGGTTTCTTCGAGAGCATCAAAGGTCATCCCAGCAAATGTCACCACGCATCCGTTTGCAGCATTTACTGCCTGTCGGTAATCCACGAGCTCGTTTCGGTTCTTCCATCCGAGTTTCTCAAAGAGGTGAAGAACGGTATACATGGTAGGAAAGCCACAGATTCGACGAGCATCGCGATCTTCAGCGATATGTTCGAAGAGAAGAGACCTCTCCTGTCTTTTGAGGAGTTCAAGATAGTGCTGATCTCGTTCGTGGATCTCTCTCAGCCACGGTTCCGTAACTTCTCGAGCATCTCCGAAGAACCGTCCGATGTGAGCCATATCAACACCGGCGAGGATAAGAAGCTTTCCCTCTTTGCAGGAGTTTTCACGGCTCAGTACCTCGGCGCACCCTTCGACAAAAGAGAGATACCGTTCATCTTGATCGGGAGAGCGCCCCTCTTCCACAAAGCGATGGAAGCTCCCGACGAGGATCGGGATGATCTGCGCATGGGGAGCGAGCTCTTGAAGAAAGGGGAGTTGGAGTTCGAGGGAGTGCTCTTGGCGATGGAGTAGCTCGTCGGCATAGGCACGTTCTGTGCCGTATCGTTCGGCGAGCGCCCGGACGATTTCTCGATCGTTCTTCATGATCCCAAGAGGTGTTTCAAAGTCTTTTTCCGTGAAGTGAAAGAGGTGTGGACTGTATTGATGGGAGGTCCCGATCAGAAGAATTCGTTCTGGAGGAGACTCTCGAAGCGCTTGGTAGATCCGCCCGTAGCACTCTTTTCCACGGTGGTAGTCGATGTGAGGGGTCATGAGTGCTCGGAGAGAAGAGCTCTTCATCGAAGCTCGAAGGTGTTCCCCAAGGTCGAGGTATCCCTGTATCTCGTGATGGAGAGCTGACTCGGTATGAGAAAACGCACTTCCGGCGAGCGCACTGGGCCGCACTGACGCACGGCGGAAGGAGAGCTTCATGTGGTGGAACGCCTTTTCAAAAGGAGGTCCTTGCAAAAAGAGAGAATCATCGAGGAGGCGAGCCACCTGGAGTACGATCTCTTCGGAGGCTCCGAGCGAGGAGAGTTTCTCGGCAATAGCGTGAAGCGAGTGCTCTCCGGTAAAGTGCTGAAGGATCGGAGCGACCACTGCTTGGAGAACGAGGGGCTGTTGGGTGAGGCCGAGAGGACACCGAAGCACGAAATAGAGCTTTCCTTCGAGCTCTTCTCGTCGGAGCTCAAGAGGCTCACGAAGAACCGGATAGGTGAGGTAGTGCGGAAGTTCGTTCACGGCTGGTTGGTGGCTCGGTTTATTTTCCGATACAGAACTTTGAGAATACACGCCCGAGGATATCATCGGTATAGGTTTTTCCGACGATCTCCTCGAGAGCGGAGAGAGAGAGGCGAACCTCTTCACTCAGAATCTCAAGTGGGCTATTTCCTTGGAGGAGTGAGATTCCGTGTTGAAGATGTTCTGTCGCCTGACGGACGAGGTGAGCCTGTCTCGCCTGGGTGATGATGCTATTTGAGGCACCGTGATCGTTCTGTGAGTTTTCTACGGCTGAGACAAGTGCGTCCTTGAGCTCTTGTACTCCGTTGCCGGATTTTACCGAGAGGTAGAAGTTTTGCCGACAGATTGTTCCGTCACAGTAGTACTTTCCGATAGCTGCGGTATTGAGGTCGATCTTATTCGTGATCATCCAGATCGATGAATTTCGTTCTCTTACGGTCTTTAAAAGGGATTGAAGCTCCGGATACTCAGCAGAGGCGTCGATTACGATTAGGACAAGATCCGCCCAGGCGAGTCGTTCAAGGGAGAGTTCAATTCCGAGCTTTTCAACCGGATCGTCTGTCTCTGTTATTCCGGCAGAATCACATAAGACAAAACGATATTCTCCAATAGTGCACTGCTCTTCGATGACATCCCGGGTAGTCCCAGAGATATCAGTGACGATGGCCCGTTGTTGGCCGAGGAGGATATTCAAGAGGCTCGATTTTCCAGCATTCGGAGGTCCACAGAGCAGAACCTTGTATCCTTCTCGCACGGTTCTTCCGTATGAAAAGCTCTCGTGAAGCTGAGAGAGGATCTTCTCCGCGTTAGTGACTACGGTAGTCATTGTCCCCTGTTGCTCGGGTTGAATATCTTCTTCGGGAAAGTCGAGGGTTGCTTCAATCTCTGCGAGGAGATCTCTCAGTGGCTCAGCCACCTCATCGATAAATCGACTTAACTTTCCCGAGAGATTCTCTGAGGCGATCTGGAGCGCCGATTCGCTCGTTGCTGCGATGAGCTCTCCGATAGCTTCTGCCTGCACGAGGTCGACCTTGTTGTTGAGAAATGCTCGCTTTGAAAACTCTCCCGGTTCTGCTGGAACCGCCCCGAGTGCATAGAGCCGTTCCAAGATCTGTTTGGCGATCAGGGGACTTCCGTGGATATGCAGTTCTCCGACATCTTCTCCGGTAAAGGTCTGTGGCCCCTTCATAAAGACACCGAGTCCTCGATCAAGCACCGTTTCGCCATCAACCACACTTCCGTAACAGAGGAGACGAGGATTTTCGACGAGCGAGAGTGACGAATGGAAGATCTTCTTGAGCAGCTCTGCGGTATCAGGACCACTTATTCGAATGATCGCGACTCCGGCAGGAGCGGCTGCGGTCGCAAGAGCTGCGATAGTCTGCATCTCACTGTCTTTCATGATGCCTGCTCTTTTCTCATGCTCTCCGGTTAGACTCTACCGAAGGATAGTCCCGATCCGACTCAGTTGATCCCAAGACCAGTAGACAAAAAGTGCCCTGCCCTTCAGTCGCTCCTGGGGGAGAAAGGGGTCTTGCCAGAACCGTGAGTCTCGGGAGTGATCTCGATTATCACCGAGCAACAGGAGATGTCCTTCGGGGACGACCTTTGGGCCGAAGTTCCCGAGCGGATCTCCTCCGTTCTCCCATCGAGCATACGGTTCTTCTTGGAGTACTTTATTCACGTACAACCGGTTCCGTTGCACCTCGATCTCGTCTCCGGGGATACCGATGACTCGCTTAATAACGTTGTCACGTGATTCATCTTCAATTGTACGAGATTCATCAACCCGGGTGAACACGACGATATCGCCTCGCTCCGGTTCGGCGTATTGAAAGATAAGTTTCTCTACAAACGGGAGGCGGATTCCGTAGCTGAGCTTTGAAACGAGAATGTGATCTCCAATTCGGAGGGTTGGAATCATCGAGCCCGAAGGAATCTTAAAGGCCTCGATGAGAGTGCCTCGGATGAAGATCGCCAGGAGGAGGAGGATTCCGATCGTTTTGACAAAGGAGAGGGTTTCTTGCCAGGCCTTGAGAGTTGGCGGCGGAGGACTCGAAGAACTTTCGGTTTCAGATGAAGCAGCAGAATTCATGGGGAGTGATACAGTCTCTCTCAGGTGGTCTTCGCAGGTAGTGCTCTACCTCCCTATCATCTACTTTCGGGCTCGAAATGACAACCACTGCGGACGGAAAGAGCTGACGAGACAGAGAAAAGCCCTGCACGAGAGGGGAGTCTCGGCAGGGCTTTTTCGGGAACAGATGATCTGGGAGGCGTTAGGCGTGGTAGTCCTGTTTTCGACCGAAGACCACCGTACTGCAATCGACCTCAAGGCCATCGTCTTTCGACTTTACCGTTGAAACAAAGATCCCCGGCTCAAATGCGCGCTCTTTGAGGAGGTTTACCTTCTTCTCGTCCGGTATGGTCATGTGGGCGGTGATAGAAAAATTAATCTGTACAACAACAGCACCCGGCTCATCGCTGAGGAGCTTGGTGATCATCCCGTAGATCGGATAGGTTTGCCCAACCTCGACCTCTCCGTTTGCGACCTCAAGGCCAAATTTTTCAAAAAAGTTCGGTTCTTTGTTGTTGTCTGTAAAGTCCATAGTTCCCCTCAGAAGAGTGTTCCTGTGCTGTACAAACGTATCCCGTTCTGGGAGCGGGGTGCTTCACACTCCCGCTAAAAAACTGCTGATATACGCCATTTTCGGATAAGGGACTGGTACGACCTCCCCATTTTCGTGACCGGATCAGAAAATCTCGTATCCCGATGCCCCTCATTATTCCCGGAAAACAGGGGTGAGGGGAGTGGGGAGATGGATTATTTCGCTAACTCTCTGAAATGAAAGAGTTATTGACGGGGCGTTTTGGGGGCGAAGACACTGCTCACCACGGGATCAGCGTCAGGCCAAAGCCTCCGACAAAAATTGCTGCGCTTGCTACCAGGGTTGCCTGTAGCGGGCCGACATTCCGCTCTGTCCGGAGGTAGACCTGCTGAACGATCGAGATCAGGTTGTTCACGAGCCAGTACAGGACGAGTCCGGAAGGGAATGGGAAAACGATAAACATGATCGTAAATACCACCGGCATGAAGAGCATCACCTTTTTCTGCTGTTCATCCATATTCGATGGCATGAGCCACTGCTGAAAGAACATGCTGAGCCCCATCAAGATGATCATGACCGGCACCGGAATTCCGAAGAGGTGAAGCGCCTCTGGCGCAGAGAGATCGTTGATCCAGAGTGCAAATGGCGCGTGGCGGAGCTCCGTTGCATTGAGGAGCGCGTTGTACAGTCCGAGGAAGACCGGGATCTGAATGAGCATGGGGAGACATCCCCCCATCGGATTTACCCCCTTTCTCTTGTAGAGCGCGAACATCTCCTGGTTGAGTTGAGTGGGATCCTTCACCCGCTCACGGAGCGCCTTAATCTCCGGTTGGAGATCCTGCATCGCTTTCATCGACTTCAGGCTTACTTGGGTGAGGGGGAGAAACGCAAGCTTAATGAGCAGGGTGAGGAGGATAATGGCGAGGCCATAGTTCCCGAGCATCGCGTAGCAGAGATTAATCACGGTGAGCAGGGGGATTGCGAGGAATGCGAAGAATCCGAAATTTACACTTCGGTGGAGCTCCATCGAGTTCAGTGCTTTCAGTTCGGAGTAGTTTTTCGGGCCGAGGTATGCCTTTGTTGCGACCTGACTCGCATCGCCCACTACCTGAAGCGAGTAGAGGGAGGCATTCCGTCGAGCAACCATCGTGTCGCTCTCTCCGGTCGCTAAGAGGGAAGCCATAAAGTACTTGTCACCAAGAGCGCTCCACCGGGCGACGTGCTCCTGTTTGCCACTGAGCGGTTCCAACTCGGTCACCGCAGAGTGTTCTACTTTGTCGTTCGGAAGAAAGAACGAGAAGCTCACCGGATCGTAGGAGCTCGTGGCGATCTCTTCCGGAATATAGGACGACCAGCCGAGCCGAAGGGGAAGCGCGGCCGCTGGAGGGTTTGAGAGCTCGGCCTCTACACCGATAAAGTAGGTGCCACCGGAGAAACGGTACTTCTTCGTGTATGTTCCGCCGGTTTCAAGTGGAATTTGGAAGGAGAGCTGTACGGTTTCTCCATCACCAAGCGAGAGTGTTCCTGCTGAAGTCGCTCCCTGTGAGGTTGCCGGAGCAGGAAAAAGAATCCCACTATCACTTCCACCAAGCAGTTCAACCTGGAACGGAAGTATCGCCGGTTCCGCATCTGCTCTTGTCCCTTCGGGGGCGAGCGGTGCTGCGGTCCGAACAAGGTCATACCGCTCTTCTCCAGCTCGGGTCTCAGTATGCTCGTTGAGTGAGAAGTGCAAGAGCTGGCCTCCGAGGTGAGAGATCTCGGCTTCGAAGAGAGAGGTCTTTACCGTTGTGCTGGGCGCAGCCTCGATCTCTGCAAGGGTTGGCTGTGTCAGCGAAGGGGGTTCATTTCCTGCTTTCTCTGGGAGGGATATCGACGATCCTTCGGTATCAGGGCTACTTTGAGCAGGAACAGGCCCAGGTCTTCTCTCCGCTCCGGAGAGAGGCTGATTCGCAGAGGTGGGCTTGGCAGAAGAGTCAACACCGTTTCGCGAAGCATTCCAATCCCGTGGTTCGTCCGGCTTCAGGAGGAGTTCGGTATACGCAATGATGACGATCAGAGAGAGAAAGAACGCCAGCGCCGTTCTCTTATCACCGAATGGACTCGTATTATTCGTCTGCGTCATAGGATCTCTTCGTTTTCACCGCTTTGCTGTCGATTTACCTCCTGTAGGTTGTACCGAACCAGAGGAAAGGGATCCACTCCCTGGGCAGAAAAGGGGCCGAAACCGGTCATGAGCCGTCATTCGTCGGGGGAGACTCGCCTGGAACGGGATCAAAACCGCCTGAGCTCAAGGGATGGCATCGGAGGAGACGGCCCGCCGCAAGCCATCCTCCACGCAGAAGGCCAAATCGACAGAGGGCCTCCCGAGTAAACTCCGAGCAGGGAGGAAAAAAACGGCACCGGTCCCCAAGAAGGGGTGATATGGCTCGCTGGTAGAGGGAGATCAGGAGGAGGAGAGCAGCGATAAGATATCGGTGCCGACGCGGAGGGGCATATGTGCCTCCACCGACCTGTACCTGTTTTTCTTGCCGACACACCGCTGTTCTACCTCTTGATTAACCCGTGAGAGGCGAGGGAGCGAAGAATCTGTGCCTCACACTCGGCAAAAGAACACTCCACTGCCGACCCGCGAGCAATGATCACCATCGCCGTCCCCGGAGGCAGCTCACGCCGGAGCCGCCGAAAGATCTCGCGCACCCGCCGTTTAATCCGATTCCGCACCACCGCCCGCTTATGAACCTTCTTACTCACCGTCACCGCCATTCTCGACTCGCTCCCCGGCTCTATCCGATAGCAAACAAGAAAACCCTTCGAGAAAATCTTCTTCCCCCGCTGCTGCAGCCCCGTAATCTCCCGCCGCTTCGGAATCCGCGCCCCCCGCGGAAATTCGTCCCTGGTACGACTTTCCCCTTTTTCCACTACACCCCTCAAAAAATTCGTCCCTGGGATGACTATCCCATTTTTCTCAGCACTCCGTAACGGCAGATACGGTTTTCGCTATGCCAGCGAGGAGGAGATCTCGGTATTCATGGATCCTTTTTGAGCTTTCTCCTGGTTGGATGATGAGTCGGAGGGAGTGTCCTTCAACGTGGCGGCTGACAAGCTCATGAGCCGAGGCGATAAGCGCTTCTCGGTATTCGATATTGTTTGCTGCGGCACCACTATCCACCAGCACCCGTGAGGCGCTTGCTCCGAGGTTCTTATTTTGATGTGCGGCGAGGCTGGCGAGGAGGCCGGCCATCTGACCAGAGCGTGCCGAAACGTCGATGGCTGCTGCTCTGAGGTGGTCGTAGGTCTCACCGGCGTCATCAAGCGCGGCGAGAACTTTTCCGAGACCTGGGGAGGTCTGCGCCATCCGTTGAAGGGTCTCAATTCCTTCCGTGGGGTGTACAACACCTCGATCGCAGAGAACGGAGAGGAGCTCTTTCGCTACTCGTGTTCTTTCCGAATCGGCCAAGCCATTGAGGACTGTGTAGACGGGATCAAGAGATCGGCAACCGGATCGAGCAAGGTGAGTGACTCCAGCAAGGAAACCTGAGATGACGTATCTGCCCGACACCGCACCTGACATGCTCTCGCTAAAACCTTCCGCCTCGGTGAGGTGTTTGGCGAATATCGCCCTATGCAGATCGGGGATATTTCCTTCGTTAGCTGCAGGATCGACTCCCCGCAGTGAATCAAGAGTGAGTAAGCAGTTGCTGGAGGCCTGAAAGTTGTTAATGAGAAGCTCTCCTTCCTCTGTTCGGACCGCCGCTGCAAGGTTTGTCCCAGTGCTGGCAACGATTGCTGCTGGCAGCTCGTTTTCTTGGAGCGGTCCCCACTCCAGCGCTCCATTTGGAAGTACTGCCGAGTCATTTGCTGTGACGATATTCCGCAGATCGGTAAATCCGGCTTCTCGAAAGATCGGTAACATCACCGCCCCAAGATCTTGGCTCTCCTGAACGGCATCTTTCCCAAGGGTCGCTTTATTCCAACCAGTATCGTAATTGTTTACTGTCGCAGTTATGCCGTGAATCTGATGGTCTCCATCATCAATCTGTTCCGCCTGTATGGATTGTGGAATAACGACGACAAGCGAGTCGAGCTCAGTGAGATCGGAGCCTCTCTGTTTGAGGAGGGTGGCAAAGTGTTGCGCCACTTCTTTTGAAAATTCATTCCAGTCACTGCTCTCGCTTGGATAGAGGCCCATCGCTCGAGCTTCCTCATTTGAAGTAGAGAAGAGGACCTCTATCTGTGGCGGTGGAGTCGCTAAGAGGTGAACATTTCCAGCGAGCCGAGCCTGAAGGTTGGAGACGGCCTGGCGATCGGATCCATTGAGGCAGATGGCAGTACAGCCCAGGGATTGTGCTTTGCCTACATATGCTGGCGCATCATCAATGTAGAGTACATTCCCTCGGTGAGCGATCTTATCCCCCTGGTCCTGAAGGGCTTTTACGGCGCGCTCTATACCGACCTGAACAAGAGAACTTTCTTCTTCCTCGTCAGTCTCTTTTGTGAGACCGGTATCATACGAGGTCACAAATTCAGCAAATCGGAGATCAATGCCCATCTGTTCGAGACGCTCGCGCTGGGGAACGATCGTAGCCTCCGTATTGGTGGTGCAGAACACGAGAGGACCTCTCCACCGTTTTACGAGATCACACACCTCGCGATGTTCTCTCACACTCTCGGTAAGCGCCTCCAGAAGCTGCTTCTCAAGCTCTTGCTGAGTAGTAGCCCCCGAAGTGATCACAAAGCCTGCACCGTTCAGTGTCGTGAGCGCTATCTTGCAAAATGAGGCAAGAGGCTCGGCTTCGTAGAGGCTTTCGAGTGAGCGTTCACGCCATATCGGGAGGAGCTTTTCGAGAATGGCATCATATCGACGTTGCTCTGGATTCCGCCGCTGACCATCTCCATCCGTCTCTCGAATATTCCCGTCTGGGATATCCGGGTGACTACTATTCTGCGAGAGCCATCCAGCAAAGGCTTCGAGGGGATCATTGGTGAGGACTCCCCCGAGGTCCACCACGAGTGCCTTGACCTTTTCTGCAAGATCTCCTCGGGGGCCAGCTCCAGCGAGCGGGGAGCTCTGCCGTGAAATCGAGCTGGCAAGCTCAATGCCCCCTCCAGAGATATTGACGATCCCAACATTCCTCGCAATATTGTCCACATTCGTCTCTTGCAGGATGGGGATCAGGGTCGGGTTCATCCCAAAGAGTGAGTTCGGCTTACCCGTTCGTTCTATCTCTCGTTGAAAGAACGTTGTTACCTGACTCATCTGCTCTGCCGTTCGGACTCCCGGAAGCAGAAGGTCTCTGAGGAGCCTTTCGCAATCACGCTGATTCACTCGCTGTGGAGTGTCGGTGCTCTCCGGCTGCAGCCGCAGGGCAAGTTGACCCGGTCTCTCTACGGCGCGTGCCAAGATCTTACAGAGTGGTTCCTTCTGCTCTGCGGTGAGTCCCTGTAGCGTGTTCAACGAGCCGGAGAGGGTTATCTCTATCCCTTCCGCTTCAACACCCGCACGGATTCGGCCGAATATTTCGGGATTTCTTGTTAGGTCTTCGAGGCAAAGAGTGAGGTCTTGTGGCGAATACGCTTCAGACAGATCTAAGCTCACTACTCGACTAATTCGCGGTAAATCTGATGATTCGCCAAGAGCCATAATGATATATCGAGCAAAAGGGCTGAAATGGCAGCACTGTATGGCAGCCGCACCAATGAGTATATGAGAAATAGTTTTCCTACTCCAATCGGCTGCGAATATCTTTTTATTTCGGATATTTACCCAGCATGTGAATGCTTATCACCTCCTGGCAGAAGGAATGAAATCTATTCTCTTTATTCGGGGTTATAGGAGTAGACTTCGTTTCGATTGTAGCTCACGGTGGTGGTGCATTGAGAAACGCTCAGGAGCAAGACTATGGCGAGGTTTGAACAACGATTGAATGTGACGAATATCTTCCGAAATCGAGCAGCGAGCTGGTTCGCCTTTTTACTTCTGCTCACTCCGGTCCTTTCATTTGGGCAGACCCCCTGCTTTGACGATTATCCTCACCTCACGTTGATCACTGGAGCGACCAGTGGAAACGATACCCTGACAGGCGATAGCAACGGGAACCGTGGGTGTGGCGAGGGAGGAAACGATACGATATCCCTTTTAGGAGGAGATGATCGTGGCTCCGGCGGAGATGGGGATGACTTTATCAATGGAAATAGTGGAAATGATTTTGTCAATGGGAACAGTGGTTCAGATGTAATCCTCGGTGGAGGTGGAAGAGATTCTCTCTATGGTGGCCAGGGGAATGATATCATCTCTGGAGATACTGGAGACGGCGACCTCCTCTCTGGGGGAGGTGGAACCGATATCTTCGTCTATCGAACTGGGGATGGGAATGGAACCGTTGTTGAGGATCCAGACAACGGTTCGAGCAATCACAACGCTCTCTTTGTTCAGGGCACTACTGATGCACGGAGCTTCCGCTATCAGCAGCAGGGGAATGACCTGATGCTCTCTGGAACCGGTGGTGGGAGTGTTCGCGCGAAAGATTTTTATAGCGGCAAGGCCATCCGATACCTCCACGCTATCGGAGGTCAAGCAAGCGCTGCCGTGACTCGAAATATTCAAGCCGTCAATAACCCGCCCTATGGGTATATAGATCGCGTCTCTCCAACCCGAATCGCGGGTTGGGCGTTTGACCCGAATGATCTTCGGGGACAGGTTTCTGTTCGGGTGGAGATCTTTGATAATCCTGCTTTTCAAAATGCCCCAGTGCGAACCGTTCAGGTATCAACAACCCTTAACCGAGGTGATGTAAAACAGGCAGGAGAGGTGCCCCTTGAGACCGTAGGATATCGGTATGATATTCCGAATGGCTCGCTGGCACCGGGACGGTACTACGTTCGGGTCACGGCATTAGATACCGTCCGAGGAAATGGTGGCCGACAGGATCAGGTACTCCCCCTTTCCAGTGGAGTTGCAGGAAATGATTTTCTTATTTCCGGGAATCATCAGCCGACGGGAGTGCTTCGCCAGAGTGCGATTCCAAGGTTGGGTGCCGCTGGTTCAGCGTCAGATCAAGATAGGCCGAACAGTGCGATTCCGGTCACTGTTCGTATCTCTGATGGGAGTAGTCAGCTATTCGAAAAGGTACTGCCATCTGAGAGTAACGGAGATTTTCTTGTTCCCCTACATCCAGAGGTGTATTCGTTTCCTGCTGGAACATATTCGGTGCAGGCATTTGCAGAGAACTTTCCGGAAGGGAATCTCGTCGAGCTTCAGGGGTCGGCTCGCCCACTGGTGATAGGCGAAGGTCTTATCGAGAGTAGAGACTGCTCTGGACTCTCTGACGTCTCCGATACCCTCGTCGGAAGTAACGGTGCAGAGGATATCCTTGGCGGCTGCGGGAAGGATACCCTTCTTGGCGAGGGCGGAGATGATCGTCTTGGCGGCGGAGGAGATGACGACACCGTTCGTGGTGGGGCTGGGGGAGATCTGCTGTACGGTGGTCAGGGAGTTGATCGCCTGTATGGAGATGAAGGTGATGACATCCTCGAAGGAGGACTTGGAAATGATATCTACTTCTATAAGAAGTCAAACGGTGGAACCTTTGATGGAGCGGATATCTTGCGCGATGGGGATGGAGAGAACCGACTCTATCTCGTGAATATCGAGGAATCTGAGGTGCAGCGTGTGCAGCAGGGGGCAGAGCTTCGCCTCACCTTTCCAAATGCTGCTGGCAATTCCATCACTATCGAGGACTATGACCCTTCAGATTGGAAGATTATCTATAATCCAGTGAATGTGGTGATGATCTTTGCTGATGACCTCGGCTACGGAGATATTGAATCTCCTCCTTTCAATCAACAGCACATCCGGACCCCACATCTTCGGGCGATGGCACAGTCCGGCCTCACCTTCGAAAACTTCTACTCCGGTGCAGCATGGTGTCCTCCTGCCAGAAATACACTGATGAGTGGAAAGCACAGTGGGAACACCTTCTATGACAACCAAGCCCCCAATAGCTGGGTGATCTGGTCGCCAGATAAACTACTTCCAGCGATGATGCAGGAAGCAGGGTACCGTACTGGGGTTATCGGCAAGTGGGGGATGTCGAGTTTTACGAGTGATCGCAATCCCACCGATCCAAATCTCTGGCCTGGAAATCCGGAGTTCGGTCTTCCGGAAGAGGTTGGTTTTGATGAGTTCTACGGATTTCTCAATCACACCGATGCTCACCTTTACCTCCTTGATAGTCCTGCGACTCCGGCACAGGCAACTCCGTATCAGCCGTACTTTGGAGTCGGTTCTCATCGAAATGCGAGTGGTGCTTTGGTTGCTCCGCTTGGAAAGCGACAGAACCTCTACCACATAGAGGATGGAAAGACGGTTGAGTACTCCCCTCGATTTCCGATGACGAAGTTCACACAGGATGAATTTCTCGAGCGGGCAGATACCTTCATTACCGAGAATCGTGATTCACCGTTCTTCCTCTATCTGCCGTGGACTATTCCGCATGCCGAGCTGTATCTTCCGCCATCGGATCCTGCCTGGAATTACTACCAGGGAGTCTCCTTTCAGGATTCCGTATACTTCGGTGATCAGAACCCGGTGAATACTTGGCCGTATCTGCGGCGGGTGGACGAGCCGAGAAAAACCTACGCGGCGATGATCTCTCGCCTCGATCGGGATGTAAAGACGATCCTCGATCGACTTGCGGCAGAGGGATTACTCGATAATACGCTCGTCATCTTCACGAGTGATAACGGACCTCACAACGCATCGGGCATGAGACGAGATGATCCCAATGATACCTTCTCATTTGACAGCGCTGGTGGATATCGAGGACGGAAAGGAGCGTTGTATGAGGGAGGAATCAAGGTGCCTTTTATCGTGCACCTTCCAGAACGGATGAGGGGTGCCCATCAGGGCACGATTCGGAGCGATCTGGCAGCGCTCTGGGATATCTACCCTACGATCGCTGAATTGATCGAGGTGGATCTCCCCGCAGCAATGGAACTCGATGGGACCTCACTACTTCCTGCTTTCGAAGGAGGACAGACACTTGAGCGAGATTTTCTCTACTGGGAAAACGCGAATAGGGCAGGAGCTCCAATTGACTTCATTTCCGATTCTATCCAGGCAGTTCGAAAGGGGAAATGGAAACTCGTCAGAATCGATAAAGCCGGACCTGATGATTTTCTTCTCTATGATCTCGAGAATGACCCGATGGAGAGTACCGATGTGGCTCCGGTGAGCAACAACTGTACCGTCGTAAATGAATTGAAAGAGATTATGCGGAGTGAGCGAGAGCCGGTTCCGGGAGGAGCCAACGCGTGGAAGAACCCAATTAATCTCAATGAGATCGTCCTGGAGTACTGTCCACCGAGGCTTGATATCTCTGTAAATCCGCAGCGAGCTCGGTTTGAGATAACGCACCTTCCGTTTCAGGAGATTAACTGGACCAATACCTCTCTGCTGATGAATGGTGGAGAAGTTCTTCCAGACCTTATTGCCGCGGCAAGTAGCCCACTCGTAGATATTCAGGTTGATGAACAGCGTGGTACCGCAACGATAGAAGTCTTCGTCGACCTCACCGGTCAGCAGTTTGACTTCATCTCGTGCAGCACAGAGAGTGGAACGGGGTTGCAGCGATGTAATCAGATCAGACATCCGTAATCACTCTTCGAACTTGGAAATTCGTCCCCGGGATGACTATCCCATTTTTTCAAATCTTTCGTCATTGCCCCCATAACATTTTGAACTCTGGGATTGATGAGGTAAGTATTCGATTTTGCTGAATCTATTTTATGGCGTACGCTGAAAAATCGGGATAGTCATCCCGGGGACGAATTTTCCCGAATTTTCCGGGGACGAATTTTCCGGGGACGAATTTTCCGGGGACGAATTTTCAACCCCTCATTCTGACTTTTTTGGCCGTCCACGTTTTGCGGCCCGGGCGCTACGCCCAGTTTTTCTCTCAATCTTATCGAGAAACTTTTCGGATCCAGTAGGAAGGTCTCGAGAGGTACACTCTCGAAGAAGGTGGATTCGCTCTTCTTGTTCCTCTTCAATTACCCAGGATTCCCAGTTGACTACCTGTAACTTTAAGAGACACCATTTCTCTCTCCGTGTCAGGAGGGGGTCTTCCCGTCTTCCGCAGTGCCCTGCTGCGCTCGACCACTTATAGTCAGCGGGATGTTTGACCATCTTTGCAACAAGTGGATTTTGTTCAATATATCGGAGCGCTACCCAGAAAAACTGTTCATCTACCGGACTTGAGTAAAACTTCTCCTGCCAAGCATGACCAGTCCAGCCCATCTTGGCATTGAGATAATCAGCATACCGTTTATGAACCCCTTGAATCGCCCTCCACAGGGAATCTTCGTAATATGGGACCAACATCAGGTGGACATGGTTCGTCATCAGACAGTACCCCACGATCTCGACCTTGTACCGAATGCTCTGCTCTTTCAGCAGGCGCAGGTACACATGACGGTCCTCATCATCAAAAAATACGTTCTGCCTCCGCACCCCTCTCTGGGTCACATGATGAGGCCTTCCAACGACGATGGTTCTTTTTCTTCTTGCCATGCCTCATACATCGAATATTCCGCAAAAAAGTTTCCTGAAATCTGAAAAAAATGACCTTCTAAAATTCGTCCCCGGGATGACTATCCCATTTTCTCCGCTCTCAAGCGTCCCGGTGTTGCCGTGGCCATCACGGTATCTCATTGATTTTGCTGCTGTTTTAGACCGGCTGTAGAAGTGAAAAATGGGATAGTCATCCCGGGGACGAATTAATTTGGGCGATGAAATGGTTTGGGTGCGGCGGGTGGTGTTGTGGGGGGCGGTTCTTTTCGTTTCGCTGGTGCTGGGCCTTTTGGTGCTTTTTCATACCCAGTGGGCGTATGAGACGTTTCTCTTTCCTCGGTTGAGTCGTGCGCTCGGTGGGAGTGTTCGGGTGGAGTCGATGCGGGTGAATCTGGCTCGGGAGATCTCCTTGGAAGGGGTTTCGTTCACGGGAAAAGATGGTGATGAGAGCCGGATCGGGGAGCTTACTCTTCGCTATAGACCTTTTTCGTTGCTTTTTGGGAGGGCTGAACTGACGGATCTCTCTATTTCTGATGCGAAGATCTTTATTGGGAGCTTTTTGGATGGCGGGGAAGGGGAAGATGAGGTTTCTGAGAGTGCCCCGTCTTCAGTGGATAATGAGGGGCTGTATGGGAAACTTCCGTTTCTTCTCTCAATAGAGAAGCTTGATGTTCGGGGTGTTACGCTTTTTTTCCCGAGTGGTCGGTATGGAGAGAGATATCCAAAGCGGGTAGCGCTTCACGATTTTTCTCTTTCCCTTGATGATTTCCATTCGGAGGCTGGAGGAGCTCTTTCCTTTCGCTTTCTCTTTAGTGCTGAGGGAGAGCAGCAGCTCGTTCCTTCAACATTGAAGGGAAAATTTCACTCTCGTGTCGCCCTTGCCTCTGATCGGAGCCGGGTAGGGGTCGATTACGAGATTCTCTGTGATGATGTTTCGGGTGAGACGAGCTATCTCCACTTTCAGCATGACGCTCTCGCTCTTTCGGGGAATTTCTCGGTGGATTCCTCGGGAATCTCTCTTCGAAAAACTGCTCTTGAGATCCGTCCTGCTGAAGGATCTTCTGCTGAGTTGAACGGAGAATTCACCTTTCCAGCCGGGGAGGCTCCGACAAAGATTGATGTCGCGGAGTTTCGTCTTCCGCTGCCACTGCTTCGTCGAATCCCTGATCTTCCCATTCCTCTTGTTGATGAGAGTGTCCTCGTCGGGAGCCTTCGTGGTGAGGTTGGTCAGCAGTCAGATGAAGAGGTGAATCTTGATCTTCTGAGCCTTCAACTTCTGGAGGGGCAGCGATCTGTTGGTGATCTTGAGATTCGTGGAAAGTATGTCCGGTCAGACTCTACGCCGTCTTTTTCAGGGTCTCTTCAGAGTACGAGCCTCTTTCTTGACGCGCTAGAGCAGATGTTTTTAGGAATGGAGAGGGATGAGGAGGTGACAGAAGAGAGCCCCGAAGACAACACGCCCTCCGAGGCGAAAAGCTTTATTCCAGCGGTTCCTTTTGAGCTGGATCTCCAGGTTTCAGCCGATGAGATCTCCTATGAGAGCGTTCGTGCTACCGGGTTAAATTCTCACCTGATGTATCGCAGCGGCGCATTGCATATCGAGGCGCTGAACTTCTTGCTGAATGAAGCTCCCGTTGAGTTCGATTTTTCGTTCTATCCTGATGAAGAAGATGATCCGCTGGCGCTCGATCTCTCCGTCGAGAAGCTCTCGCTGGAACCTCTCTTTCAGGCGTTCGCTGGTGTTGATGGTGAGCCGATTACGGGGGAGCTCTCTCGTCTGACGTTTGTCGCTCGCTCTCCGAAAGAGATAAGAGACTCACCGGATGCTTCTCGTGTTCTTCCTCTTCCCATGGAAGGAGACCTTCGTGCGTCAATACAGGATCTCCACCTCCCAGCGTACCTCCAAGATACTCCCCCGGTGAATCTTCTCTTTATCCCCGTCAACGCGCTCTCTGATACAGTTGGAATGGTCGGAGGAGCGCTTCTTCCGGATGCGATTACCGACATCACGAGTTCCATTAATCGGAAGATCAGCTCCACTGGCCAGATTGTGTTCGATCGGGCCAAGATTCGAGCCTTTGTTGATGGCAACGGCGCTGAGCTGAAAGATACGCTCTTTGATGGAGCGATTCTTCCGAATATCACCTTTAATGGTACGGTTGGTTTTGAAGAGGCTCTCGACCTGGTGATCGGGATTGAGCTCTTGAAGATTCCGGTTCCCCTACCGGTTGGAGGATCACTTTCCCTTCCGCTTCCAGATATTCCCTCCTTTGTGCCCCAGGTTATCAAGAGCCTCGGTCTAGGGATTGTGAATATCGGTGGAATGTTCGTCTCAGAAGAGGAGGCGGAGCAATCCTTCTTTGACTCTGAGGAGGGAAAGCGCGTTGAGAGTGGAAAACGCCCTCGAAGGGCAGATGGCCCACCTCCAGCGCTCCTCTCTGTTGATCGGTCTTCTTCAAGTTCTCATGCTCGGAAGGATACTTCGGTTCGGCAAGAGTAGGGCAGTTCTGGTACGATGGAGTTCTTTGGATATACTGGGTTGGAAGAATAGTATGCAGAGCTGTATGCGTCGGGTTCGTTTCTGTTACGGACACCGACTCCACAACTATCAGGGAAAGTGCGCGACTCTTCACGGCCACAATGCGGTGGTTGAGGTTCATGCGATCTCAAGCGACCGTTCACGGCCAGGACTTGATGAGCATGGCATGGTGATAGACTTCTCTGTCCTCAAGAATACCGTCGGTGAGTGGATCGATACGCATTGGGATCACACCGTGATCCTCTCTGCGGAGGATACGGAGACCATTGCCCTTGTGAAGCAGTGTCCAGGGGAGAAGGCCCCATTTATCCTCGATGCGAATCCAACTGCGGAAAATCTGGCTCATCACCTGCTTTGGAGTGTTTGCCCAGAACTTCTTCGTGGGAGTGGGGTTCTTGTTCATAAGGTGATTTTTTGGGAAACCGAGAACTGCTTCGCAGAAGAGAGTCTTGATCTGGCAAGTGATGCGGTGAAACGACTGTTTGAGCGTAATGAAGGACGTGGAGAGAAGAGGTGAGTGGTTATCAGATTAACGAGATCTTTTACTCGCTGCAGGGAGAGGGAGTACGGGCAGGAACTCCGGCGTTGTTTCTCCGTTTTTCGGGTTGTAACCTTCAATGTTCGCAAGAAACACACGGTTTTGACTGCGATACAGAGTTTGTCAGTGGTCGTCGCCTCTCAGCAGAAGAGATTGGAGAGGAGTTGCGAGAATGCTCTCCAGCGTGTCGTTGGATTATCTGCACTGGTGGAGAGCCACTCCTTCAGCTCGATACAGATTTGGCGCTTTTTCTAAAAGAGCAGGGCTATCTGCTCGCTGTTGAGACAAATGGATCGGTTGAACCAGCGCCACCCCTCCTCGAGCTCCTCGATTGGATTACCTGTTCTCCGAAGGTTGCAGAGCATGCAGTCCGACTCTCCCGTTGTGATGAACTGAAATATGTACGAAGTTATGGACAAGGACTTCCGAAGCCGAAGCTTACGAGGATGGAACATAAACTGATCTCTCCAGCTTTTGCCGGCGGGCACCTCGATCGGAGAACTCTCGAGTGGTGTATTGAACTGGTGAAGGAAAATCCAGGGTGGCGGCTCTCTCTTCAGCAACACAAGATCTGGAATATTCGGTAGGATGAGATGGTAAATGTCGGACAGTTAGGCCAAACCATTCAGAATGCAAAGCGGTATCAGGAGATCTTAGGGGTCCTTTTCCGACACGGTTTTGAGGACTTTATTACTCAGAATCGGCTTGATGTTCGACTCGGAATTGATAAGGGGCTTTTCGGGGTACTTCCACCGTTAGAGGACGTTGAGAAGCTGCCCAGGCCGGTGCGGATTCGAAAGGTGCTAGAGGAGCTTGGCCCAACCTTTATCAAGCTCGGTCAGGTAATGAGCGTCCGATCAGATCTCATCCCAGATGAGTGGAGTGATGAGCTCCGAAAGCTCCAGGATGACTGCCCTCGAGTTGAGTTTTCCGCTATCCGAGAGCTTCTCTCTCGAGAACTCTCTCAGCCGTTGGAGGAACTGTTTCTCTCGATTGATGAGACTCCGCTTGCAGCAGCGTCTATGGCGCAAGTTCATCGAGCGGTACTCCGTGATGAGACCCCGGTGGTGCTTAAAGTGTTGCGGCCCGGTATCCGCGAACAGATTCACTCTGATATGGAGGTGCTCGCAGGTCTTGCGGAGTTTGTTGAACGGCACTTTGAAGAGCTCGGATACAGTGCGACTGAGGTCGTCAAAGAGTTCTCCCGTGAGCTGAAGCGGGAGGTCGATCTTGGGCGAGAGGGGCGTTCCACTGATCGGTTACGAGAGTTCTTTCGTGATGATGAGCGAATCTCCTTTCCCACGGTATTTTGGGATACTACGACCAAGAACGTACTTACCCTCTCTGAGGCAGCAGGGAGGCCACTGTCTCAGGTTGATCCGCTTACCTTAAGCGAGGAGGCGCGCATGCGGATCGCAGAGGCGGGAACAGAGGCGGTATTACGACAGTGTTTGGAGCTTCGGTTCTTTCATGCGGATCCCCATCCCGGGAATCTCTTCGTTACCGAGGACGGAAAGCTCACCTTTGTTGATTGCGGGATGACTGGTCATATCGACAACCGAACTGCAGAACAGATCGCCGATCTCCTGATCGGAATTACTTCAGCAGATCTCGATAAGGTCATTACGGTGGTCGGAGCGCTTACGTATGCCGACCCGAAGATTCTGAATCGCCGACAACTCCGTGGTGAGGCCTGGGATCTCATCTCCCGCTTTCAAGATACGACTCTCGAAACCCTTGATTTTGGTGTGGTACTCCAAGATTTTTTCGAGCTCTTGCGCCGAAACGGGATCCGTCTTCCAAGTGATATCATTTTTCTCATTAAGGCTATCACCACGATGGAGGGAGTCGGAGAATGGCTCGCGCCTCACTTTGATCCTGTTCAGCATACCCGCCCTTTTTTGGAGCGACTGGTGGCGGAGCGGTATGGTTTTCGAGCTCTTCGAACCCGAGTTGAGCGAACGGTGATGAAGTATGCCGAGCTTGCGGAAGAGCTTCCCTTCGAGTTACAGAATCTCCTCGCCCAGATTCGAGGAAATCACTTTAGCATCAGTCTAGAGCACAATAAGTTGGAACGGCTAACGGGAACGATTGAATATTCAAGTGGGAATATCGCACTTGCTCTGATCGTAGCAGGAGTGATCACCGCTTCTTCAATCCTTATTCTTGCTGGTAGTCTCGCAGAGGATGGGGGTGATCTCTTTCAAACACTTGGGATCTTCGGATTGCTGATCGCTCTACTCGGAATAATCCACCTCGGGATACGGTTCTTTAAGTACGGGAGCCATCACGATACGAAAGAGAACTGATCCGAGGTTACTCACTCTTGTCTGCGGTCTTTTCCGCCGCTGATTCAAGCATATCTGCTGCTTTGCGTAGAAGAGTTGAGGCAAAGGACTTCGTAAGGGCTGTTCCAGCTTCTGCTGTCTCTTGAAGGAGTTCTCGCGGATGGTTCTTCGCCGCACGAAGTGCCGCTTCAATTGAGGGACGCATGCTACTTCCGGTTCGGCTGGTGTGCTCAACAAGATTTTTTAACTGTTGAGAAAGCTCAGAGGTGCTCTGTTTCGAAAAAGATGTCATCGTCCGGACAAGCTCTTCTTCAAGGACACCGAGATTTTCGGTCATACGGGTGAGTTCGTTTTCCCGAAAGGCTGCACTTCTCGCCTTTGCCTCCTCAAGGGTGAGTTCAAGAGAGGAAGCAGCCTTCGCGCCGGCATCACAGATTCCATCGTGGACCTGACGGAGGGTGCTCTCTTGGTCTTCAGGAACGCTCCGCTCAATATCCCTCAGCGCACCGGTGAGAACGCTTCGAACGGCGGAGGCGTAAGTCGAGACCCCTTCTTCCGCCTGCTGTAGAGCGTCGAGAAGGAGTTTCGAAATCCGCTCAGTAATTCGCTCTCCGCTAGAAACGATCTCTTCTGCGGTTTTTGCGACCTCTTCTGAAACTGAACTCTCTTCGTTCACGCGTTCTCTCCCTACGAATGGTTAACCTTTCTCTTATAGTATAGGTCGAGTCGCAGTGCTCAGCAACGATTAGCTCCCAGCAGCTTCTTTCTCCTCATCAGACTCTTCAGAGAGGAATTCAGCTGCGTCTGCATCTTTATCCCGTCGACGAGCGAGATAGTCTTGA